>CALBSZ010000300.1 GCA_937967665.1 uncultured Planctomycetaceae bacterium
CACGCAGCGCGAGCAAGTGTATTCGGACGTAAGTGACCCACTCGCTTGCGCTTCGAGCTCTTATGACGTCCGACCCTCTGGCATTGTCGCACTAGAAACCGCGGAACGGATGAGCGGCCGCGTCTTTGCCCGCCACCATTTCGTCAGCCGAGGGCTTGCCGGACATCGCGTTGGCAATCGCATCCTTGGTGGCCTGCAGGTTGTATTCGTAGATCTTCTTGTCATCTTCGGCGGCCGGGTGGATGAACACGCCACACACGATGACCAGGTCTTCGGCTTGATCCTTGGGAATCACACCCTCGGCAACCGAATCCGCAACCGCTTTGGCGACGGCGGCCTGCGCGGGACCGAACATCTGCACAGCCTGCTTCATGCCTTTGATCGTCACCTTGGTGACCATGACCGTCGCCGGCTTTACCGCCAGGTTCGGCGTCAGCACGGCCAGCAGGTTGGTATGCCCTTCGCTCTGCGTCGCCAACGCGCTCGCGAAGGCAGCGCCGACGGGACCGTCCTTGCTGCCGATCAGGAGGTCAATGTGGGAAATCTCGTTGCCATCGCCCACCAGGGCTTCGCCAATATACATCGACATGAATACTTCTCCGGTTTATTGAGTGACATGACTTGCTTTTGAAACGATTGCGAGCCTGTGAACTTAGCAAATCAAGCCGCGAAATCAACCGGTTAAGCCACAAATCCACGCAGAATCACGACGCACGCCGCCGATCCTGTGCCCAATCGTACCGTCCCTGCATCTTCTGGGCGATAACCTCTTCCAAACACCGTCGTGAATCGCCATGCTGACGAGAGGGCAACCGTGCCATGTTTCGATTCGTGAAACACTGGCGAGTTGGAAAGCGCTGGGTTCCATCGTCATACCAGTAGGAAGCGCAACCGAGCGAGTCACTTACGTTCCAACACACTTGCTGGCGCTGCGTGCTTGTATTCTTTCGGAATTCCGCAAAGGTGGCGCCGTCGGATTAGTGCTTGTGCTGGTGGTCCTGGTACATTTCGTGGTCTTTGTTGCCGCCGGACAGGACGAAAGCGGCGAGGTCGAGGATTTCTTCGCGGGTCAGCTTGTTGAGCAACCCTTCGGGCATGATCGATTTCGGCGATTCCTTCTTGTCGACGATTTCGTCCTTGCTGATTACCACCGGTTTCGACTTCGCCAGCGGGTTTTCGACGACCGTGTAAGCATCACCGGTCTCTTCCAAAACCATGGCTGTCATGACCTGGCCCGAATCGAGGGCAAACAGGTACGAGCGGAACTTCGGTTCGATCTCTTTGGACGGCTCCACGATCGAACGGAGAATGTGTTCGACGTTCTTCTTCTTTTCATCCAGCTTTGCCAATTCGGGACCCACTTGAATGCCTTCGCCGTCCAGGCGATGGCAGGCCTGGCAGGCCGCCACCTTGAATACCTGCTTGCCAACTTCGAAGGAGCGCTGGCCGTGACCGAACATCTCGATGTCCTCGGCGAACTCGTCGAATTTCCATTCGTGATTTCTCTGATTGGCCAGCAGCGCGTCCTGTATGGGTAAACTCACTTTAGCCAGGTAGGCCGCCGAATCATCCTGGTAGGCGTCCAGGTCGTCCACGACATACAGCGCGCCGTACATGCGCATCCAGTGACCGGGATACGTACAGACGTATGGATACACACCGGGTTCGGAAGGCACTTCAAACGACAGCGACTGCGATTCTCCCGTATTCAGCAACTTGCTGGCCAACAGGATCTTGTCGGTGACCGGGATGTAGTTCCGTTCCATGGCATCCGGATCACGCCCGGTCGCTTCGGCCAGCAGCCCCACTTCTTCCATGGCGCCGGGAAGCGTGATGGAAAAGTTATGGGGCATGTTGTCGGTATTGGAGAACCGGAATTCGACCGGCTTGCCGGCCTGCACGGCGATCACTTCCTTGTCATAGATCATGCGATGCGGCACGGTGCCAATCGTGATGACACGAACATCGAGATTCGCCAATCGGTGCTCTACCGCCTTGGCCTGGTCGGCCGGAAGCTTCTTGGCGAGTTCCCTGGTCAAAGCCATCGCATCCACGGCGGCCGTTCCCGTGCGGTACTTCGCCGGGATGTTGCTGACGTAAGCGATCAAGTTATCCACAACGGCCCGGGCCTGCGGGGCCGGCCAGTGCTGCGAATCGATCTTGCGCATTGCCTGAATCGCGCTCGTGCGGTTCCTTCCCGCCTTGATCAAGGCGGCCAGGTTGGCCAATTTTGCGGCGTCATGGCCGGGGATCCATTCGAGCGATTGGATGGCCAGGTCATGAATCGTATCACCACCGCCGGACACGGAAAGCCGCGCGGCGGGAATCTTTTGTTTCTGGATTCCAGGTCCGGAATAACTCACCTCCAAGCCGTCGCCACCGCCGTTGTCAAAATACGTCACGGTGATCGGATGCGATCCAGCCCGCAGTTCGATCGAACCACTCTTTTCCACCATGCCGTGCAAGCCGTCGTTGTCGACCACCTGTGTGTCGCCGATGTACAGCCGCGAACCGTCGTCCGAATTCGTGAAGAACGTGTACTTGCCCGTCGTTTCGAGATGGATGGCACCCGTGAAACGCAAGGCGAACGCGTCGGCTGCCTTTCGCTGCGGCACGTTCATGACGATTTCCGGCACGATACCCGAGTCCTTCGGCTCGAGCTTTTCCAAGGTTTCTCGAGCCACATTGCTGGGGCTGGGATGATAGTAGTCCACTTGGATCCCGCTGGCATGAAACGCGCCATCGCTCCCTTCCGCGGTCAGATGCGGCGGGAGTTCGAAAAGCAAAGGCTGCACTTTCGCGAAGAGACCGGCGCGTACCTTTTCGTCGGCGACAAGAGAAATGGCGTTTAGTACTTCGCGCAGACGATCTTTGCTCTCGATAGCATAGTCGAACGCGCCATCCGCCGACTCATCGGCCGAAATCCAGCCCGCGTAGCCCAAGCGACGAACGTCTTCCGATTTAGCGCGCATTGCCCGCGCTTACATCTTGTCGCGTACTTCCTTGAGCTGACCCGCGGGCAGCTGTCTTAGCAGCCGAGTATAGCTGTCGAGATTCTCGGACTGCTCGTTGGCGTCCGCTTCTCGTATGAGTTCGATCAGCAAACGGATCTCGCTGGTGTTCTTCAGCTTCGCCAGACCCGACAAGGCGCCCTGCAAGTCCTCGGCCGCCACGTTCGAGCGGCTTAGGATCGCCGTGTAGACGGCTTCGGTCTTGTCCATTTTCAGCAAGTCTTCCACGCTGGCATTGCGCAACGCATACGCATTCGCCGCAGGCGATAGCTTCTTGCCGGACGCCAGGGCCTCCTGAACAATGGCCTCCACATTGACCTTACCCCGAGCGTAACTCAGCACGAAATCCAACTGCACGTCCGTCGGCCGTATGGCCGCTTCGAAAATGGCTTCGGCGGCACCGAGACCCTCAAAACTGACGGCAGCCTTGACCGCTTCGGCGCGGACCAGCGGTTCGCGATCCCGAGCCGCGGCGACCAGCAGCGGTTCCCAATCCTGCACCTTATCCCCCCACAGACCCAGCGTTCGGATGGCCGCGGCGCGCACGCGCGGCTCCTTTGCCTGAAACACTTTCTTCAAAAGGGCCTCGTTGGGCACGCGATGTTCCGCGTAAATCCACAAAAGCTCCAATAGTGCCTGTTCATCTTCCGGGCTCTTGGGCTCAATCGTCGCCGCAAATTTCTCCAAAGCGGCAACAACGTCCTGCGTGTCGCGACCGCTGAGTTCAATGCGGACGCGGTAGCGTGTGCCGTTTTCCTTCGCATAAACATGCGTCAGGACTTCTTCGATCGGTTTGCCCTTCATCTTGACCGGCTTAAGCAGGTCGCGGCCCTTCGCCGTGACGCGGTAGATCCGTCCATGCAAGTGGTCGCGGTTCGGATCCCGGATGTTGTGCTGCATGTGGCCGATGAGCGGATTGCACCAGTCGCTGATGTACAGCGCCCCGTCGCCGCCGATTTCCAGGTCGGTCGGGCGGAAGTTCTGATCGGATGAATAGACAATCGGCTCGATTTCAATCGCGTTGATGTCCGCACCGTCGTATTCCACGCGATGCTGCAGCACGCCCAGGAACCCGATGGCATTGCAAATCAAGAAGTTGCCGTTGTTTTCCGGGGGAAAATGGCTGCTCGACAGAATTCCCGTCGCCGGAACAGGCCGGACACGCTTCTGAAACCATTGCTTGGGAGCGCCCACGCCTTTGCCGATGCTCACGTAACTGCCGGTTCCGCTGGTTCCGTCGTTGGCAAACTGGTATCCCCATTGGTCGAACACGTCACCGTGCGGGTTGGGGCCGATCGGAAAGTGAAAGTTGATTTCAAACGTCCGCGGATCGAACCGGTAAACGCCGGACGCGGAGGAACGGAACGTCCCGGTGGGCGTTTCCATGTTGCACACGTTGAAAATGCCCCGGGACCAATACAGGCATCCGTCAGGACCAATGGTCAAGGCGTTTGCCGTATGATGCGAATCGGCGCTCGACACCCCTTGCAGCATGCGGACCTTGACGTCGGCCTTGTCGTCGCCATCGGTGTCCTTCAGGAACCAGATCTCCGGCGCGGCCGCCACCAGGACGCCGCCTCCCCAAAATTCGAACCCGGTAATACTGTTCAGTTGATCCGCGAAAACAATCAGCTCGTCCGCCTTGCCGTCGCCGTTTTCATCGGGCAGGATCACCAGCTTGTCGCGCAGCTCCTCCTTCGGATTCCAGTGCGGGTAGGTGGGCCAGGTCGCCACCCACAACCGGCCGTCCGTATCGACAGCCGTCTGTACAGGATTGATCAATTCGGGGAACTGTTCTTCCGACGCGAACAGGTTGATTTCCATACCGGCGGCTACGGTCATTTTCTCAATCGCTTCCTCGCCGCCCAGAAACGGATACTTGCCTCCTTCCAGCGGCCCGGGTTTGTTGGTCTTGACTTCCAGCAGCGGCGGTGCGTTGCTATCGTCGACTTTCAAATCGCCTCCCTGCGCAACGGCGTGAATCCGCTTGTCCCGATTCGCCGTCATGACTTCAAAGATGTCCATTTCACGCTGCATGACGTCGGCATTGCTTTGCCCATGCCAGCTCAGCTTCGAACGGCCGCCGAACACGTTGTAGCCATCGATGGTCCGGTAAAGATTGAACCAGTGGAAATTCTTCTCGCGAACCGCTTCGTTGATCTTGGCCAGCCGAGCGGGATCGTGCGGCGCTGGAGCGCCAAACAATGCGGCGTCGATCACTTCCGCGATTTTGCGATTGCCCAACGGGTTCAGATGGACGCCGTTGATGGTGAGCGGTTCTGCCGTGGATTCATAGAGTTGCAGGGAAGGCGAGAACAAATCCACGAACGGCACGTTCTTCTCCGCACAGACTTCACTCATCGCGTTGGTATAGAGCGCCAACCGCGCGTTGTTCTCGCTGCCGTCCGGAAGGTTGGGATTGTGCAGGTTCTCGTGAGCGATCGGCGAAAAGACAACGAGCCTGGCGGTCGCCTTGCCGTTATAGTTCTGCTTTAGAGTCGAATCGATGAACGAAGCCAACTTCGCCTTGAAGCTATCGACTCCCGCGGCTCCGGCAAACGATTCGTTGTAACCGAAGAAGGCGAACACGATACTCGTCTGCGTCCGTGTCAGCCACTGGTCCGGGGAACCAAAATTTGCCTCGCGCGGCCGCTTATCGATTTCATCAGCGGAAAAGCCCAGGTTGCGGAAGACCAGTTCGTCTTTGGGAAACCGATTCTGGATCAAGGTTTCCAGCCAACCATCATGCTGCATCCGATCGGCCAGCGTATTCCCCACATAGGAAATGTGGTCCCCTTTTTGAAGCTGCAACTCCGCGGCTGCCGCCGGCACCGCCAGCAAGGTCATTACGGTCAGAATGGAAAGCGATTGTCGGAAACTTTGGCTCATGGTTTCGTCTCAACTGGGAAGGCGATCGTGGTAGGTTGCAAGTCCTCCCTATTGTACTAGGTAAATACGACAAATGTGAGCCGCGGGCGAATAACACCGTCGGGATTTCCACCCCCGTGCGGAAGGGCGACGCGCCGGACGTGTCTAGTTCGACAGCGCGAGGTTCCGTCGTCATACAAGCTCGAAGCGCAAGTTTTGAAGTTGCGCGTTTTTGTTTTAGGGGCAACGCCCCGTTGTTTGCCTATCCCAGGGCAACGCCCTGGGAACGTTTGTTTTCTAGCGATTGTTCGGCGTGACAACGTACGTTCCAAAGGAGGAACCGTTACGTTGGTTTGCTGTCGGGCATTCCGGCACTCCATAAAAAAACACGCCAGCGCTGTGGCGTGTTTTTGTGAAATCTTCGTCGCGGCCGCGAGCTACTCCGAGTCCGCGTCGCTCGTGGCGTCGCTCGCACCCACGCCCACAGGCTTGGTCTCGTCGTCGGGCTTCGCCTCCGGTTCGGCGACCGTTCCCTTGAAGTCCAGCCGCCGGACTTTGCCTTCGTCGTCGCGGAACACATCGACCTGGATGTGATCCTTGCCTTCGAAAGTGCCCTGCAGCAGTTCTTCCGACAGCGGGTCCTCGACATAGTTCTCCAACGCCCGCCGCAACGGTCGAGCACCAAAGTCCAGATTGGAACCCTTCTTGATGATGAATTCTTTCGCATCATCCGAAAGATCCAGCGTGTGCGCGCGATCCTTCACGCGTTCGCGAACCTTGCACAGTTCTAGCTCAACGTCTTCCTTCAGGTCGACATCGGTCAGGTGCCGGAAGATGATCACGTCGTCCAGGCGGTTGAGGAACTCAGGCCGGAAAACCTTCCCGATTTCGTCGTTCACCCGACTCTTCATCGAATCGTACGAGGCGTCTCCATCGGGCCGCTGGAAACCGAACGCGGATTCGTTCTTGATCGCGTCGGCACCGGCGTTGGTGGTCATGATCATGATCACGTTGCGGAAATCGACATTCCGGCCGAAGCTGTCCGTCAACCGGCCTTCTTCCATGACCTGCAGCAACATGTTGAAGCAGTCGGGATGGGCCTTTTCGATTTCGTCCAACAACACGACCGCGTAGGGACGACGGCGGATCTTTTCCGTCAACTGGCCGCCTTCTTCGTAGCCGACGTATCCGGGAGGGGCACCGACCAGACGGCTGACGTTGTGCTTCTCCATGTATTCACTCATGTCGATCTGCACCAGTGCGTCGGGATCACCGAACATGAATTCGGCCAGTGCCTTGGCCAGCAACGTCTTACCCACGCCTGTAGGACCGGCGAACACAAAGCAGCCGGTGGGCCGCTTGGGATCCTTCAAACCACTGCGGCTGCGGCGGACCGCTTTCGCCACGGCCTTGACTGCTTCGTTCTGGCTGATGACGCGCTTATGCAGGTCTTCTTCCATCTGCATCAGCCGCATGCTGTCCTCGGTGGACAGCCGGGTCAGCGGAATCCCGGTCATCTTGGAAACCACTTCGGCGATCACTTCTTCATCGACCACGCCGTCGGTTTCCTGAGACTTCTCGCGCCATTGCTTGGTAATGTCGTCCTTCTTCTTCTTCAGCTTGTCGGCCGAATCCCGCAGCGACGCGGCTTTCTCGAAGTCCTGGTTGGCAACCGCCTCTTCCTTGTCCTTGTTCAACTGCTCGACTTCCTCGTCGATCTCTTTCAGATCCGGGGGACGCGTCATGGTCCGCAAGCGGACTCGAGCGCCCGCTTCGTCGATCACGTCAATTGCCTTATCCGGCAGACAGCGAGCGGTGATGTAGCGTTCGGACATTTCCACCGCGGCGACCACCGCGTCGTCGGTGATCTGCACGCGATGATGCTCTTCATAACGGCCGCGAAGGCCCTTGAGGATCTCGATCGTTTCGTTTTTGGAGGTCGGGTCAACGATGATTTCCTGGAATCGTCGCGCCAGCGCGCTGTCCTTTTCGATGTACTTGCGGTACTCGTCCAAGGTCGTGGCACCGATGCACTGGATTTCGCCGCGAGCCAGCGCCGGCTTCAAGACGTTGGCCGCGTCGATAGCGCCTTCCGCACCACCCGCACCGACCAGCGTGTGCAATTCGTCGATGAATAAAATCGTGTTCTTGGCGCGACGCACTTCGTTCATCACGGCTTTGATCCGTTCTTCGAACTGGCCGCGATATTTGGTCCCGGCGACCATCATCGCCAGGTCCAGGACCACGATACGTTTGTCCGCCAGGAGTTCGGGAACGTTGCCCGAAACGACCCGCTGCGCGAAGCCTTCGACGATGGCCGTCTTGCCGACGCCCGCTTCGCCCAGCAGCACCGGATTGTTCTTGGTGCGCCGGCAGAGCACCTGAATGGCCCGTTCGATTTCGCGTTCTCGGCCAATCACCGGGTCCAGCTTGGTCTGCTTGGCGAGTTCCGTGAGGTCGCGGCCGAAACTGTCCAGAGCCGGGGTCTTGGACTTGCTTCCTTTGGACGATCCCGAGGCGCCTTCGCCCAGCCCTTCGCGTCCGCCGCGTTCCGCTTCTGCGCCTTCCAGACCATGGCCGAGCAGGTTGAGCACTTCCTCGCGAACCTCTTCCAACTTCAGTCCCAGGTTCATTAAGACCTGCGCGGCAACCCCTTCCTGCTCGCGCAACAGTCCCAGCAGGATGTGTTCCGTGCCGACGTAGTTGTGATTCAGGTTGCGCGCTTCTTCCATCGAATACTCGATGACCTTCTTGGCGCGTGGCGTCTGCGGCAACTTGCCCATCGTGACCATTTCCGGGCCGCTCTGAACAAGCTTTTCGACTTCCAGGCGAATCTTGCGGAGATCCACGTCAAGGTTCTTCAAGACATTGGCAGCAACGCCACTGCCTTCCTTGACCAAGCCCAGCAAAATGTGCTCGGTACCAATGTACTCGTGGTTAAAGCGCTGCGCCTCTTGATTCGCAAGCTGCATTACCTTCCGTGCACGGTCAGTGAAGCGTTCGTACATGTCTGTCCCTCATTGTGCGGCGAGAGGTTTTATTCTCGATCCTAAGCATATGAAAAATCTGATTAATCTAACTGTGCTGCCTCTGGCAACCGATCCGTTCAAAGTTGATGTCACACCCGGCCGCTCATCCGTTTCTCAAGCGGCTTCCGTTTCTCAAGCGGCCTCCGTCACCGTCGTGGTCAGCAACTGTCGCTCTTGAGCGATCTCGAAGGCCCAAGGTTCGGCGCCCTCGGTTCGCTGCAAGATATCCAACTGCTGCTGTGCATCCTGCGGCTGCCTGCTATGGCGGTACAAGGTTGCCAGCATTAAGCGGGCTTCAATGTCTCGCGGATTGATCCGAATCAACCTGACCAGGATCGTTTCCGCTTCAAGCCAATGCCCTCTTAAGTATTGCGACTGAGCCTGACGAAACAAGTCATCCGCTTCCGCGTGGTCGACGACACTGCCGGTCAATTCAGGCCACTGCCGATATGTCCTCCATACCGAAACACACCAACCAATTCCAACTGCCAACCAGGCGGCAGCCAAAACGTGCGTAGAAAGAAGCTCCGGCCAGATGAAGTTTGCCACGAGGACAAAATTCAGACCCACAGCAAACACCACCGCCCATAGCAGCCCCGTCCACTCGCCCCTTAGCCAAAGCCGGGCGAGTCCAGGCCAACAACAGGTCAACATCGATGTGTGCTGCCCTTTCAGCATCCTTGCCTACTCTTCCTACAATACGGGCGAAAGTCGCCTCGGAATTGTAACTCCCAAATAAGGCATCAGCAAGGCAAGTAAATATGCCGCAGGAAGTTGCGCCTGCGAGGTTTCCGCAAAAACCAGCATGTGCATAAACGCGTCCAACCCACCGGCAGGGACTACCCAACCAGATAGACTAAACTACCGGAGGATTGCACAGATCATGCCAATCTGGCAGATTGAAAGACCCCGAATCCGTCGAGGTCTTCCAGAGACTCTGCCAGCAATGACAGTTTGACGTACTTTCGCGTTCGTAGGGGAGTAGTCGCAATTGGTGTGCCTTTTTTCCGAGCGACAGGACAGTTCCGTGTCGAGTTTCGTGGGGGGACGCCTGCTCGCACATTCCCGCTGGTGGCATTGACGCTGCCGCAAACCCCCATTTATGACCCAGCAAACCGACCTCTATCGAATCCTGGACGCCAACGCGAACCGCGTGATGGAAGGCCTGCGAGTTTCCGAGGAATACGCGCGATTTGTCCTTGACGACGCGCATCTCGCCCGACTGCTGAAGGAAATGAGGCACGACCTGCTGGACGCCTTGTCCGAAGTGCCCGCAGACGCTCGGTTCGCCGCGCGCGAAACCAGACAGGATGTCGGCACAACCGTCTCGATGGCTGCCGAATTCGAACGAAGTACAACGCAAAACGTGGCGATCACCAATCTGAAGCGAGCCGAACAGGCGTTCCGCGTGCTGGAAGAGTACGGAAAGCTTCTCTCGCCGCGTTTCGCCGCGGCCATGGAATCACTCCGCTATCGTGCCTATACACTCTGCCGTGCGCTGGCCATCACTGCTAGCAGTCTCGAACGACTCGAAACAGCTCGCATTTACGCGCTCGTCGACGGCGCGGACAGCGCGGCTGCCTTTGAACAGCGAATAGCGGCACTGATTGCCGCCGGCGTGGACATGATGCAGCTACGCGACAAGCGGCTCGACGACCGCACACTGCTGGCACGCGCTCGCCAGCTGCGAAACCAGACGCGGGATACCGCCGTCATGTTCGTGGTCAACGATCGCCCGGACATCGCATTGCTTTCGCAAGCGGATGGAGTCCACACTGGCCAGGACGAGTTAAGTGTGAAAGACTGCCGCACGGTACTCGGACCACAATCCCTGGTCGGTGTTTCCACCCATACGATCGAACAAGCCCGCACTGCCGTCCTCGATGGCGCGTCGTACCTGGGCTGCGGTCCGACATTTCCCTCCGAGACGAAATCCTTTTCCGCTTATCCCGGTCTGCCTTTCCTGCGCGAAGTGGCCGCCGAGATTCGCCTCCCCTCATTCGCGATCGGCGGTATCCATGCCGAGAATATTCACCGGGTCGCCGACACTGGCCTGCGCCGCGTTGCCGTCGGTAGTGCTTTGTCGGGAAATCCGGCGAACGTCGAAAAGACGATGAAAACAATCAAAGCAGCCTTGTCGACGCCAGGAAAAATGCACGAGTAAGCGATGAGTCAAGATAACTTCCTTATCTTCACCGTGCGCGTCGATCGTGTGCTGCGTTGTGCAACCCTCCCGCGCGCGGGAGGGTCGGACGCGGTAGCGGCCGGGGAGGGCCTTTCCTGCACCGTGGACCCTGCCTTCTACAGCGCGTTTCGCGTCGAAGTATGTTCCGGCTTACCAGCCTTCATCCGCAAGTCTGATTCGACTCTGGTAGCACCCGCTACTTCGAATTCAATACCAAGTACCTTGCCAGTCGCAACACGCGTGGTTCCGTCCACTTTGAACAGTCCGGCGGATATGCGTGAGCGTTGCATCCGCGGCGTGGGTTGATTTCCCATGCGCGGCTTCGCGAAAAGGGGGCGGCGGGGCCGTGCCGGTTGGGCGGAGCGGTCCGTACCAGCGGTCGAGTGAGCCGTCGCTGGTGTCATTGATATAGTCAAAGCGGTCGCTGAGATGGATGAGGTCTTCATCTCGGCAACCGCGTTTGACAATCGAATGTCCGGCGCGTCGAATCGGGAAACCGCCCTGGGTACGTTCCCTGCAACCACTCGAAGAGGGTTACCGGTTTCAGACGCGGTTCGGCTTCCAAACGACGCTCGACCTCCGGCCATACCTTCGCAAATGGGTCTTTGCGAATCCGATAGCTGCGGGGCTTCTTTCGCTCGGATGGAAGACGCTTGTCGTCCCGATAATTTCGACCCGTCTTTTCAGTCATTTCAGTCATCCTTGCCGCACTGGCGAGCGACTTGCCCAGTGCAAGCAATCGCCACAGTTCTTTAACCTGTCCATCCGAGACCATCGCAACCTCCATGAAATCAAGGGGTTGCGATCTTGAAAGAAGAGCCCCATCCAGGGAATTCTAATTGTCGCTGCCAGCCGCCCTGCTAGCAATCGAATCCCGTCAACACATGCAGGGGAATTCTAATTGTCGCGGCGAGGGAAAAGTAATTGTCGCTATACAGCTGTTCGGGGAAACCTGCATTTCTGAGGCAACAACACGCGGTCGTTCCCCCTTCACGGCGACCCGATAAAACGCCGTCCATGTGTTGGGAGCAAAATGAGGCTTGACCAGTTCAAGTAGATGTCGCATGACGTAACGGTCGTGCTCCTCGTTCCAGAGGTGGCTGAATTCACTGTTCGGGTTTTCCAGTTCAGCCAGCCATTCCTCGATATTGGAATCACCGCGTGCCTCCCGCCGACGATCTCGTACGCGCCAGAAATTTCGCAGCCGATTGATCAGTATCCCCTTGACCCACCCCCGAAAAGCGCCGGGGTACCCTTGATGCTCGAACCGGGCGACATCCTTCGAGACGGCCAACAAGACGTCTTGAACGAGGTCGGCGGCGTCGGTCTCTTGCACATCGTACTTTCGCAAACTCGCCTTCCGTGACCTTCATGGATTCGAAGTTCATTCCGCCAAGGAATTGGCGAATTCGGAACCCGCATGTTGCACGTTGTTGTCCGTGAAGTTTGCCGCCGTCGACCTGGCTGTTCGCTGTTCACGGGTTCCATGGCCTGAGTCTCCCCTTTTTCGTGACCTCGAACAACGTCGGGGCACGTCCTTGGCCGGTCGTTGCAACCAGGCGTCCGTCAGGCGAGAACGCAACGGCAAAGATGCGCGTCAAGCGATCGTCAGCGCCAGTCTCGATCGTATCGGTTCGTTCGGTCGGGTGGAGCTGAAAAACAGCGAGCTTTGCCGGATGAATCTGGCCGCCGCCCGCTGCAGGAATACCGGGAACGACCTCCTGCCATCCTTGACCGGCGATGACGACGAAGTTTTCGCCGGGGCCGAACGCTACGTGCCATGGCCGTAGCGAATCGACGTCGCGCAGCGAAGATGCAAAAT
This sequence comes from uncultured Planctomycetaceae bacterium, assembly GCA_937967665.1. Classification (GTDB taxonomy): domain Bacteria; phylum Planctomycetota; class Planctomycetia; order Pirellulales; family Pirellulaceae; genus CALBSZ01. The sequence goes on from CALBSZ010000300.1 coordinate 12,916, forward strand.
ATTCGTCCTCCGTCCAGTCGTCAATCAATGCGACGAAGGGAGAATGCAGGCCTTCCCTTTCAGTGTGAACGCTATATCGCAGCGACGCACTGAATCTGCGTCCAAAGGCTTTTCGAGCATTGAGCAGCCGGATTCGATCGCTCGGTTCGGCTGGTTTGACTTCGTCGTCGTTTACATGGTAGCGCTGCCACCTATTAAACTCGACTTTAACGACAAGATGGTGCTCATCGTCAAAAGCAACAATCTGATTCAATTTCTTGCTCTCGAACGGAAACAGGCCGATCCTCTCAATGTTATCCACCTTCCACACGGCGGCTTCTGGCAGCGGACTTTTTCCCGCTTCAAGTGGCGGCTGCCGGTCGTTTGTGCATTCAGTCGCGAGGTAACGACCGTCCTTCGAAAAGACCACACGAACGATTTCGCCCTGGTGGGCCTTCGCCTGCTGCAATGCCTTACCGGTCTTCGTGGACCAGAAAATCAACGAACCGTCGCTGTAGCCGGCGACAAATGATTCGCCATCGGGAGCGAATGCCACAACCGCCGCTTTCGTGTTGGACTCCGTCGGATGGGCAAATTCCCATCGCAACTTGCGCGTTTCGAGGTCCCACAGCTGAACGATGTTGCGGGCCGTGCCCGCCGCGATCAGCTTGCCATCCGGCGAGAACGCGATCCGGATCGCGCTGGCCTCCGCGCCGGCCTCATCAAACGCAGGTGTCGTCCGGTCACACGCATTGGTCACCGCGATCAGACTACCTAACAGCACCCAGCGCAGCGAAAGTTGTATCCATAATCGATTCATTTGGTCAACAATCCACCGCAACTCACCACCAATTCACGCGCGTCATGAGTGCCGCTTCGAATGCTGCCGCGCTGATCAAGGCCGCCGCAACGATCGTCAGTCGCGAAGATGCAGCCCATGCCTCGTATTGATACCATTATATTAACTATAGCTTGTCTTGCCCCACCGTTTTGGCCCTTCACACTGCCAGGAAGTTCCGACTCATGCCGTCGCGTTGCGACTGTGGGACAAGTCCGCCGCAGCGTTCGTAGGCCAGGACCTGTCCAGGCATGGAACCGCGCAGCGGTGGCAGGTGACAAAACACCAATCTCACACGCTACGGCGCTGCCAGCCGCCGTGCCAGAAGCGCCAGAGTAACAGCAGGCTGCGGAGGATCAAATCGCCGGCCATCGCCCACCACGCCCCGAAGACACCGAACCCACAACCCGCGATGACGCCCCAACCAAACGGCAGGTTGATCTGGTCCCACGCCAGCCACATGGCCAACGGAATCCGTATGACAAAAAACCCGAACAGGGTGCAGGCAAGCGGCCACAGCGTGTCGCCGGCGCCGCGCAGTGAACCGGTAACGATCGACAGGACGGCGAGCGACGGCACGCAAATCGCCGAAATCTTTAACAGCTTCGCTGCCACGACACCGGCCGGATCGTGCCGATCGCCCGTAAAGAACGCGGCTAACCAGTCTCCCGCAAAAAAGAACGCCAGTCCAGCACAGGACATCACGGCGCCGCCCACCAGTAGCGATTCCAGCGTACCGCGTACCGCGCGGCGCGGGTCACCCGCGCCGAGGCTCTGCCCCGTGATGGTCGCCGCCGCCACGTAGAACGCGGAACCAGGCAGGTACGCCAGTGCTTCAATTTGGACGCCCAGCCCGTGCGCGGCCGCCGGCAGCACACCCAATCGGTTGATGATCGACAAATAGATCAGGTGACAGCCGATCACAATCAACGTATCACCACCACCGGGCAATCCAATCCGAAGCAACCGGCGCAAGTCGTTGGCATGCGGCCTCATGGCCGACCAGCGAATTCGCAGACCACCACGCCCGTAGACGAGCAGGACCAGCAGGATCAAGCCTCCGGAGCCGTGCCCCACAGCGGTACCAATCGCCACTCCTTGCCAGCCGAGTTTGGGAAAGGGTCCCCATCCCGTGACCAGCGAAGCACTGACGAAAACGTTGACCACATTGACCACGGATTTCGCCAGGAAACCACTCACCGTATCCCCGGCGCCTCGCAAACAGGCCGCGGCGATCTGTTCGACCATGATGAGCGGTATCACCAGGGCGATTGTCCGCAAATAGTTCCCGGCCAGGTTCGCCGCTTCCGCTTCCAGTTGCATCCAATGGACGAAACGGCTGGAAAAGAAGAACACGATGGAAGTGACCGCGATCGCAAAGACGATTCCCAACGAAACTGCCTGGTTGGCGATACGCGAAGCCGCCGCGCGGTCTCCCGCACCGACCGACCGGGCAATCAACGCGGTGGCTCCGATGGCAACGGCCGAAAAAAGGCTGGGGACCAGCCACATCATGTAGGCCATCAGCCCCATCGCCGCTTTGTACTTGACCCCGGGAAGATAATGCCCGACAAGCCACCAGTCGGTGTAGATCACCAGCAGGTTCAACGACTCTTCGGCCAGCACAGGCATGGCCAGCCACAGCATGGGACGGAAGGTGCCAGACTTGTCGGTGATCGCGACGGTCATTAGCGATGTACGCGTTTCAAGCGCTAAGCAACGTGGGTATGGCGAATGGCAGCAGGAATTCGTTCCACGTCAAATTCGTCTCACGGCGACTCCATCCCATCCGCGATCCCGCCGCGCGAACTCAACCGAGCAACACGGCGCCGAACTCTTTGTGGCAGGCCGCGACGACCTTGTCGCGAACCTGATCCGCCTCTTCGCCCGTCAGCGTACGCTCGAAGGATCGCAAGGAGATGGAAAACAGCAAACGCTTCTTTCCTTCGCCATCCTTCTTCTGCGGGTCGCGATAGGTGTCCAGGTATTGAACGCCCTCCAACCATTCGCCGCTGGAAGCCCGTACGGTATTGGCGAGGTCCATCCAGCGAACCGTTTCATCCACGATCAGGTTCATGTCTCGCGACATGGCCGGGTACGGGCTTTGTTCGGCATACTGCGGAATCAACTCGGCCATTTCCGCCAGTACACTCAAGTCCAGTTCGGCCACGACGGTATCCGCGCGGAGTCCGAATTGCTTCAGTCCGGCGGCATTCACGCTCCCGATGAACCCGAATCGCTTCTCTCCAAGCCGCAGCGCGCAGGACTGTTCCTCCTCCAGCAGGGGCTGCCTGGTCGCTTCGACAATCAGGATCGCCGACGGACTGACGGCGGCCACCATCGCTTCAATAACGCCTTTGACGTGATAGAAATCGCGTCCCGACGTCATCCCCAGCGTCCACTGTTCGCGCGGCAGCTGGCCGGCCACCGGCAAATAGATGTGAGCCGTTTCGAACAGCTCAATGTCCGGATTGGAAAGCGATTCGTTCGTTTTGCGGACGTCCAGCAAACTCGGCACCAGCGTACGCCGCAAACAATCGGCGCCTTTCAGCATCGTGGTCGTGGCCTTGAGCGGCGGGGCGTCGGTCCATGGACTGAACAGGGCCGACCACCGCTGCGTGACAAAGCTGGTGGTCAGGGCTTCGTCAAAACCTGCCGCGGTCAGCGCGGCGCGAACTTTTTGCTGTACGCGGTCCGCGTCGCTGCGGTTGGACGGGGCCATGGGTACGCCCACGTCCTCGGGAATCTTCTCGTAACCGTAGATCCGCGCGACTTCTTCCACCAGATCGATTTCGCGCGGCAGGTCGCGACGCCAGGACGGCGGGACGACGGTCAACTGGTTCGCATCGCCAGATTGTTCGGTACAGCCAAGTGCCGTGAGAATCCGGCGCACTTCGTCGACGGGAATGTCGATCCCCAAAATCCGTTTCAACTGGTGCAATCGCAGCACGACCGGAGCCTGCTCGGGAATGCCGCGGCCGACATCGATCACGCCGTCCGCCAATTCGCCGCCGGCAATCTCCAGAATCAATTCGCAACAGCGGCGACTGGCCCAGTCGACCCCCACCGGATCGACGCCGCGTTCGAAACGATACGAAGACGGGCTATGCAAATTCAACTTCCGCGCCGTGGTGCGGATGGCCAGCGCGGCGAATTCAGCCGCTTCAATCAACAGGTCGGTTGTGGCGGTGGAAACTTCCGTGTCGGCGCCTCCCATGACACCACCCAAAGCCACCGGACGGTTGGCATCGGCGATCACGCACATTCCCGGCTCAAGAGTATACGTTTTGTGATTGATGGCTTCGAACGTTTCGCCTTGGCGGGATTCCCGTACGATGATCTCGGACCCCGCCAGCTTGTTCAGGTCAAACGCGTGCAATGGCTGCCCGCATTCGAAGAGCACATAATTCGTGATATCGACAATATTGTTGACCGACGTCTCGCCGATCGCCGCCAGCCGCTTGACGAGCCACTCTGGACTCGGCCCGACCTTGACACCGCGAATGACCCGCGCGGTATAGCGATAACACAGTTCCGGACACTGCAGCGCGACCCGGCACAGATCGGCCACCTTGGTCGACGCAGTCGCGGGCCGCGGATCAGCGACCTGCAGCGGCTTGTCGTACAACACCGCGACTTCCCGCGCGACGCCAATGTGCCCCAACCAGTCGGGACGATTGCTGGTCACTTCCAGGTTGATACAGAAATCGTCACCCAGCGAATTCGTCTCTTCGTGATTCAAGCCCGACATGGACCAGCGGTTCTCCAGTTCCGCGCGGTCCATGTCCAAAGCAACGTATTCTTTCAGCCAATTCCAGGATACAAGCATGGCAGGGGCGATTCGGGGTCAAGGTTCAGAACTGATGCAAGAAACGGACGTCGTTCTTGTAGAACTCGCGGATGTCGGTGATGTTGTGCCGCCGCATGCAAAGCCGCTCGACACCCAATCCAAAGGCGAAACCAGTTACCTCCTCGGGATCGTATCCCACGGCCCGCAGCACGTTGGGGTCGACCATCCCGGCGCCGCCGAACTCGACCCAGCCGTCGTTCCAGCTGTAGTCGGCTTCCACACTCGGTTCCGTAAACGGAAAGAACGAGGGGCGGAAACGGACGTGAACGTCCGCGCCCAGGTAACTCTGTGCAAACAACCGCAGGACGCTCTTCAAGTCCGCCATCGTCACCTGCTTGTCGACCAGCAGGCCTTCCATCTGATGAAACATCGGATAGTGGGTCGCATCCGCCGGATCCGGACGGTAGACCCGCGCCAAGGAAATGATGCGGATGGGCGGCCTGGTCTTTTCCATAACGCGGATCTGGACCGTGCTGGTTTGACTGCGCAACAGCAGCGTCTGGCCGGCCGCTTTCTCGGCCGTTTGCAGATAAAAGTTGTCCAGCGGGTCGCGGGCGGGGTGTTCGAGTGGAATGGTCAGCGCTCCGCAGTTGTGGTGTTCGCCCTCGACCTCCGGCCCCAGCGCCACCGAGAAGCC
>CALBSZ010000301.1 GCA_937967665.1 uncultured Planctomycetaceae bacterium
CTACGACAAGGCGGTTAACAGCCGCCTGCTCTACCAACTGAGCTACAGGGGATCGGAAACTGTTATCGTAATCGATCGGCAATATGGTGGCAAGACGTTAGCCAACTCTCCCAGCCGGTCAGCCGGTCGAAGGGGCCAGGCAGCCACCGGCGAAATGGGGCGGGGTGGTCGAAAAATCGGGCGACGCGATGCCGCGAGGCAGGAGCACGGCAAGCGCTTGCCAGCGCCGCGAAATGGGCGCTGGCAAGCGGCTTGCAGGTGTGCTTTTTCGCTACATGAAAGGGACCTCGCGGCCGCTGCCGTCCCGGCAGTCGATTTCCAGGTGTTCGGGAAACAGGCCTTCACTGCCGAGGATCTGGATGTTCACGCGGTGCCCCTCGATTTCCGTCAGTTCACGACGCTTCTTGTTGTTCAAATAGGCCGCGACTTCGTCGTTGACGCGGACCACAATGCGGCTGATTTTCTCGTTTTGACTGGCCAGCATGAGCAGCCGAATGACTTCAATGGACATGCTTTCGGCCGTCTTGACGACACCCCGCCCGCTGCAACACGGACAATCGCTGTAGACGCTCCGCTTGAGGCTGGGGCGGATGCGCTGGCGGGTCATTTCGATCAGACCAAACGGACTCGTCCGCAGGATCTTGGTTCGCGCGCGGTCTCGTTTCATGGCGTCGCGGAGGGTCCGTTCCAGCCCGCGGCGATGCTTTTCCTTCCGCATGTCGATGAAGTCGTTGACAATCACGCCTCCCAGGTCACGCAGCCGCAGTTGCCGGGCGATTTCCTTGGCGGCGTTGACGTTCAATTGGGAAGCCGTTTCTTCTGCCGAATCGTCCAGGCGGAAGTTGCCGCTGTTGACGTCGATGGCGACCAGCGCCTCGGTCTGGTCGATGACGATCGAACCGCCTCCCTTCAAGGGGACGTCGCGTTTGTAGATCCGCCCGATCTCCGGTTCCAGGTTGTGCTTGTGAAACAGCGGTTCCTTGCCTTCGTAGTGGTGCAGGCGATTGACATGCCGCGGCATGACCAGTTGCAGGAATTCCTTAGCGCGATTGTAAGCTTCCTCGTGATCGATGTAGATCGCATCGACATCCGCGGCAAAAATGTCGCGAATGGTGCGAATGATCATGTCGCTTTCTTCGTAGATGTCGACCGGCCCGGAACTCTTCTTCAGGCGGCGCACAATGACCTTCCACAACCGCAGCAGGTAGGCCATATCGCGCGAGAGTTCTTTCCGGGTGCGGCCTTGACCGGCGGTGCGGACGATAAAGCCCAAGCCCTTGGGCGGATTCAAGTCGAGCAGCGTGTCCCGCAACTTCCGCCGTTCGTCTTCGTCGTCGATCTTGCGCGAAACGCCGACGCGTCCGAGCGCGGGCATGAGCACCAGGTAGCGGCCGGGAATGCTGATATACGTAGAGAGCGTCGGCCCTTTGGTGCCGATCCCCTCCTTGATAACCTGCACGAGCACTTCATCGCCGCGACGAAAGATTTCGTGGATGGGCGGTTTCACTCGCGGCCGCCCGCCGTTGCGCGGCCGCCGTTGCCGCTGACCGCCACGGCCCCGCGGCCCGCGGCCATTACCGTTGTCGTCGTCGAAGGAACTGTCCGGGTTGTCGTCTTCGATGTGGTTGGCCGGGTCGTAGCCGCCCTGGCGGAAGTACTGGGGTTCGACGTCGCTGATGTGGAGAAACCCGTTGCGGCCGACGCCGAAGTCGACGAACGCCGCCTGGATACTCGGTTCCAGATTGACGATCCTGCCTTTGTAAATGTTGCCGACGAAATTCTCGGCACTAGCCCTTTCGACGTACAGCTCTTCGAGCGTCCCGTCTTCGATCACCGCAATCCGGCATTCTTCCGGTTGCGATACGTTGATCAGCATTTCCTTTTTCATAGGTCTGCCTGTCTGTTTGTGGGTACCTGTTATTTCGAGGATGTTTCATGCGGTGAGCTCCACGGTGGTGCGTGTGAGATAGAGGCCCTGGTACTGGAGTTCCGCTAACCCCAGTGCTTCCAGTACCTCGAGCGGTCGCACGCTGGCTTCGCGACTGACCTTCAGTTTCATGATGAGTACCCCGTCGTCCAGTTGCAGGTCTGCGATTCCCGCGCGAACGTCGAGGGGCTGTTTGCGGCCCGCGCGTTCGATGAACCGGAAGGTTTCCGAGAGCAAGGTGTCGACGGCCCGACGTGTCGCGTCTTTCCTGTCGTCGGGGATAGGAAACTGGTAGGTCAATCTGTGGATCCGCGGCTTGGGCTGGCCGATCTCCATCGGCTGCAAGTCCGTGATGGTCAGTCCTGCTGGTGCCAGCGCTTGCAAGCGTTCCAGCAGCTGCGCGGCCGGAATCTCTTCCGCCAGTTCGAATTCCATGACTTCGTCGAGTGCTTCAATGCCGAGCGCTAAGGCCGAAGGGAAACTCATCCTCGCTTTCGGATGGAAACCTTCACTCATGCTCAATTTCAATTCAGCGCGACGAAACAGGCGTTCGAATGTGCGCACCAGGTCACGGTGGCTGATCAATCGCAGATCATCCTCTTTGCGAAAACGTATTCTGATTCTTTGTCGAATCATTGGTTCTGGCAATTTTCCACACCTACGCAGTGCGGACGAAGTAAAACGAAGTTGGGTCCGTCGGGTGTCTCGCTACGGCACGGTCGCCGCCTTGGAGGGCTGACGGAACGAACTGCGTCCTACTTCATCATGGATCAACACACTACGAATTCGGGTGCTATCTTCTTCAATTCATCTCGTAAAAATGCATCTACGTCGGCCGCGCAATCCAGCTTGAGCGCCTGTTCGGCGACGGACCGGCAATGCGCCAGGTCGACGCCGCGGCAGATCTTCTTGATTTCCAAAATGGCACTCGGCGGAACACTCCACTGCCGCAATCCCAGGCCCAGCAGCAGCATGGTGTACTTCGGATCGGCGCTCATCTGCCCGCAGATAGTAACGGGAATTCCTGCTTGGTGCGTGACGTCGATCGCCTGTTTCACGAGGCGCAGGACCGCGGGGTCGCCGGATTGATACAGGTGAGCCACGTCGATATTGCTGCGGTCGACCGCCAGGGTGTACTGCACCAGGTCGTTCGTGCCGATACTGACAAAATCCACTTCCCGGGCAAGGCGGTCGAGCATGGTCACGGCGGCGGGAGTTTCGACCATCATGCCAACCGGCAGATCGCGTTGGAACGGCACCCCCGCGTCATCCAGTTCTTCCATGACCAGTGTCAGTTGTTGTTTGGCCTGCTGCAGTTCCGAAAGACTCGTAATCAGCGGGAACATGAGATGTACATTTCCACGCACACTGGCTCGCAGGATTGCCCGGAGCTGCGTTCGGAAAAGCGTCGGGTTCTTCAATGATAGCCGAATGCTGCGCAGGCCGAGGAATGGATTCCGTTCTTTGCGGTCGGGGACGGCCACGAGCTTGTCGGCTCCCAGATCGAGCGTGCGGATGACTACGGGGCGTTGTCCCAGGGCCTGAACCACCTGGGAGTAGGCCTGGTAGTGATCTTCTTCGGTCGGTTCCGTGGCGCCGGCCAGGTAAAGGAATTCGGTGCGGTAAAGTCCGATGCCGTCGGCGCCGCGTTCACAGCAGGCCTTCACTTCATGGGGGAATTCGATATTGGCTATAATACGGATGCGCTGGCCGTCTCCGGTCTCGGCGGGCAGTTCGCGCAAACTGTCCAGTTGGGTGGCAACGTTGCGATGCTGTTCCGCTTCGCAGCGATAGCGTTCGAGTGTTTCTTCATCGGGCTTGATGATGACGAGTCCGTGATCCCCGTCGATGATAATCTGATCGCCCGCCGACACGTGTGCCAGGAAGGGTCCGATGCCGACGACGGAGGGAATTTCCAAAGCCTTGGCGACGATCGCGGTATGTCCGCCGGCGCCGCCAATTTCCGTGGCGAAGCCCTTGGCGTTTTCGCGATCCAGCGAAGCGGTTTCGCTGGGGGTGAGATCGTGGGCCAGGATGAGGACGGACGATTGCAGGTGGGAGAGTTCTTCGCGATCCGCTCCCATGAGATTACGGAGCAGGCTTTTTTCGATGTCGAAAATATCGTGGGCCCGTTCGGCCAGGTAGCGGTTTTCGAGTTTCTGGAAGACCTTGGCGTAGCGGCGCAGCGTCCGGCTGACGGCATATTCCGGAGAGAAATTGCGTTGCCGGACCAGTTGCTCCAGTTCCGTATGGAGCCGCTCGTCACGCAGCATTTGAGCGTGGGCGGAGAAGATCGCGCCGTACTTCTCGCCCAGTTCCGCGGAGATCTGAGTCTGGTTGCGTTCGATGTCCGCGGCGACCGCGTCGATGGCGCTGTTCAACCTGGCCAGTTCCGGCTCGACCGCGTCACTCGCAATGAACCGGCGCGGGGTCCGAAAGCCCTCGGTGTCCAGCACGAGCGCTTCCCCGACGGCAACACCGGGCGAAACAGCGATTCCCTGCAAGGTTTGCATGGCTTGTATGGAAGCCCTGGCAATAGTTACTCGTTCCGCCGCGGTGGCCCGAGGCACCCGCGGCCCGCATCGCTGTCACCGGCATCCAGATCCGGCAAGGAAAGCCGGGATGTGCGTGCCCGCGATGGACGGTTTGTTCGACCAGTAGCTGTTACCAACGCTTCGACCTGTCTTGTCTGCGAAGGCTCTAACTGCCTTCGTCTGTGATTTCTGTTGTTTCCGACTGCCGGTTGGTTTCGAAACCATTTTCAACCAGCTGGGCCAGCGCTTCGATGGCGGCCTCCGCATCGGGGCCCTCCGCGCTGATGAACATTTTTTCGCCTCCGCTGACGGCCAGCGTAAGTAAGTCCATTACGCTCTTGCCATCCGCGGGTTGATTGTCCTTCTTGACTTCGATCCGGGAACTGAATTGTGCCGCCGTCTGCGCGAACGAACCGGCTGGGCGCAGGTGCATTCCTTGCGGGTTGGAAACCGTGACCCAGGTGCTTGCGGTTGATTCGGACATTTTGCTAGGGGCTGAAGTCTCTCGACTTCGAACCATTGAAAGCCTTTGGATTTCAGGCCACGACCAGTTACCCGAAGCGGTTCGGCTGCGGCGACGAGAGCGTGGGCAACGTACGTCCATTCTGCTCCATGGCGGCGTGTTGCCATCTCAGGCACTAAGAAACGAACTGATTATTGTCCGCCTCTTCTAACAACTGCTGAATGTCCTCAGCACTTTTCGCCTGCTTCAAGAATCGGCAGAACGTATCGTCGCGGAGTTGACGCGAGATATTCTCCAACGCGCGTAAATGATCGCCCGGACGATCGATCGGCGAGATGAGCAAGAAGAACAACTGGACCTTTTCGCCATCGAGGCTGTTGAAATCGACGCCTTCCGAGCTGACGCCCACCGTCCCGACCAGCTTGTCGACGCTGGGATGTTTGGTGTGCGGAACCGCGATACCACGACCGATGCCGGTGCTACCGAGTTCTTCACGTTTCATAATCGCTTTGATGATACTATCGCGTTCGCCGTCGTCCAGCGCTTCGGCGGCGATGAGCGAGTCGACCAGTTCTTGAATGACCTCCTCTTTGTCGTACGCAGCAAGTTCTGCCTTGATTGCTTCCGTCTTCACAAAATCAGAAAACTTCATTTACTTGATTCCTATATTACGCGTTTTCAGTCACGGCTCGCGGCAGGCATCTTCGCCAGTACTCGCGAATGCGTTCAACGGCGCTTGGAAACGATGCCAGGTGAATGCGGCGCCGCGGCAAAATCGCCGTGAACTTTCGCGTTCAACGATGGAGTCATTTTCAAGGCTCGTCTAGTCTTCGTCACTGTCCACGACATCCGCTTCGATATGTTTGGGACTCGTGGCCCGATGTCCCGTAACTTTTTCTTTGTGCTTTCGTATTTGTTTTTCCAGCTTTTGAATCACGCCATCGAGCGCCGCGGAGACGCTTGTCGAGGTACTCGAAGCGACAAAGTCGTCCACGTGTTCCGCCTGCACGCGAACCTCCACTTTCGGAGAATCTTCGTGTTGCACGTCCACCGTGACGTCGATCGCCGTCATGCGGTCGAACAGTCGCCTGAGTCTTTCGACTTTCTCTCTGATACGTTCCTGAGTCTCGGACGACACATGGCCGTGCCGAGACGAAATATTGATTTGCACAGTGGCTCCTCCTGGAAGCTAACTCTTTACATGGCCACAATTTGCCAAGGAGTGCTTGTGGCACGGACGGCTCGCATCTCCAACGCGCAACAACAAGTAGCCCTTTGGGCGAATAAACCGGACGTTTTCACGTGATGTGCTTTGGCCCCTTAGAAACGGATCATTTTAGTACGGTTTCACTCAGGCCACAAATCCAAATATGGGGATTGTGACAAATCGTGCTCGACCGCCCCTAAATCGGATCGAGCAATCAACTTAAGCCTTTACAGCCAATGGGTTATGGCAAATCGGGCAGATCGTAGCCGCCGAGTCTTCCATGCACAATTATAGCCTACGGATGTTTTAACACCGCGCCGTAGTCTTGGCGAGATGCCGAGAGGAATTCCGGGCCGGGTTGAGTGGCACGCAGAGTCGGGCACGGAGTGGCCTGCTATCGTGTCACCGCGCGTTTCCTGACGGGGTTCGTGAAAAACCCAGGTCGGCGTGACGTGTCACCGTGGCGAGCTGCTTCGAGACCCCGAAAAAAAAACAGCAGGCCGCAGCCTGCTGCTTGGGAATTTAACGATTTTGGGATCCAGCCAGGGGTCAGTCATTGCTCAGTTGTTGACTGAGCGAATCGCGCTTGGCCGATTCGTTGGTTTGCGCTTCGGCGCGGCGCGCCACTTCGATGGCGGCTCGGCTGGCGAATGCCAATTGCTGCGGGCTGAACCACTTTTCCGTGTAGCCATTGCTCAGCTCAACCCGGTTCTTCGCCGCCAGCTGTGCCCAGGACAGCCCGTTGGCCAGATGCCAGGCGGCCGCCTGCGCTGCTTGCTGATTGATCTCACCGCGTCCCAGCATCTTGCAAAGTTCGATGACTTGGGCATTCTTTGTGAATTCGCGAATGGGTACGATCTTGTACTCGACGCGAGGATTGGGGTCCTTCTTGCCATGCTCCAGGCAAACCGTCGCGACCTGGATCTTGCCGACTTTTTCGGGCGCCACGTTAAAGAAGCCGCCGCCACCGCCCATGCCGCCACCAAAACCGCCGCCGCCGCCGAAGCCGCCGCCTCCGCCCTGGAAGCCGCCGCCTTGATTACCAAAGCCTCCTTGATTTCCACCGAACCCGCCACCGCCGAATTGGGCTAACGCGGGGACTGTGGCAAATGCGGCGGGAAGCTGAATCCGCAAAGGCTGATTCGTCTTGTTGGTAATCAAAAGATTCGCCTGCGTGGCATCTTTATGGATCATTTTGACTTCGATATCACCTTTGGTCTGACCGTCAAACAGGTCCACGACTCGAGGTGAGCTTTCGGAAGACGCTGCTGTTTCCGCAGAGACGTTGTAGGGGACGGCAGTCGCTGTCACGAGTTCGTTGCAAAGAAATGAACATAAGGTTCTCCTGCCAACCGGAGGTTGTTCCGTAAAGAGATGCTAGCCCGGTAGATATGCCTCTTTCTAAGCTTAATCGGAAAGCCGGCTCTTGCCAAGCAGATTTTGCGTGCGAAGGTGTTACCTGCGCGCCACGCTTTTGGGTACACGGCCCGTCGTTGGCGACGCGATACCTGCCTGCGACGCGACACGGCCTCCTGAGGGGGGTGGTTTTGCCGAGATCTGTGCGGGTCCCGGAACACCACGGCGAAGAGCCCGATTACGTTGATTTTACCTGCGTTTCTTTCAGTGGCGGTCCCGTTGACACGTTCCTGAGAGTTGGGGTAGACTTCGCGAAACAAACCTTTATTGGGTAAAGGATTGCGTCATCCCCGTTTTCGTGACGAGGCGTGTGCTATCGTCCGGCACGATTCGTAACCAGAGCTGATCACGGAGTGTGAGGCATCTATCACATTTGCTCTAAATGGACCGGTTTTCTCTTCTAACCGATGTTAAGCATTTTACGGCATTCACCGCCGTTAACGATTATAACCATTCACCCGACGCCGTCCCCGTGACGGCCAGACCCCAAGATTGAAGGAACTACCAACGATGGAAAGGCGACAGGCGAGCAGACGATGGCTTTGTGTCCTTGGCACGGTCATTTTTGCGGCAATCACAATCACAAGCACGGGAGTATTTGCTCAGGGCGACGAGGCGGCGGCTGACATGGCGGCCCCCGCGGCCTCGGGCGGCGGCAGCCTGTACTTTGGCATTTGGTTGATTGCTTTCATCGGGTCCATCGTGGCGTTAATCCAGGCCTTTCTGTTCTATAAAACGATGAAAGTGGCGGACGACGGGAACGAGCGCATGGTGGAGATCGCGGGTTTCGTCCGCGCCGGCGCCAACGCCTATTTGAAGCAGCAATACATCGTGGTGGGCGGTTTTTTCGTAGTGATCGTGGCGTTGCTGGCGTGGGCCGCTTTTGGCTTGAAGGTCCAAAGCAAGTTCGTGCCGTTTGCCTTTTTGACCGGGGGCTTTTTCTCTGGGCTGGCCGGTTGGTTCGGGATGAAGACGGCCACATGGGCCAGCAGCCGTACGTCAGCTGGCGCTCAAAAGTCACTCAACCAGGGTTTGCAAGTGGCCTTCCGCAGCGGGGCCGTCATGGGCCTGACCGTCGTGGGGCTCGGCCTGTTGGACATCACCCTGTGGTTTGGATTCCTGTACTGGATCTGGCCCCAGCTCGGCATGGATTCGCTGAGTCTTGTTGAGATCACGGTCACCATGCTGTGCTTCGGCATGGGTGCGAGTAGCCAAGCACTGTTCGCGCGTGTCGGCGGCGGTATCTTCACGAAGGCGGCCGACGTGGGAGCGGACCTGGTCGGCAAGGTGGAGAAAGGGATACCGGAAGACGATCCGCGGAATCCCGCGACGATCGCGGACAACGTAGGGGACAACGTCGGGGACGTGGCCGGCATGGGCGCTGACCTTTACGAATCATATTGCGGTTCCATCCTGGCAACCGCAGCTTTGGGCGTCGCGGCATTCTCCACCGGCAGTTTATTGCCTGACGGGATGGCCTCTGTAGATGCGCAGCTGCGTGCCTTGTTCCTGCCGATGGCGATCGCCGCGGTCGGGATTTTTCTTTCGATCGCTGGCATCTACCTGGTACGTACCGATGAAGATGCGACGCAGAAAAACCTGTTGAAAGCGTTGGCGCGAGGCATTAACGCGTCGACCTTCCTGGTAATTCTGGCCGCGGTTGGCCTTTCGATCTGGCTCATGCCGCGCACTGAGGGAACCGTGATGTTTGGGAGCGTGCCGGGCGTGGCTTTCAGTATTATCGTGGGACTTGCGGCCGGCTGGTTGATCGGCAAATGGACCGAATACGCTACCAGCGACGAGTTCACGCCGACGAAGAAACTCGCCGATCAAGCCGAAACCGGACCTGCCACAATCATCATTGGCGGTATTGCCGACGGCATGATGAGCGTCTGGGTGCCGGTGCTGGTGGTCTGTGTGGCCACCCTGGCCGCGTTTGGTTTCGCTTCGGGGTGGAATTTCTCAGACGTGAATTTCTTTGCGTTGGGACTGTACGGTGTCGGGATTGCCGCCGTCGGGATGCTGAGCACGTTGGGCATTACTTTGGCCACGGACGCCTATGGTCCGATTGCGGATAACGCCGGCGGCAACGCCGAAATGGCCGGTTTGGAACCGATCGTGCGGGAACGCACCGATGCCCTCGACAGCCTCGGCAATACCACGGCCGCCACCGGCAAGGGCTTCGCCATCGGTTCGGCGGCGCTCACGGCCCTGGCCCTGCTGGCCGCGTACGTCGAGGAGGTTCGCATGGGCTTCGTCCACTGGGGAGAAGCCGTTGTGGAACAGGTGGAAGGCGACGGGCTGTATAAAGTCTCGCACGGATTCGTCGTGGAAAAGCACGGCGACCATCTGCACGGGTACCTGGCCATGCCGAACGACGTGCGCCACGCCGAGGTGGCCAAGGCGTGGGCGGAACTGGATTTCAAGAGTGGTCCTGTCGCGATTCCGTCCGGTATTGTCGAATCGAAGGCGCACGGGCAATTGAACTTCATTACTTCGGGCGCGGAGTTGGTGGACATCCACGAGGCCACCTTGCCGCATTTTACGACCTACTATGACGCTTCACTGATGAACCCCAAGGTACTGGTTGGCGTCTTCCTGGGAGCCATGGCCACCTTTGTATTTTGCGCGATGACCATGAAAGCCGTTGGTCGCGCGGCAAAAGGGATGGTGGAGGAAGTTCGCCGCCAATTCCGCGAAAAGCCGGGAATCATGGAAGGGACCGACTTGCCGGACTACGCGGCGCCGGTACAGATCAGTACCAAGGCCGCGCAGAAGGAGATGATCGTGCCATCGATCCTCGGGCTGCTGATGCCTGTTGGCGTTGGCCTGGTGCTGGGCGTCGGTGGCGTGTTGGGACTGCTGGTCGGCACGCTGACCTGCGGTTTCTGCGTCGCGATTTTCATGGCGAACGCCGGCGGTAGCTGGGACAACGCCAAGAAGTACATCGAATCCGGGCATCACGGCGGCAAGGGTTCCGAAGCCCACAAGGCCGGCGTGGTCGGCGATACGGTGGGCGACCCCTTCAAGGACACCAGCGGCCCGAGCCTGAATATTCTGATCAAGCTGATGAGCATGGTCAGTGTCGTCGTCGCGGGACTGGTTGTGCGCTACAGTCTGGTCGCGCTGGGCATCTTCTAGACGCGAGTCAAGAACTGCGTCCGGATTTTCGACATGACGGCGACAATGCCGAGCGCTTGTCAATTCGTGACGGCCTGTGCGTTAACGAGCAGCCTGGTCGGTCGTGATCGGATTGTCGTTAGCTGTGGTGGCTGCTGTCCGCCACGGACTTGTTGCCGTGATTGGCTTTTTGGGATTCCACAAACATTTTCATTCTGGCCACGGCATCCGCTGGCAGGGAAAATTTCGAAGCCATTCATCCGCCCTCGATAGGAATAGAGTGTTTGCACGTTCGCGCTACGAGCGCCGGGAAGCAACGATTGAAACACCCGCGATCCAATGGCGCCGCGCGCTCTCGAAGTCTAGCACACGTTTGGAGGTGCCGCCGGAGACAAGTCAAGCAGATTCGGCAATTCAGACGAATCGGCGCGGCGCCTGGTTCGGTTGCAACGATTGAGCGTGGCCTTACCGGCCTGTGTTGGTTCGCGTTTCTGCAGACGGCGGGCGACGGAGGACGAGTTTGACGATTTCGGGCTGGCAATTCAGGCGAATCGCCTGTTTTCCCGACAGGCCGCGCGTCACATGCAGCCACGTCGCGTCTTCGTAGAAGACGCCTGCCGAGTAGCGGACGCCGAAGCTGCTGGGAGCGACCACCGGGCCGATCACCGGAAAGCGGATTTGACCGCCGTGGGTGTGGCCGGCCAGCATGAGATCGAATTGCTGTTGCTTGGCCCACGGATACTGGTCGGGAGCGTGCGACAGCAAGATGCGAAACGTATTCTCCTCCGGGGCCGGCGGCTGGGGAAGGTTTTTGAACCAGGGAAGTTCGTTGCCGGCAATCAAGACGCGCACACCGTGAATCTGTAATTGCGAATAGCCGCTGCCGACGTCGCAGAGCCCGGCGGCAACCAGGCCGGCGCGCACTTCGTCCGGGTTCGAAACCCGTTGGTCGTGGTTGCCGAGAATACAGAAACTGCCAAAGCGGCTCTCCAAACGCCCCAGCGTTTCCGGTATCCAGGAAATGCAGTGGTCGTAATCGACGATGTCTCCCGTAACCGCCACCAGATCGGCCTCCAGCGCATTGACCTGATCGACCGCCGCGTGAAAGAACGCCTGATTGATCATGCCGGTATAGTGCAAGTCGGAGAAGTGGGCGATCGTCAATCCGTCCAAGGCCGCCGGGAGCGACTCGATTTCAAGCGTCCTTTGTTGGACCCCAAACTCCAATGCCTGATTCTTCGGCAGCGCACAGAGCAGCCGCGTTTTGAAGCCGTGCGCGAGCGGCTGTTGTGCGAGCGTCTTTCCGTCGACCACGTGCAACGTCTCTTCCTGAAAACCGGTCAGCGGCCGCGACCAGAAAGTCCGGCGGAGCCAGCAGAGCGCGGTGTAGAGACCGCATCCGGCACAGAGCCATTCATAGCCCGCGGCGGCGTAGCGAACGGAGTCGGGTAGCTGCCAGTCGAAAAACCTGCGGCAGACCAACAACAGCAAAGTCGCAAACAGTGTGTAGATCACGAGCTCGCAAATCTTGATCAGCGTTTGCGAAATGCCACGTGCGTGGACCCGATTGTAGGTGCGGATCCAGAGGGACGCGTGACCGAACAAGAGAAACGCGGTCACGGCACCGGCGGTAAGAGTCATGTTCATCCGTGAGATGTCTGGAGGGCGATGGTCGAAGCGCGGTGGCAACAAGGCGAAAAACACGGACTTCGCTCGAACGCGACGCGCGCAAGTTGGGCGGGCACCGTCGAGTCACCCGAGTATTTCAGGACGAACCAGACTTCACGATCGAGCCAGTTTCCGTCTTGATCCAAACTCGAATCCGACAGCGCCGGGTTCCGTCGTCATATAAGCTCGAAGCGCAGGCGAGTGGGCCCTTTACGTTCGGACACACTTGCTCGCGCTGCGTGCTTGTATTCTTGCACGCCGGGTTCCGTCGTCATATAAGCTCGAAGCGCAGGCGAGTGGGCCCTTTACGTTCGGACACACTTGCTCGCGCTGCGTGCTTGTATCGTGACGGATTGCCGCAATCGTGGAACTGTCCAACTAATGTAGCTGTCAGGTTGCGGCGCAGCGAGCCCAATTCCGGGACCTCTGCCGTTCCGGCTTTTCGCCATCAATCTAGCGGGACGCCGACACTTCCCGCTGGAGCCCGATCATCAATTCGACTGTTTCCAGCAGTTGATCCAACCGGAACGGTTTATAGAGAATTGCTTTGGGATGCAGCCCCGCCTGGCGGGCCTTCACAATGGAATGCCCCGGGTCGTAACCGAAGCCCGTCATCAGCACCAGCGGCACGTGATCAAGCAGTTCTTGCAGCTTCAGCATCAGCTGATGCCCGTTGGAGTCAGGCAGTTTGATATCAGAAATGATGACGTCGTACTCCGAACCGAGGTTGCGGACCATCAGAATGGCTTCTTCGCCTTCATGCGCTGTTTCGACAACGCAGCCGTAACGCTCCAATAAGTCGTGTGCCGCGCTGCGAACGGTTCCATCGGCGTCGACGACCAGCACCCGCGAGCCCTTTAGCAAAGGCCGCGAATCGGCCTCTGCCGAGGCGGGCACGGCAATGGCGGGTGCCATTGTCTGGCCTACCTTCTGGATGACGGTTTTGATGTCCCTCGCGTTGCGGAGGATCTGCCTGAGCCGCTGGACCACTTCCGGTTCATGGCCGATGTATCGTTCCATCACGTTGACGGCATCATTCAGGATCTCGTCGACGGGTAAAGCCACCGCGCTATGGATGGCCTCGACACTCTGCTGGGCGGTGTTGGCCTTCTCTGCGACCAGCAAATCCAGCGTGTTGATCGCCATGGCCAGGTCGCGGGCAAAGATTTCCAGGAACTGCAAATCGCTATCGGTAAACGCTCGCGGCTCGGGACTCTCGACATTAAACGTCCCCACGACCTGGTCGTGAAAAATGAGCGGGACGGTCAGCGAGCTCTTGGCCCCCTTGAATCCCTCCAGGTACAAGGGATCTTCGGACGTGTCTTCACACAGGTAACTCTTGGCCGTAGCGGCCACGAAACCGGTGACGCCGTTTCCCTGAGTATCCGCGGTCAGGATGCGATCTTTCGCCTCATCGTCCATCCCCACGGTGAGCAGGGGCGTGAGCTTCTTGCTATTGGCATCCAGCAGTCGGATTTCCACGACGTCGAAGTTCAGCAGGTCCTTGGTGAAATGCAGGATGTTCGACTTCAACAGTTCAATTCGATCGTCCACATCCATGTCCAGCACTTCTTCCGCGGTCAGGTCCGCGAGTTCGATGCCGGCGCGGTGGATGGCCTCGAGCTTCTGTTGCTGGATCATTTCCGCCGAGATGTCGCTAAGTGTGATGATCAAGTATTCGGGTACGATCTCATCGTCTTGCGAAACGGGTGCGGCGTGAACTTGAAAGTAGCGATTCTCGCTGGTTCGCAACGTGGAACTGCTGGCATGTCGCGTTGCCATCGCTGTGTGGAAGGGACAGAAATCAGGCCCCAGGATTTCGGGACTGCCCAACGCTTCGTAAAAGTTCTTTCCCGCTACGTCCGGGCTGGTGGACCAATTGATGAACTGATCGTTGGCCCACACAATCTGGTTGTCGGCTTGCAACAACGCGACACCATCGGGCATCCCTTGCAGGACGCGTTCGTTCTGCAGCAACCGACCGATTTGGAGCGCCTTGTCGAAATGATGCGGGTCGACGTAGACGCCGTCAAAGGGCTGACGCGAGAGTTGGACGAGGGCCCGCAGCGGATTATAGACCTTGACGACATCAAACTGCTCGTCGCTGACGGGCAGCGACTTGCCATTTTCTCCCGCCTTGCAAACACAGAGGATTTTGGGCTTATCCGCCAACCCCAACTCCTTAAATGTCGTTTCCGCTGACCATGCTCAGGTTACAACGTTAGCCTATCAAACGTCCTTTGCTGGCACAACAATCGACCAAACCTAAACGTATTATATGCCGATCCATGCCTCGAACCTAGTCTTCTTCGTCGTCTAGTAGCATCGGACGCCTACCTTAGCATTGTCCACAAAGACTCGCGATGCAAGGGAGTTTGAAGCTTGATGCGAGCCGCACGACCAATTCACCTTTACGGTCACTAGAAACGGAACCGAGGAGACAGCTGGTGGGAGTCTCGATAAGGGAAGGGGTCGTGCACTTAAATCGCGTATTACGGTCGATATCGGCACGCAATCACTGCTTGGTCTTCCAGAAATCGCCGCCGCTTGCGACACGATTGGCGGGTTGAAACGGCCCCGGATGCGATGAATTCAGGGCGCTTTCAGCAGCAGGCGGAGTTTCTCTGGTGCGGCGACTACGTCGTGGTTGGGGAAGGCGTCCGGGCCGATGAAGGAACCGAGATCTTCCGCTTCGGGGGGCAGGACGTTGACGGTCAGGTCGCGCAGCGTGCAGTCCCCAAACTGCAAATACGGTAAGGTGGCGCGAATCGCCACCAGGTCCCGCCCGGCGATCCGCAGATTGCTGGTCGCCGCGTGGGAGTTGAGTTCGAGTCCCGCCAGGCGGGCCAGCGAACGGCTCAGCCACACGTCGCTGCCGCTCGACTTCCAGGTAAACGTGCCCGGGACACGCTGGTTCACGATACCGCTGACTCGCTGCTGCCCGCTGCTGACGTACAGCGGGACCCAGGATTCCAGGACCTGCTTTTCCACTTCGCGAGCGCGCTGGAGTTTTTCGTCGAAATCGGATTGCAGCGGCCCGAGTCGATGATTGGGGCCGAGTTTCGCCAGGGCTTCGTTCACGAGCGTTTCTCCCTGCAATTCCTCGTACCGAGTGGTGATGCGCGCGACGGCCTCCTGCATCCAGTGAATGGCGATGATGACTTGATGATTGCGCTGCCCCAGCTCGATCAGTGCCAGGCGCACTTGCGGTTCCGCGCCCAGTTCGCGAGGTTCCACTGCCTCGGCACTCAACCGCTGGATCTGCTGTTCCAATTCCATGCGTCGGGGATCGTCAGCCGAAAACTTGTCGGCCTGCATGCGCACGGCTTCGAGCAGAGGCTGTATGGTGCGCCACTGTTGCGTGTTGTTTTGGATGCGCGTATTGATCTGTTTTTGCATGAGCTGGACGGTTCGCAAGCGGCCACTCATTTCCGCGGCCAGTTCTCGAAACCGCACTTCGTCCGGAGTCAGCCAGACGGTCGTGTTCGGCGCGCGCGAAAGGCGAAACCGCCGCAACGTCTCGCCAGGCGCTGCGGAATAGACCGCGTCGCTAAGGCAGAGCATCACCACGGCCGTGATGACTCGGCCGCTGAAAACGCTGAATCGTGGATTGGTCGTTCGCATGCCAGGCAGTCCGGGGATATCCGACGGTCGTCGCGACTTGCTGGTCGATTCGCAAGACGTGTCCGGATGGTCCTGATTATAACGACTTCCCCGTTCCCCGCGCCCTTGATTCAAGTCGATCATCCCGAACGGCACGCTCCCATCTGCAGTTTCCTTTTCTCCGTTGCCGATAAAGCAAGTCGGACTCTTCATCCCGGACGGAGTAGCAGATTATGTGGCGTGCATTGTTCCTGGCAGTCGGAATCACCATGTGCATCGTGGGCGGCGAATTCCTCATGATCGATAAGGCAGTCCTTGCCAAGCCGATCATTGAGGATAAGAACGCCGTCCAGCAAATGGGTCGTGCCGTAGGGCCTCGCGAAATCGTACCGAAAGAGTGGATGCCCTGGGGCTTGATCACCGGAGGCGCCGTGATCGTGCTGTATTCGCTGTCGTTGCGCCGGGAGTAATGGATCCGGCTTCCGCGGGGCTGGAAACCGCAGCCCCGCGACCGGAAGTTTCTGGACTCGCGCGGCACAATCTGATACCTTGTCGTCTTCACGAATTCTAAGTGCCGAGTTTTTCCGATGTCCACGACTGGCGACAAGATTCACGTCCGCTGCCCGGTTTGCGAAGCGCTGTTGGCCGTTCCCGCGTTCGCCGCCGGCAAGACGATCAAATGCCCCAAATGCTCCGGACACGTGCCCGTTGTGGACAGCCAGCCCGCAAAGCCCGCAAAGCCCGCTGTGGCTCCCGCAACGCACTCTGCTGCCGCCGCGCCGGCTGCCGTTCCGCCAGTCATCGCCGCCGCCGCTCCCGCACGGGCGGAAGATGGTTTCGCCGGCGCCGCTGCGGGTACGCCGAGTTCCGGGATGCCGAAGTTCCAGGCCACTTCCAGTTCCGCGGGAACTACGAACTATGGTCGCAGCCGCAAGAAAAGTCGAGGATTCGGCAGCAGCGCCTTGGCTGGAGTCCTGATGATGGGCGTCGCGGTGACCTGGTTTGTCGGCGCGTTTGTGTTTGCCGACCGCATCTTCATCTATCCCCCGATTCTGTTCATCATCGGCATCGTCACCTGCATCAAAGGCCTAGCCAACGGCAACATCGTCGGCTAGTCGCCGGTCCGCGGAACGCATGACAACCAGGCACTCCTTTTGCTCGAGTGTCCCACGGAAGCCGAGAAACTTGCATTCCTGCAACCGTTCCGTCAGAATCACTGTGAAGCCTTGCTGCCGATCGTGTCCTGCAAGAGCCTGCATAGCGGACACGTTGTCGCAAACCCGAACCGTTGCCCCATCGAGAATTCAGACGTCCGGCTAACGTCACGGTCCAACGGATTAAAGCGGTTCGCAGCGCTAATCACATCGGACTCGTGCTCGTACTCGTGCTCGTACTCGATGCCGCGCGAAGTGGACGGTGTCACAACCACTGTCATCGAGTACGAGTACCGCTTCGCTGAGTACGAGTACGACGGCGTTGTTGCCCAGCAATCGGTGGACGCAAAGCCGCTGCATCCATGGCGCGGTCGCCTTCGTCCTGGGCGCGAAGTGCGTCCCTTTGGTAGAATCGTTACCTGTTCCAACGTCGTCCGCTTCGTTTGCGACGGCGACGGCGAATCTACCCCTCTCGGACTAGACCACGAAGAGTTGGGCTGTCAGATGCACGATGTCATTTGGACTGTTTTCGCATGTGTGGCGCTGTTGATCTGGCCAGCAACGCTGGTGATCCTTTGCCTCCTGTCTACTAAAACCGAGCGTGCGTTGGTGCGCGTCTGGCTGACCAGTGCTTTTGGCGCCTTCTTGGGGTTCGTATTGGCAATGCTGACTCCTGACTCGCTTTGCGATTTACTTGCTATCAGCAACAAAGAGGGTGGTCGCGGCATGTTTGTGATCATCTTCATGTTGCCGATTTCCACGGGAATCGGAGCATTGATTGCCGTCGGACTTTCTCGTTTCATGCATCGACCGAACAA
This sequence comes from uncultured Planctomycetaceae bacterium, assembly GCA_937967665.1. Taxonomy (GTDB): domain Bacteria; phylum Planctomycetota; class Planctomycetia; order Pirellulales; family Pirellulaceae; genus CALBSZ01. The sequence continues at coordinate 17,911 of CALBSZ010000301.1, forward strand.
TGAGTGCATACGAAAATAGGGCAAGTGCCTGTGAGCTGTTGGTGCTTGAAGTCGGAAGTGCCTGAATTTCAAGTAGGGCTGGAATTCGAGATGTGGCGCAACGAATCGCTTGTCTGCGACGAAGAATGGCGGAGCGCAGAAGGGGCGAGTGGCCAGCAGCATGGCACGAAAGAAAGTGGGCGACACTGGATTCGAAC
>CALBSZ010000302.1 GCA_937967665.1 uncultured Planctomycetaceae bacterium
CTTATCCAACGCTTTATCCTTCATCGCTTGGAGCACGATTCCCAGGTCGTGGTCGTGCTGCAACATTCCCTCCCCATGAACGTCCGACTCGTTGGTGATGTTGTCCACCTTCCGAAGCCACTCGTCGCCAATGCGGGTGTAAAGATGCATGCGGCTGGTGTTCAACCACACGAAGAAAGGCTTGTTGTCATTCTTCGCACGGTCGATGAAATCGAGTGCCTTCGGAATCACCTCTGCACTATCGAAGTTCTTCATCCGCTCTTGCGTGAGCGGTCCGGTGTCAGTAATCCGCTGCTTGCCAACCTTGCCGAAACGCGGTTGTTCGGTTGGGTCCTCCTTATCCGTCGCGAAGGAATGGATTACGCCGCGGGTCCCGAATTTTTCCTCGTATGCCTCGAGATTGCCGGAGTATTTTTTGCCGAAATTCTGATAGTCACGCTGCTCCGCTTCTTCCTGAGTATTGAGGTGATAGAGGTTGCCGAAGAACTCGTCAAAGCCATGCACGGTCGGCAGGTGTTCGTTTCGATCCCCAAGGTGATTTTTGCCGAAGTGGCCGGTTGCATACCCCTCTGCCTTCATCACCTCCGCCAAACAGGGAGAAGCTGCCTGTAGTCCGAGAGGATCTCCAGGTTGACCAACCGTCGTCATGCTCGAGCGAATGGGTTACTGGCACGTGATAAATGCGGCATGTCCGGCTGTGCAGGACGGCTGAGCGTAATGGTCCGTGAACATCACGCCGTCCCGCGCGATGCTATCAATGTTGGGCGTCCCATACCCCATCACGCCATGGTTGTATGCGCCGAGGTTGGCCCAGCCAACGTCGTCACTGAAAATGACGAGGATATTCGGTTTATCCTGGGCCACTGCTGTCACGGACAGCGACCAAAACAAAGACAACGCAATGGACATGCGTACAAACAAGCTGACCATGGTGCTTCTCCTTATTGAATCAGACGCAAGTTCGTTCTCCGCAACAAACAACTGTCGCGGAACTATCGAGTTAGCTGCACTCAGCAGATGCGAATTCTCAGGAAGTCGGAATGAGACGCGTATTCAATTCGGAGACCGACATATGGGATTCTTAGAACCCACAACCACGACGGCAACCGCCGTTTTCAAAGTTCCAAGAACTTTCGCGAGTCCGTTCGTCTAGCAACGGTGTAACGATGCCGTGGGTATGAGCGCCCACACTCGTTACCACTCGAGTTTCTGCCCAAAGCGAAAAGGATGAAGATTTGATGAGAGACTTGGAGCTAAACGATACTGTCCGCGAGACCTATTGTCTACGGCACTTTTGCCTCCCCATATCCGCTGGTTATTTGCATAAACGGCTGCTGATTTGTTTGGGCCGCTTATTTAGTCGTCGGGTGAAATGGCAGGGTCCGCGCTTGTAGCCAACCGCCCTCGTCGCCACCCGATTCGACCGAAATAGCACAACGCACATTGACCGGCCGCTATCCAGACGATCAACAAAGTAACACAAATCGCCGCGACCCTTATCCATCGCTGCATCTGTATTTGGGCGGCGCTTAACCTTTCCGTAAATTTCGCCAGGCGATCGTCCAGCCGAACTAGGCGAGCATCAACCGAAGTAATCGTCGCAACCACACGCAGGCACAACTCACGGATTCGACGCAGCCGTTCCTCGTCAAGCCCTTCACCTGCCGCATGTTCCTGAATCCGCTTCAGCGGCTCGATCGCTTCGGCGACTTCTTTGCGTAGCAACGCCAACTCCTCGAGTGAACCCTCCGCGAAATTGGTCTGCAGCGGAGCCCCGATTTCGATCGCCATCTCGACGACCTGCTGCACAAATTGAATCGACGACTCCGTTAGCTCCAGCCAGTGGTCTGCCTGCTGCAGCCCCGCTTCAATCCGCTGGGCCTTTTCTGTCACTTCGAGCTGTGAAGCGAGACGTTCTTTCGCTTCAGACTTTGTCCAACTCGCTATGGTCGTTGTGATTTCCTCAGTTGTAAACTTCAAACCTTCGACTCCTCCTTTTGTTTGTCCAAGTCGGCGTTGAGCGACCGTCAGAGAGTCATCGATGGTTCCCAAGATCTTCTTAGCGGTTCGCTCGACTCTCGTTTCGCAAGTCCAAATGCAAAATATGGCGGCCAAGCTACCAACAACGCCGAGAAGACCAAGAATCAGCGCAATCAGGTAGAGGAAGCGTTTGCACATGATAATGTCTTTCTTTCTTGCGTTCGGTGTCTATGACCAAGAGCTTCCGTTTGACGCCAACAGGGGGGTTTGTGTTGGGCTTCCCGCCATCCTCCCACCGGCATTGATTATTTCAGCCGCATTGACCGCCTACAACTGATCACGCAGCGGCCAAGTCGGATTAAAGCCGAGTGTTACAACTCGCAGGATCGATACAACCCGACCGGGCTTTACGGATGTCAGCTGCAAATCAAAGACAATTGATTTGTTCGAAAACGCGAATACACCAGAGGCCGGTGCAGTATCAGCGAGGATTTTCGCGCGCTGAGAATTCGTTCATTGTGCTGTTCACGAAACTCGTCAGAAAAGTCGCGCTTTGCCCCCATGGGTCAGTCTATAATTGAATGCATCGCGTGATCCGCAGTCTGGGACTGCTCTCGCCCCATGGTGCGTTGGATCGGCAACAAGGCAGTTTTTTCGGCTTCTAAAACGAGAGCCCTATCAATGCCACGACTTGGACTGGCCCTCTCGGGCGGCGGTTTCCGCGCCACACTCTACCACTTGGGCGTCATTCGGTACCTTAAGGACACGGGGCAACTCGAACACGTCACAGACATTGCCTCGGTTTCGGGCGGCAGTATTCTCGCTGCGCACCTCACGCTGAATTGGGATCGTTACACCGGTGATGACGAACGATTTGAGGAAGCCGCTGCGGAAATCGTCAAGTTCGTGCAGTTCGACGTCAGGAATTACGTCGTACGTCGAATGCCATTGCAGTACGTGATGCGCTGGCTCGCCAAGATTACGCCATTGAACCAGGATCGATTCACGCCGAACGCGACCCTGGAGCGATGCTACCGCAGCCTTCTCTATGGCGACCGTTGTCTCTACGAACTCCCTGAGCACCCCAAGCTGCACATTTTAGCGACGAACATCAGCGGCGGCGGAATGTCTGTGTTCAATCGCCAGGGACTATTCATCCAGCGTCGGGGGGTGTCCGACTCGTCCGTATTTGAGTTCGTACCGGGAGAAATCACATCGATCCCACGAGCCGTAGGGGCTTCATCGGCGTTTCCCGGCCTCTTTCCGCCAGTGAAGATGACCGCGGCCGACTTAGGTGTTCGTGAAGGTGAGTTTTCGACCGAGTGGTTCACCGATGGCGGTGTTTACGACAATCTGGGGATCCGTG
>CALBSZ010000303.1 GCA_937967665.1 uncultured Planctomycetaceae bacterium
TGGCAATTCGGTTGGGGGCTGTCCCGCGCGAAACGCCTCGCACCGATGGGCAACGGCGCGGCGGCGTTCATGCCGGCGCCGGTCCCGATGCTGGGCCCCGCGCCATGAAAAGGCCGATTGCCTCGCCTGAAGGTCACACTTTGGCAGGGGCTCGCCCCGGCCATTGCCGATGATTAGCAAGAGAGACTCGCATCTCGTGACTCCCTTCAATGCTAGCATTTCCAAAAGCATCCATGCGAATCGTGCTTCTCAACCTGTGCCTTACCGCCGCGCTGGCGTTGTTGGGCTGCGCGCAGACGCCAAAGGTTGCGGAAGAACTGACCGACGGCCACAACCATCCGAATACCGCGAGCCAGGCCGATGGCGAACCTGCCGTTCGCCTGGTCTCGGCGACCGCGGACGAACTCCAGCTGGCCGCCGCGGCGGGCCTTCCACCGCATGGCGAAGACGCAGCCATGGACCTGCAGACCGCCTTGCGGCTGGCCTTGCGAAACTCGCAGATCGTACGGGTGTCCGAAGGCTCGGAAGTCACGGCGAGCGGCGAGACCTTCTACGATATCGCCGTTTCCGAGGCGCAGGTGCAGGCCGCCTTGGCCGCGTTCGATTCGAGCTTTGCGGCCAACTTCTACAGCACTCAGATCAAACAGCCGCCGAATGCCTTTTTCGGCCCGGGACTCACCCAGCCCCGGCTGCGTGATGAAATCGCGGTGAATTTCTCGTTGACGAAACCGTGGATCACGGGCGGCCAGACCGCGATTTCATTCAATCCGGATCCTGGCTATCTGTACATTCCCAATAGCGGCGGCGGTTCGTTCAATCCGCGGCACGTTGGCGAAATGGAGTTTTCGATCCGCCAGCCGTTGCTGCGCAATGCCGGCGTGGCCTTTAACCGCGCGCCGATTCAGATCGAGCAGATCAGGCTGGAAGATTCCGCTTGGGAATTCAAGAAGGCAGCCATGGCGTCTGTCCGTAGCGTGGCCGACGCCTACTGGGACCTCCACGCCACGCGCGTGGCGCTGACCGCGGTCGACGAGATCCTGCCTCTCATTGAAGAGGTCGTCCGTTTGCAAGAGGAAGCGTACAAGACGCAATGGGTGATCTACGCGGATGTGGCCAAGGCCTACGCCCAGCTGCACGACTACCGCCAGCAGCAGCTGGAATTGCAATCCGAAGTCAGGCAAAAAGAACTGACGCTGCGAAATCTCATCGGCCTGCCCCCTTTTGACGGGAAGAACATTGTCCCCGTAACGTCGCCCGCAAGCCAGCGGCGACGGGTCGACGTGGGGGCGGCGGTTCACGCGGCGATGGCAAATCAACCGGATATCGTTCGCCGTCGACTGGACGTGCGGATTCGAGAACTGGAATGGCTCATCTCCAAGAACGACCTGAAACCGACGTTCGACATCCAGGCCCTGTATCGCATGAATGGCGTCGGACAAGACGTGGGCAGTGCCTTGAAGCAGATGGCCACGGGGGAATTCTCCGACTGGCTGTTCGGCGCTACGTTCTCCGTTCCCCTGGGGCGGAGGCAAGCGACCGCCACGGCGCGTGCCGCGTCGTTGGAACTTACCCGCGCACACGGCCTGTTGCAGCAAATGGCCCATGGGCTGCAACATCGCGTCGCCGACGACTTGCGCCGAGTGGACTACACCTACCGCGAGTATCAGGAAGCCGAGAGGAAACTGGCTGCATCGAAAGACTGGCTCAAGGGGGCGCGACTGCGTTATCAGCACCCGAATCCCGAGGCCGGTGACGGGAACCTGTTGCTGCAGGTGCTGAACGACTACCTATCCGCGTTGAGATTCCGAACCTCCGCGGCGACGGAGGCCAGCGCCTTGCTTGCCGAGTACAACCTTAGCTTGATTCAACTTGAAGAAACCAAGGGTACGCTGCTGTCGTTTTTCGATATCGACTTCGCCCACGATCCCTGCCGGCAGTCCCGGTATTTGGAAGCGCTGTCGCCGAAGCCTCTGACGCCGCTGGCGGCAGGTCCCGTTGGCGTGACTCCACAGCCCGGACCGCACGCTCCGCTCTTCGTCCCGCAGGCCTCGCCGCCGCCAAGGTTCCTGACCGCGAGCGTCCGGCCGGAGGAGGGCGACTGGCCGGTTCGTCGTCTGCCGTCGACGTTCCCGGTCGGGCAGCCAGCGGCCGCGCCGCCGAGTGAAGATCAAACGCAAGCTACAGTCTCGCGAGACAATGTCAGCGAACCGCTGTTTCGACCGATGCACTCCGGGGAACGTTAGGTTTTGTTTTGAATCTCGCGTTGGTGTAATGGGTGGCCGGCGTCGAGTGAAGCGAGCCCCCCGGAATCCAAGGTTCTGTGTGGTCGCTTCGCGACACCACAGCCACCCTTCTCCGGCTTCAAAACAGAACCCAGTCCCGTGTTTCTTGGTTTGGGGCCGCTGGAGGCCGTATCTGGAGCGCCTTGCGGAGCAATCGGGTCATCGTTTCTTACGCGTCCACGTGGCGATTCGTCAACCCGGCGATACCACGTGGATCTGCGGTGGGGATTACCACCAGAACTCCGTTCGGAAGAAGCGCCAGATGCGATCCGACAGAATCCAGGCCAGCGGGCGCGACTTGTGATAGATCCTGCCGAATCCGGTCATTCCCGTGCAGAGTGCGTTGCCGTCGTTCTTCACCTCGCAGTAGACGGTTACGGTGTTCTGCGTCTGCGACTGCGCCGCCGGTTCCGTTGCCGACGTTGCTGGTGCCACCCGATCGACCCGGGCGCTCAGATTCTGAAACGGCATGGCGCGTGGTTTGAGGACCACCTCTTGTCCAGGCGACAGGACTCGCGCGTACTGTTCCGAGACCGCGATTTCCGCCTCCAGGTTTTCCAGGTCTTCGACAACACAGATGACCTCCCCTTTCTGCAGGAAGGTGCCGATCTTCTCGCGCAACCGCGGCGTCGTAATCGTGCCGGATATCGGTGAGATGATAGCTTGTTTCTGGACCTGGCTGGCCAGGTGCTTTGCTTCTTCCTCGAGTCGATTCAGGTGAGCCCGTTCCGCGTCGATGTCTTCGGGGCGACTGCCGGCTTCGAGCAGCGCCAGCGCGGCGCGGGCATCTGCCAGTTCTTTCTCGCGGCGGGCGAGTTCCCCTTCGTAGGTCAGCACGCCTTCGGCCACCCGAGCTCGCTTTTCCGCTTCGACTTGCTGCAGTTCGGAAAGGGCGATCTGGTATCGCTTTTTCTCATTCAAGAGCTGGCTGCCTGCCAACCCGCCTTTGTCAAACAACTGCTGCGACTGCTGCAACATGGTTTCACGGTATTCCACTTCCGCTCGGGCCTGGCTGATCCGCAGATCCAAGCGGGTCAGCTGTTCTTCAAAACCCAATCGGGCGCGAGCCAGATCGCTGGCACCCAGGTCGCGCCATGCCGCGGCCCGCTCGACGCGCTCCCGCTGTTCCCGGATTTCCTCGGCCCGCGGACCCGCCAGCAGACGCCGCAACCGTGCCTGGACTTCCTCGATTTCGGCCTGCTTTCGAGTGATTTGGCTGGTCAGTTCGGGAACTTCCATGCGCAGGAATACAGCGCCCGAGTCCACGCGGTCACCTTCGTCGGCCCTGACTTCGCGAAGAAAACCAGCGACCGGAGCCCGCAGTTCCCAGCGAAACGCCGGTCGCAGCCGGAATGGTCCACTGGCCCGGTCCTGGAAGGGAAACGCCAGGATGCCCAGCACCGCGGCACCCATGATCATGACTCGCTTTCGTCGTGTTCGGAACATTGCCATAAATTCCTCTCCCAAACTACCTTTAAAGTATTTTTTGATGAGCGCTACAAACAGGGTGGCACCGGCCAGCAATCCGCTGATTCCCATCGCGGACCGTAGCCACTCGGTCAGGTTAAAGAACATCAAACTCAAGAATCCGACCGTAAAGAACCAACTCGCGATGCCGTATCCCAACAGGACGCGGCCGTCGGCGGTGCGCGCCGGGCGACGGGCGCCCCACAACAACCAGCGGACGTATTCCATCCAGCGTTGACGACTTCGTTTCCGCAAATTGGGAACGCCGACGAGGTCGCTGAGTGCGTAGTAGCCATCGAGTCTCAACAGTGGATTCAGATTGAAAGCGACACGGACACCGCAAGTCGTAACCACGATCCAGGCCACGTAATTTACCGCCGTGTCATGACACGTGGTGCGCCAGGTGAACACGGCAAGAATCCAAATGAGCAGGTCCACGTAGGTTCCGGCCATGCTGATCAAGAACCGTTGCCACTTGTTCTTCAGCAACCAGGCGTCCGACACGTTACAAAAGAAGCAGGGCGTGAAGAACATGCACAGGAATCCCATCTCGCGCACCTCGCCGCCGTACCGCTTGCAGGCCAGGCCGTGCCCGAATTCATGACAGGTGGTGATTCCAATGGTGGTCAACCAGGCAATAACGAACGTTTTCCAATTGACATGCGTGGCGAACAGCGTCACGAGCGCGTCGCGCTGGGCCCACGTGACTCCCAGCGCCAACAGGGACGCCAGCAGTGCCAACGCAGCCAGTTCCTTGCTGAACAACCATCGCGTGCGGGGTTCGAGCCAATTGAGCAGCTGGTCCGGGTCGAAAAGCGAGACCCGAAAAAACAACGGACTCTGTTTCTTGGCCTGCCGGACCACCCGCTGAACCAGGTGCTTCGGATCAGCGTCTGCGGTACGCCGCGGCGAGCTGCCTGCTGAGGAGCCGCCGATCAAGCCTTCTCGCTTGGCTTTCTGGACGAATTCCTGGATCTCTACCGCGGATAGTTCTTCGTGGAAGCGCTGTTGGAACGTCTGGCTGATGGCGGCGTAGGTCGTCTTGCCGTCCAGTTTCAGGAACAGGAAAGATTCCTGTTCCCCCAGCCTCAGGTACTTTCGCTTCTTCGTATTCTTGACGACATACCCACCCTCGTCGTCCACCGGACTGACTTGCACGTCGGGAGACATGCTGGGTGGGATCTCATCAAGTAGTGGCATCGTTACTTACTCAGTTCGTTGCATCCAGTTCCTGTCAGATCACGGTTCGCATGGCCGGCCCGCTTGCCCGCGAAAATCCCGAACGGGCTCGCAGCTGTGAGCGTGTCACGTTCACGCGGTGACTTCTTGAGCCTCCTCCTTTTCACGCAGTTGACTCAATAGTCGTTTTGGCTTCGCGCCTTTTGGCGCCTTCGTCAGGATCTGTACGCTTTCGGCTTCCGTGAGAACATAGACGTAGTAGGGAATCCCGAGTTCCAGGCAGCGTGCGGCGCGATGATGGCCATCTATCAGCCGGTGACCGTGCACGACCGAGCCGTCGTCATCGGGAAAGAAGAGATGGCTTACAATTCCGGGGATCTCAGGATTGACGTGTTCGAGGTGCCCTTCGTTGATCTGGCATCGCCCCACAGAGTACTCCACGTCGTCTGGTTCGAGTTCGACCGGCAAGCGCCCGTCGCTCACGATTTCGCGCGCCAGATCGATATCAAAGATGTACCGATTCTTCATGCACCAGAACGCTTCGCCCTCACCGCGGTTGCAACGCGAACAGTCTTTTTTCGATCCCATGTGTCATCCCTCCTACTTTTTTCCAAGTCAAACCGTGTTGCGCTATTCTCACCGCCGTCGATCGTTACCTGCACAGGACGACAACAGGGCGTAAGCCCTGTTGTGCCCTGCCAGGGAATTGCTGACGAGTCGATCCGGAGTATTAGGTTCTGTTTTAAATGTCGCGTTGTTGTCATGGGTGGCCGGGGTCGAGTGAAGCGAGCCCCCGGAATCCAAGGTTCTGTGGGGTCGCTTCGCTCCACCACAGCCACCCTTCCCCGGTTTTGAAACAAAACCTAGTACTTACCGGACTTGCTCTTCGACTTGCTGCCGGACTTGCTCTTCGATTTGCTACCGGATTTGCTCTTCGATTTGCTACCGGATTTGCTCTTCGACTTGCTGCCGGATTTGCTCTTCGATTTGCTACCGGACTTGCTCTTCGATTTGCTGCCGGACTTGCTCTTCGACTTGCTGCCGGATTTGCTCTTCGATTTGCTGCCGGACTTGCTCTTCGACTTGCTGCCGGACTTGCTCTTCGATTTGCTGCCGGACTTGCTCTTCGACTTGCTACCGGACTTGCTCTTCGACTTGCTGCCACTGCCGCTGCCGCTGCCGCTGCCGCTGCCGCTGCCACTGCCGCTGCCGCTTCCGCAGTCATAGTGCAGCTTACTCGGCGCGATGCGTTCTTCGAGTCGTTCTAGTTTGAAACGTTCAGTCATGATGTGTAACCTCGTACCGAAAAGAAACAAAGAAAAGAATGCGGTGCGCCAAGATACTCTTGAAGGGAATTCGGCGCGTGACTGTTGATTTGCGAATGGCGTGCCGTGGGGTGTAGAATCGCGTCCGTCGCGTTCTGGCACCGTGGTTGCCGCGGTTTCCGAGAGCAACGTGTTGGCGAACGGGTTGTACCGTGTTGAAAACCGGCCACACTCGCGGCGACGCTGTTGACGAATATCAACATCGTGCTCGACACACAGCGCCCGAACCGAAATAATCGATACCGCTGGAGGAGATATGAAATCACTGACGAAAGAACTGTGGATGGAAGTGCCGCAGCGGCGCGCGATCGTGTCCATTCACAAAGATGTAGAGCGAGCTGTCGCTGAGAGCGGTGTGACCGACGGGTTGATTCTCGTGAACGCCATGCACATTACGGCGAGCGTCTTCATCAACGACAACGAATCGGGGTTGCACGCCGACTACGAACGCTGGTTGGAGGAACTCGTGCCGTTCAACGCGGGAACGGAGCCGGCCAAGGGCGGCTATTTGCATAACCGTACCGGCGAGGACAATGCGGACGCGCACCACAAGCGGCAGATCATGGGACGGGAAGTGGTCGTCGCTATCACCGACGGACAGCTGCACCTGGGACCGTGGGAGCATATTTTTTATTACGAGTTTGACGGGGGCCGCCGAAAGCGCGTGTTGATCAAGATTATCGGCAATTGAACTCGCCATTCGCGGGAAGGCATGCGGGAGGCGGCCTGTTCATGGTTGGCGCCAAACGACCGACAAGACGGCGTGCCCATTCCGCGGGCTTTGGAAACGGTGTAAACTGTTGGCGAAAATCAGGTCAAGGTCATGGGCAAGAAGAACGCAGCGGCAAAGGCGAAGAAAGAGGACGGATCGCGCCACGTCTCGGAGAACCGCAAGGCGCGTCATCGTTTCCAGGTGCTGGAAACGCTGGAATGCGGCATCGTTTTGCAGGGCAGCGAAGTCAAGAGCCTGCGTGACGGCAAGCTGTCGCTGGACGAGGCGTACGGCCGCGTCCGCGAAGGCGAATTGTGGCTGGTCGGCGCGGATATTCCCGAGTACCCTCAGGCAACACTGTGGAATCACGAACCGAAACGCCCGCGCAAGCTGCTGGTTCACCGCAAAGAGCTGAATAAATTCGTCGCGAAGGCGCACGAAAAAGGGCTCACACTGGTCCCGCTGAAGGTCTATTTCAACGCGCGCGGCATTGCCAAAGTCCTGTTGGGACTGTGTCGAGGCAAGAAAACCTACGACAAGCGCGAGGACTTGAAGCGGGCCGCTATGAAGCGGGACATCGATCGCGCCATGCGGCGTCGCTGAACCAGGCGGGAAAGTCTTGCGTACAAGGGGCGGGCAATGGCGACTTGGAAAACGGTGTCCCCTATCGCCTTCCTGTTCAAAGCGTTATCTTGTCGGCACTTAGGATCCCCGCGCACCCCGCCAATTAAGACCCATGCTGCTGCTCGAAAACGTGTCCAAGTCGTATGTGGAGCCGGACGGTTCCCCCTTGCATATTTTGCGGGTGCCCCGTTTTGAAGTCGCGGCCAGCGAACAAATGGTGCTGGTCGGCCGCAGCGGTTGTGGGAAATCGACGCTGCTGCACATCATTTCCGGCATCACCCGCGCCGATTCGGGAAGCGTCAAGGTCAACGGTCTGGACATTTGCCGGCTTTCGGAAGTGGGTCGCGATCGCTTTCGCGCGAAAAACCTGGGATACGTCTTTCAGACATTCAATCTGTTGCCAGCCTTCACGGCACTCGAAAACGTCATGCTGGGCATGACGTTCGCCCGCGGAATGAAGGACCGGGCGCGCGCCGTCCAACTGCTGGAACGCGTGGGACTGGCTCATCGGCAACAGCACAAGCCGGCGGCGATGTCGGTCGGAGAACAGCAGCGCGTGGCCGTCGCCCGCGCTTTGGCGAACCGGCCCAAGCTGTTGCTGGCAGATGAACCAACAGCCAATATCGATCCCGCGAATCAAGACATGATCGTCGAATTAATACGCGAAACGTGCCGCGAAGAAGAAGTGGCACTGGTCATGGTGACGCACTCCAAGGAAGTGGCCGACCAGTTCGAGCGCCAGGATCGATTGGAAGAAATCAACGAAGTTGCCAAGGCACCCGCATCATGAACCTTTTCACGATTGCATGGCGAAGCGTCAAACAGCGCGGCGTCGCTTCCCTCCTGACGACTCTCTCGATGGCACTCGGCGTCATGCTCGTCGTCACGGTACTCGCCATTTACGGAGTCGTTGCCGAGTCGTTTCGAAACAACTCGAGCCTGGGCTACAACATGATTGTCGGAGCCAAAGGGGGAAAGCTGCAACTGACGCTCAATACGGTGTACTATCTGAGTCAGCCGGTGGAAAACATCCCCTACGATTTCTACTTGGAGTTTCTCAGTGCCGACGAACGAGCGGCCGAATACACGGCGGCCCTGGCGCCGCCGGCTGACGCCAAGGATAAGGGACGCTACGCCGACTACGTCGATTTTGCCATCCCCGTCTGCCTGGGAGATTACTTTGGGCGGTTTCGCGTCGTCGGCACAAAGCCGGAAATGCTGGAGCTGGTTTTTGATCTGGAGTCGAAAGAGACGTTCGAATTTGCCGACGGCAGAAACTTCCATCACCATAGCAAAGAACACGGGTACTTCGAGGCCGTGGCGGGTTCGGTCGTGGCCCGCGAGATGGGATTGAAAGTCGGCGACATGATCGCGCCGTCGCATGGCGCTGCCGATGGCGATGTACACGCGCAAAAATTCTGCCTCGTCGGGATCCTCAAGAACACCGGAACCCCCTACGACCGCGCACTGTTTGTGAATATGGAAGGCTTCTATCTGATGGACGACCATGCCAAGCCGATGGCGGAGGAAGCCGAGATGTCCAGCGACCAAAGCCCTCCCGGCGGCGCCCAAACCGTCGACGACGTCGCCATTGAAGACGACGCACCGGTGCCCGCCGCCACGGAGGAGCATGCGCCGCACCGGCCGCTTCCCGTCGAGCAGCGGGAAGTGACCGCGCTGCTGGTACGGACCAGCAACCCGCTCGTCGCACCCGGCCTGCAGAATACGATCAACGAGGGCTCCCAAGCCCAGGCTGTTTCGCCGGTAATGGAAATATTCAAATTATTTGAAATATTTGTCAGTCCCATCCAGTCTGTCCTGCTGGCCATTACGGGGCTTGTGTGCCTCGTTTCGGGGGTGAGTATTCTGGTGAGCATCTACAATTCGATGAATGACCGGAAGCATGAGATCGCCGTGATGCGAGCGTTAGGGGCGAGTCGCGTTACGGTAATGACGATCATTTTGCTGGAATCGACGCTGCTATCGCTGGGTGGCGGAGTCCTGGGATGGTTCATCGGGCATGGGATGATTGCCCTGGCCAGCCCCGCGATTGAGGACCGAACGGGGGTGGAGATGGGGTTCTTCGCCATGGCGCCGCCGATAAACGTTCTTGAGCTTTTGACGGAATCACCGATAATAAACATTAGTGTTTCCCCGGAGTTATTGCTGGTTCCGGCGTTGGTCTTGTTGGCCATCCTGGTCGGAATCTGGCCCGCGATGTCCGCTTACAAGACAGACGTCGCCCGGTCTCTGGGAAGCTGAGAAGTGCTTTGATTGCCGTCGCGTGTTGGTGTCGGTGGCAGCCTGCCGTCGACATGAGCGCGGGCTTTGGGCCACCGATAGATTTTCTTGAAAGTCATATAATATGTCACGCGTCACGCTCTTGCTCGCTACATTCGCTGTATTCGTCATCGCCGATGTTGTTACGGCTTGCCCTTTCTGCTCTTCCGTTTCGCAGACGTTGAGTCAGGAAATGGAGTCGATGGACGCCGTCGTGATCGCCGAGCTGGTCGATGCGCCGGCGGCCGCCGACGTGAGTGGCGACGAGGTGCCGAAGGCGAAATTCTTGATCACCGAGGTGATCAAGGGTCAGGAGTTACTGAAGGAATCGAAGACGATCGAAACGATCTACTTCGGCGCGCCAAAGAAGGACCGCAAATACTTGATCATGGGTGTTGATCCGCCGAACTTGATGTGGTCCACACCGCTGGCGATTTCTGACAAGTCGTATACGTATTTGCGTGAGTTATCGGGTATTGCGAAGGAAGGCGCGGATCGCCTGGCTTTCTTCCAGAAGTATTTGGAAGATGAGGATGAACTGCTGGCCCGGGATGCGTATGACGAGTTCGCGCGGGCACCGTACGCGGATGTGAAGGCGCTGAAATCGAGGATGAAGCGGGAACAGTTGCTGACATGGATTCAGGACATGGACATTCCTGCCAGCCGTCGGCGACTGTACTTGACCATGCTGGGCGTTTGCGGGACTGCTGAAGACCTGCCGATGCTGGAGAAAATGATGGAGTCCTCGGACCGCAAGATGAAAGCGGGTCTGGACGCGATGGTGGCCTGTTATCTGACATTGAGCGGCGGCGAGGGGATGCCGAAAGTGGAAGAGCTGTTTCTGGCCAATCCGGATGCCGAGTACGCCGATACGTACGCGGCCATCATGGCCTTGCGTTTCCATGCCGGCGAAGACGTTATTGAACGCGAGCGGATTCTGGAGGGACTTCGGCACCTGCTGGACCGCCCACCTTTGGCCGATCTGGTGATTCCCGATTTGACGAAATACGAAGACTGGTCGCAAACCGAAAAGCTGGTGCAATTGTTCAAGGACGCCGACGATAAGAGCAGTTGGGTCCGCGTGCCCGTGATTAACTTCCTTCGCAAGAATCCCGATCCCAAGGCGGCGGAGTACCTGGAAGAGTTGGAAAAAATCGATCCCGCGGCGGTAAAGCGCGCGAAGACGTTCTTCCCGATCGACGATACACCGAAAGCGGGCGAGGAGATCAAGGCGTCCTGGCAGCGACCGGAAGTGCCGGAAGAAACCGAGTTTGTGGCGACAGATGCCGCGGCGGAACCTGAAGTGGAACGAGATGTCGTGACGGTAACCCCGGCGTCGCGTGCGACCGAGACGGTCGCGCCGGTAGCTCCTGCCGTGAACCTGCCGGCCTTACTCGGCGTAGTGTGGGTATCGGCCGCCATTGTGATGCTGGTTCAATGGAAAATCCTGGCCGGCGCCGCCCGGCCTACGTGAGTCGGCAGGATCGGGAGACAAAGCACTGAAGGTGTCTTCCCGGTATGTTTTTTAAGGTTTTCAGCTCCGAGTAAAGCCTGCCACAACCCGCGCCCCAGGCGGCAAAACGGACAAGATTGTAGAAAAGCAGATATCGATGAGCACTCAGGTCGCCGACATTCCCCATACCCAGGAAGTTGCCAGCGAAGCGGAATACGAACTGTATCGCAGTCTCAGCAAGGCTGCCGTGGTGTCCTTGATCCTGGCACTGCTATCCATCACGGTCGTGTTGTTCCCGCCGCTCTTGATCCTGCCGTTGGCCGGAATGCTCATGGGTTTCACGGCGCTGGCGAATATCCGCCGCTTCCCGAAAGAATTGACGGGCGAAGGGTTGGCGAAAGCCGGCATCGCGATGTCGGCAATGTTTTTTTTCATGGGGGGCGCGGGGCACACCTATGTCTACCTGACGGAAGTTCCTGACGGCTATCAGCGGGTGACCTGGCCCGTCCTGCAGCCGACCAAGGAGCGCCCCGACTTGCCGGTTTCCCCGGAAGCACTGGAACTGGATGGCAAGCAGGTATTCATCAAAGGGTACGTTCATCCTGCCGTGGAAGGCATGGGGCCGATTCGCAAGTTCGTCCTGGTTCCCGATATGGGCACGTGCTGTTTCGGTGGGCAGCCAAAATTGACGGATATGATTGAAGTGACCTTGATGAACGATACAATCCGCTATAACACCCACCGCCGCAAGCTGGGGGGCATCCTCAATGTCGACACCCGGAAGAAGCCCGTGTCCGGCTTGGACGGCGTTTACTACACCCTG
This sequence comes from uncultured Planctomycetaceae bacterium, assembly GCA_937967665.1. Lineage (GTDB taxonomy): Bacteria > Planctomycetota > Planctomycetia > Pirellulales > Pirellulaceae > CALBSZ01. Next base: position 12,146 of record CALBSZ010000303.1, read on the forward strand.
CAAGCCGATTATCTGAACTAGCGACCTGGCCGGTTTGCCGCTGCCGGTTGAGTGCGTATCCTGCCTGCTGAATCGAAATCATTTTCTGGGGAGCTGTAATGAAACGACTTCTCGCCGTTTTAGTCGTGTCGATGTTACCCGCGATCCCCGCCTGCGCGCCGTCGGCCACGGCTGTGGACGACGAATCGACAACCACTGCGGCCGCCACGACCGACCAGCCCGCGGTGACCGAGGAGACCACTCCGCCGACTCCCCCCGTGGAAGTCGAACCGTCGCCCGCCGAGCCCGTGACGGTCGTCGCGCCGGCGGATGAAATGGAAATCATCACCTTCGACGAACTCAACCTGAACATGCAGCCCGACGTCGTTTTCCGTCCCTTCTTCTTGACGGAACGCGTCAAGCAACTCGATGGCCGCAAGATCCAGATTGAAGGCTACATCGACGGGGTGTCGGCCAGTTCGGTGAAGAACCTGCAGGAGTTCGTTTTGCTGAAGAACACGGAATGCAAATTCGGACCGGGAGGCCAGGCAGACCATCTGATATCCGTTCGCATGGTGGACGGCAAGAAGACCGATTTCACGTCCAAAGTGATCCAGGTCGAAGGGATCCTGTCGATCAAGCCGTTCGAAGGTCCTGACGGCAACACCTGGTCCATCTACGAACTCTCCTGCGACGCCGTCCGCGAACGTCCCCGACTGCG
>CALBSZ010000304.1 GCA_937967665.1 uncultured Planctomycetaceae bacterium
TGTGGTGGAGCGAAGCGACCCCACAGAACCATGGATCCCGGGGGCTCGCTCCACTCGCAACCCCGGCCACCCATTACAACAACGCCAGATTTAAAACCAAGCCTAGCCTGTTATGCCGTTTAGTCCGGTTTTAACGCCTTTGCGTGAACCCGCCCCGGTGGATTCGAGCAAACGGCGCTTTTGGCTGCCCGCATCAACCTGATTGTGACGATTCTGTTGGGGGGAAATCAACCTTTGCGGGAGGTTTTCTTAATTCCGACCTCCCTGATTCACGGAAGAATCGATGCGCCGAAGACTCTTCGCAATTTGTGCCGTGGTATGCTCGCACGTCGGCACCGTTCATGCGCAAGGGTTACCGCAGGTGTTCGAGTTGGAACGTCTGACTCCCCCTCCGATTCTAAGGCGACTGCCGGCCGACCCGATTACCCCGCTCGCAGACCATTCTACCGAAATGCCGCGCGCTACGGTAACGAACATCTCGTTTTCCAGCGATCCCGCGAGCGCGTCGCCGAATCTGCAGCCGCAACCGTCGGCGGGCGACAGCAATTTGATTTCGCGTGACGTGGAGTCCGAAAGAGTCGACTTCAGCGCGATCGCGCGTGGCGAAGCTGCTGTTGGCGAGGCAGATTTCCGTAATGGCGACGCTCGCGGCGCGATTGCCAGTGAAGCGATTGCCAGTGAAGTGATTGCCAGTGAAGCGGACGCGCTGGAGACTCGCGAGCCGCCGCTGCCGGTCGCGGATCGTAGGTTGCCTGACGTACCGCTCATTCAGAGGCAGATTGAACTGCATTTCCAGCAAGCCATCTCGTTGGGCGAACGCAACGCCGTCTTTTCGGCGCGCGCCGAGTTCATTCAGGGCTTGCACCTGCTCTGCCAGGCGCTCGACGCGCACCAGGAAACGAACGAGTTTGATCGAGCCTTGACCGACGGCCTGACGGCGTTGGCCGAAGCGGACGATTTCGCAACCGGCGATCCGTCTCGTTCGACGACGATCGACCTGACGCACCTGGTCACGTCCCACCGCACCCCGATCTACCATGGCTTGGACGTCCGTAGCGTCACACCTGTGGAAGCGTTTCAGGCATATCAGCAGTACGCGACGGAGCAGCTCACTCGTGGTTGCCGCCACGAACCCTTAGCTTCTCAAGCGCTGTTTGGGATCGGCAAGTTGCATGCGGCGCTGGCGGAGCGGGACGAGTCCGCGCGGTCCACGCACGATCCCAAGGCGATTGTTTTTTTACGAGCCGCCGTGGAGGTCGATGCAGGGAATCACCAGGCTGCTAATGAACTGGGCGTCTTGCTGGCTCGATACGGCAAGCTGCAGGAAGCGAAGGCCGCGCTGGCACTGGCCGCCCAACGCAATCCATCGCGCGAAGTCTGGCACAATCTGACAGTTGTCCATCAGCGACTGGGCGAGTTTCACTATGCCCGTTTGGCGGCCGCGCAGCGCGATGCCGCAGCCAGTCAGAATGACGAGGCGGTGGTCGGAGGCCAGGGAATTCGTTGGGTGACACCCGTCGAATTCAGTCGTACGGCATTGCAGGGTCAGCCATCGCAGCCCATGACCGAGGATCTGCGGCAAGGCAACCCGGCGACACCCGTTATGCCATCGAACGGTCCTCGCCAGGCGGCCAACTCGGGTGACTGGTGGAGTCGCTTGCGAGGCGTGTTTTAAGGTCATGGAGAAAACAATGCTGCGTCCGACAGATTTCTGGCGATCCCTCTTGCCGCTGGCCGTGGTGGCAGGACTGTCATGCGGACTTGGACAGGTGGCAACCGCGCAGGTTGCGCCCCAGTATCGTGTACCGTATCCGAATCGCTACCAGTTGCCTCCGGCAGCCGTACAGCCTCGCGCGGTTGCCCACGCGCCGACGGTGCCTGATCCGAGCGGGCCGGAACTGTTGGCACCCGCGCAAAGTCCACCCACCTCTCCTCGCTTGCAGCCCATTCCCAATCCCCAGTCGTTGCAGATTCGCGAAGTCCCCGCGGCGACGTTCTGCCAGGGCGAATACATTGGACCTCACCGAGATCGGCACCTTCCGGTTTACCGGTTGCGCGTCGATGACCAACTGGCTTTCGTTTACCGTATCGACCGAGTGGAAAGTAAGGCTCCCTACGAACTGAATGTGGGCGATCAGATTACGATCGAGTCGCTGACCGACGAGTCGTTGTCGCGCACCCTGATTGTCCAGCCGGACGGCAAAATTACCGTGCGGCTGATCGGGCAAGTCCAGGCGGCCGGGCGCACGATTACGGAGTTGCGGGACGACCTGGAAGAACGCTACAAGAAGTTCAACAAGGTGCCATCGATCACCATCACTCCGGTCACGGTCAACACCAAGCTGGAAGACCTGCGATCGGCCGTTGACAACCGATTCGGTCAAGGTGGGCAGTCCCGGCCCGCGACGGTCTCTCCCGACGGTACCGTGCAGCTGCCGGCGATCGGCAACGTCCAGGCCCAAGGCCTGACGCTGAGCGAGCTGCGCCGGGAAGTGAATGCCCGCTATGCGGATATCGTGATCGGCATGGAAATCACGCCGGTCCTTGTCCAGCGTGCCCCTCGCTTCGTCTACGTCCTGGGCGAAGTGCGCCAGCCGGGGCAAATCACGTTGAGCGGTCCCACCACGGTCATGCAGGCGATTTCCATGGCGCAGGGCTGGAATGTCGGCGCCGGCTTGCAGCGAATTGTGATCTTTCGACGCACAGAAGACTGGCGTCTGATTGCGACACAGTTGGACCTGCGGCAGGCCTTGTGGGGCCGGCAGCCCTGTCCCGGCGGCGAGATCTGGCTCCGCGATTCCGACGTCGTGCTGGTACCCAAGAGTGACCTGCTGCTGACGACCGATACGATCAATCTCTTGTTTACTCGCGGTCTCTATGGGATCTTCCCGTTTGGCAACGCCCCTTCTTTTTCCAGAGCCAGTACGCTTTAGGTCGCGAGTTCTTCATGGCGTGGAATCGACCGGCCAGTGCAGGCCGAGCAAGCGCCGTGACTCTGCTAAACTGATAGCATAAAGGTAAATCGTTGAAACTCGATCACCGCAAGGATCCCTGCATGGCCAGACAATCCTTCCTGTTCTTGCTTATTGCGCTTCATCTGTCAGGTTGTCACGCTCCTTCGGCGGCGAAGGAAGGGAAGCTTCCGAGGGTCAAGGCTTCCAACGTCGTCGAGTTGAAGAAGTTGGTTGGCCAGGATGTTACGGCGTACGGCCAAGTCGCTAGTACCTACAAGTCGAAGAACAGCGGCGTTCAAATCCTGAACTTCCACGGCGACCAGCTTTCTGCCGTCTGTGTCGCCGATGATGTCCCTAAATTCAAGGATGGGGCGCCGGCCGACTACTTCAAGGGCAAGTACGTCGAAATCTCCGGCCGACTGCGAATCTACAAAGGCAAACTGCAGCTCCCGCTGACCTCGCCGGATTTCATCAAGATCTACGACCCCGCGGCTGCCCGTCGCGAACGCGTTGAGCTCAAACAGATCGGCCAGGATTCCTGGATGAGTCCCGCCGGCCTGGTCTACGCCGGATTCGATCCTCAGGGGCTGAGTCGCGTCGATCATGTTCGCCGCCACATGAAAGACATTCCTCAGCGCGACGGTCCTCATGGCGTCTTCGACGGCGACGAAGGCGTCGCCTGGGCCGTGATTGACGAAGCCTGGAGAATCGCGGAAGAACGCAACCAAAAACCGCAGCGAGAAGACGCTCGCAGCACCTACACCGTTTCTCTGGGGCGCCGCATCGGTTACCTTGGCGGTCGCACGGGAGCTGCCAACGGCCATCCGCCCTTGACGCGGGTCTTCATTGTGTTTGAAACGAATACCAAGAACATCATTACGGCGTTTCCGAAATAAGCATACATGAGCAAATCGAAAAAAACCTATATCGCACACTGCGGCTTTTGTGGCGATGGCCTGTTGCGACTGATGTGTTGCGACCACTGTAATAGTATCATGGCCGTTTGTGATGAGTGCGAACTGATGTGGAGTCAGATCGCCGAAGTCTGGGAAGATCCGCGCTGCGCGGCGTCGGGCACGTTCCCTGCTTGCCCCGAGTGCGGGACCAGCAATGCGACGTGGACACCGCTGACGGATGATGAAATCGTCGACAACGAGCTCGCGGAATTCGTCGTGGGACGCTCGGCGTAGTTGATCATGGCCGTACTGTCCCCGGTTCAGCCGGTCCTTGCCGGCCACGGCGGTTGACTCGGCCCGTCAGAGTGCCGCGCGTCCCTGCGACTCGCACTCATTCACCGCCGCTATTCCTTTTCGACACTCCAGATGTTGCGCTGCTGCGAGGGGTTGCCCCAGCACGAATGCGCCCAGACCTCGGTCTTGG
>CALBSZ010000305.1 GCA_937967665.1 uncultured Planctomycetaceae bacterium
GAATTTGACCTATCTAAGTGAATAATCCCCGCTCGCCCATACGGCAGCTCGCGATTACAGGAACGTGAAACTATCTTCCGCGCGGATGCCGAAGCTTTGGTCGGTACCGTGGGGCAGGAACAGATCGCGTCCGACTCCGCCTGTGAGGCCGTCGAGTCCAACGTCATCCATCAAGGCTGTCAGCTGGTTACCGTTGGCCAGGTGAGCGCCGGTGAGGACATGGTTGACACGCTGGTCAAAGTCCTCGCCACTGGCCCATTCGTCACGCAGATCCAGCCACTGCGAGTCCATGAGATCGAGGACGCCGCCACCGACAACATCGCTGCCTTCATTCCCATGGACCGCGTCGGCGCCGGTTCCGCCGAGGACGATATCGGCGCCTTGCCGGCCGAACAGCCGATCGTCGCCCGCTTCGCCCAGCACGACGTCGTTACCATCACCGCCGCTAAGCGTATCATTGCCGTCCCCGCCGTAGAGGAGATCGTCACCGGTACCGCCGGCCACCGCATCCACTCCACCACCTGCGTGGATAATATCGTCACCGTCGTTGCCCAGCAATTCGTCGCGGCCACTGCCGGCTGTGATGACATCGTCACCGTCACCGCCGTCCACGCGATTCTCGCCATCACCGGCGTCGATGATGTCGTTACCTCGGCCGCTGATAATAATATCGTCACCGCCGCCGGCGACGATCGTGTCCGCGCAGCCGCTGCCCGCCACATAGTTGTCGCCGCCGCCCACGTCGATGTCGCCGCAGATGCGGCTGGAGGCGATCAGCACGCGATCCGGTCCATCACCGGTAATCACCCGGACGATGCCCGACGTCGGATAAAATGGTCCGTACGAAACGTTATTGCGCCGGACAAACTGACCTCCGCCAATCGTGTCCGTAATGATGATTTCGTTACTGCCCTCCAGGGAATCGGGAACCACCAGATTGCCGGCGCTATCGACCCGCGGGTCGTTGGTAATCTCCACTACCCGGGTCGCCGCCACATGATCGACCACCTCGTCGTCGGAAATCAGCAGCGAGATCGTAAAGTTGCCCAAGCCACCATACTCATGCGTCGCCAGTACGGAAGTGGAGCAGTTGCCGAGCGGGTCGGTCATGCCGTCACCCCAATCGACCGTACAATCCAGGTCGGCCAGGTCGTCGGGAACATCGGTACCCGTGAACGTGAACGGCAGCGTTTCCGCGGGCGAACCTTTGCTGGGACCGCTGATCGAACCGGACGGCGGAACATTATTCACGTTCAGCGTGAACGACGTCATGGCGGTGAGACCGCCGGCGTCGGTGGCGGTGATGGTAATCGTTTCTGACGACGGACCGTCTGCGGGGGTGTAGGACCACATCCAGGTCCCGCTGTTGGTCCCCGTCTGGGTAACCGTCCCCACGGAGGCCGTAATGGTGACGTTGTCACTCGCATCAATATCGTTGAACGTTCCCGTGTGACTCGTCATCACGCCCTCGCTGCCGGTCACCGAGGCGCTATCGGCGGCCACGGTCGGCGCGTCGTTTTCGCCGTGCACGGTCAATGTGACGGTACCCGTTCCCGTTTGGCGGATGCTGTCGCCGTTCAAGCCGGAGGCGTACATCGCGGCGATCTCGCCCGCCGTGACGACTCGACTCCAAATCGCCGGTTCGTCGATCAATCCTTCCCAGTCTCGAGTGCCTTCGTCGAGTCCGATCCGGACATCGTTGGCGACCGCGGTATCGATGGCCAGATTCTGATTCCCGGCGAAGGCACTGACGGTTTCCAGTTCCCCATCCACGTACAGCCGGATGTCCTGTATGGTGGCACCGCCGGAAACGGACCCCGGTTCGAAGACAGCCGCCACGTGGTGCCATTGACCATCGCGGATGTCGGTCGAGCCGACGATCGCGGCGCCGTTGACTTCCACGCGGATGGCTCCGGCTGTGCCGTTGCTGTCCTGAACGCGAAACGTCCATTTCTGACCAGTGCTGTTGGTACCCCAGTGCATGATGCCCTGGTTCGGATTGGTCCCTTCGAACTTGACCCACGCCACCATGGACCGCTCGGCGCTGCCCGTAACCCCTTTGTATCCGGAAACCTCGACATGGTCCGTGGTGGCATCAAAGTCGATCGCCGTGCGGACCTGGCCAGCAACGGGATTCCCTGTGGACAATCCGCCCGTCAACGTGCCATTGCGGCCGTTGCCGGACGCATCCACCGCGGAACTTGCTCCGGCCGCATCGTCAAAGCGCCAAAATCCTTCCAGGCCCGTAGTCAGCTGGTTCGTTTCCAGGATCGTATACGTCAGCGTATCGGCCGCCGTATCGCCGACTCCGAGTGATTCAAACTGGCCATTCGGGTCGACATCAATAGCGCCGGTGGAGGCGATGTTCGCCAGTATCCCGGAACCGAGTGTCACCTGCGTACCCACGTTGGCCGCGTCGCCGTTCACGGCGACCACGCTGGCAATCGTATCACCCGTATCGGGATCCGAATCCACGCCGTCACCCGTATCGTCGGAAATAACGTTGCCGACACCGGCACTGCCGTCATCTTCGTCGACGTCATAGCCGTTGTCCGTAGCAACGGGCGCGTCGTTGAGTCCCAAAACGGTCACACTCACCGTCGCCGTGGCGGAGAGACTTCCATCCGAAACGGTATAGGTGAACGATTCCGAGTGAGCATCTCCCGCGTTCAACGTCGTCAAGCCAGCCGGATCATATTGCAGGCTCCCATCGGCGGCAATCGTCACCTCAGCCCCGGCAGGCAGTGTAAAGACATCGCCAGCGGTATACGCCATGCCATTGATCTGCGTGAACGTGAGCGTTGTACCGTCGATATCTTCGCCCCGGTTCACGGCAATGGTTTCGAAGTTGTTGCGGACTTCAGTTGCCGTCAGCGCGCTGCCGTACAGGCGAAAGATCCCCATCTGACCTTCTTAGTTCGCGTAGCCCGACGATCCGCCGCCGATACCGCCGGCGTTGTTTTGACCGCGCGTGCCGATTCCGGCATTGTCCCCGCCGCTCCAGTCGGTCAGGTTGCCCGTATTGGCGTTCCCCAGCAGTCCAGGCGCGGGATGACCATTGCCTTGATTGTCGGCAACAAACTGGCCGTTCAAGTAGAGTTCCAGGAGATCGGTGCCCGGATCAAGCACGGCAACCACTTGAATGAACTTGCTGATGTCGCCGGCGGCCGGCAAGACACCGCGCGGGTCCACGGCCAGGTCGTACGCCACGGCAACGCGATTGTTGGCGTTGTTGGATGCCGACACGAGGATCGCGGAATCGGCGATTCCCGAGTAGGTGGCGTTGTTCCCGCCGCCCAGGTAGATGCCAAAACCGTTGCCGCCCCCCGTTTCGAAAATGTATTCGTCGCCAGACAAGTCCGCCGGGCGAATCCACGTTTCCAGAGTCACGGCCGCGCCGTCCCCCTGGCCGTTGAGCGTGGCGAGATCGCCGCCGCCGGTTCCGTCAAAATCGTAACTCGCCGTGATGCCGGGGAACGACATGGCCGGCGCCGGGTTGAAGCTCACACCACTCAATCCAGTTATGTTGAATCCGGCCGTGCTCCCCGTGTTTTCCCACGTCGCGTTCGCGCCGTCGTCGTCCGAGGCCACGTAGTTCAAACTGGCTCCGGTAGTAAACGGAGGATCGTTGACAAGGACTCCGGGCGCGGCCACGGTCAGCAAGTCGTCTTCAGTGATCGTGCCGTAATCGTCGTCCGTTGCCGAGGGAATGTTGTCAATTTCGATGACAAGCGAGTTGTTGTCGGTAAGCTCGCCGACGGTCCTGCCGGTGCCGCTGTGGTAGATCGCGGCGAGTTCCTCGGCGGTCAATGCCCGGTCCCAAATCGCCGCGTCGTCGATGCTGCCGTTGAAATCCCGCGTCGTATTGGTCACGCGGTCCGCGCCAATGACGACGTCGGCGCCCGCTGCCGTCGTGATGGCCGTGTTCGCGGTCACGGACTTGGGATCGTGCACTCCGTCCACATAGAACTCGACACCACCCAGGTTTCCGCTGCCGTCATACACCACGGCCACGTGATGCCAGCTGCCGTCGTCCACGCTCACGGTACTCTCGACGCCGCCGCCATTCACTTCCACGCGCAGGTGCCCATTCGCCATCCGCCAGACCCACTTGTCGCTTGCCGAATTGTTTCCCCAGGACATGATCCCTTCGTCACCGCCGTTGCTGGTATTGATCCAGGCGGACATCGTCCGCGCGTCCGCGCCGGTAACGCCCTTATAGCCGGTAACGGTCACGTAGTCCCCCGCGCCGTCCAGGGAAATCGCTTCATCAAACTGCCCCGCGGCAAAGGAGGCGCCGCCGTTCAGCGAACCATCGCGTCCGTTCGGCGTCGAATCGCTGGCGTCGCCATTGAATTGCCAGGCTCCCTGCAGCCCCGGCGTGAAAGTACTTGCAAATGCCTGATCCGACGTCGTGATCGTCACGGTATCCGGGCCCAGTGAGAATGCATCAGGCGTGTAGACGAGACCGTCGAGTGCGTTGTCGATATCGGCCGGCAAACCCTGGAACCCGAGGCTACTCGTCCCATCCCCGGTCACGTTACTCAAATTCGCCGTGCCGGCAAGGGTCAGCGTCCCCTGCTTCACCGACATCGTTACCACCAGTTCACCGCCGGCTGCCGCGGCCACGTCGCTATCGGCAATCGTAATGGCATTGGCACCACTGAAGACCAACGTCGAACCCTCATCAACAGTCTGCGCCAGCGGCACCGAGATTACCGGCGCGTCATTGACTCCCAACACCGTCACGGTGACGTTCGCCGTCGCGGACAGTACGCCGTCGCTCACCGTATACGTGAAGGCTTCATTGCGAACTTCGCCCGGATCCATGCCGACGGTCGGATCGTAAGACAGGCTGCCGTCCGCACTGATGGTCACCTCGGCCCCCGAAGGCAAGGCAAACACAGCGCCGGCGGTGTAGGGCATGCCGTTGATCTGCGTGAACGTCAGTGATGTCCCATCGATATCCTGCCCACTATTCACGGCGATCACCTCTAAATTGTTGCGAACTTCGGCGGCGGAGAGTGCACTGCCGTAGAGGCGAAAGATCGCCATTTGGCCTGCGTAATTCGAATAGCCCGACGACCCACCGCCAATGCCGCCGGCGTTGTTCTGACCGCGCGTGCCGATGCCCGCATTGTCCCCACCGCTCCAGTCGCTCAGGTTGCCCGTGTTGGCATCCGTTTGCAGACCGGGAGCCGGATGACCGTTACCTTGATTGTCGGCGACGAATTGGCCGTTCAGATAGAGTTCCAAAACATCCGTACTCGGGTCAAGCACTGCGACCACCTGAATGAATTCGCTGAGGTCGCCGGGCGCCGGCAGCACATGGTGCAAGTCGGTCGCCACGTCGTACGCCACGGCGACTCGATTGTTGGCGTTGTTCGATGCCGACAGCAGGATCGCCGAATCGGCGATGCCCGCATACGTGGCGTCGTTCCCGCCGCCCAGGTAGATGCCAAAACCGTTGCCGCCCCCCGTCTCGAAAATGAATTCATCGCCGGTCAAGTCGGCCGGGCGAATCCAGGTTTCCAGCGTTACCGCCGCGTTATCCCCCTGGCCGTTGAGAGTGGCCAGGTTGCCGCCGCCCGTCCCGTCGAAATCGTAGGTCGCCGTGATGCCGGGGAACGACGTGGCTGGTGCCGGGTTGTGAGTCACGCCGCTCAAACCGTTGATATTGAATCCGCCGGTGCTCCCGGTATTCTCCCAAGTAGCGTTCGCGCCGTCGTCGTCGGACGCCACGTAATTCAGACTGGCGTCTGTCGTGAACGGCGGGTCGTTCACAAACAGGCCCGGCGCGGCGATCGACAGCGTATCCTCTTCGGTGATCGTGCCGTAGTCATCGTCTTCCGCTTGGGGCGCGTTGTCGATTTCAATCGCAATCGTGGCTGTATCCGTCAGCGCGCCAACCGTCCGGCCGGCACCGCCGTTATAGATCAGCGCGAGTTCCTCAGCGCTCAGCGCGCGGTCCCAGATCGCGGCGTCATCGAGACTGCCGTTGAAATCCCGCGTCGTGTTCGTCACGCGGTCCGCGCCAATGACAACATCCGCGCCCGCTGCCGTCGTGATGGCTGTGTTTGCCGTCACGGACTTGGGATCGTGCACCCCGTCCACGTAGAATTCGAAACCCCCCAGGTCCACGCTGCCGTCGTAAAACACGGCCACATGATA
>CALBSZ010000306.1 GCA_937967665.1 uncultured Planctomycetaceae bacterium
TCGAAAATTTGGCACTGGTTCAGCCAATCGTTCAGTTCATAGCCGACCGTGGCGATGTGCCCGCTCTGTTGTGTCCCCAAAATATTTCCCGCTCCGCGGATTTCCAGATCCCGCATGGCGATAGCAAAACCGGCGCCCATTTCGCTGTATTCTTCAATGGCTCGCAAACGCTTGGCTGCCAGCGGCGTGATGTGCTTGTGCGATTCGATCAGCAGATAGCAGTAGGCGCGGTGTTTGTAGCGCCCCACCCGGCCTCGCAGCTGGTGCATGTCGGCCAGGCCGTAGCGGTCGGCTTCGTGAATGAAAATCGTATTGGCATTGGGAATGTCCAGGCCGCTTTCCACAATGGTCGTGGCCAGCAGCAAATCGAATTTGTGATTGACAAAGTCGATCATCACCTGTTCCAAATCACGTTCGGGCATCTGGCCGTGAGCGATCCGCAATCGTGCCTCGGGAACAATGTGTTGCAACTTGTGTTCGATCAGGCGGATGTCCTGCACGCGATTGTGCACGAAGAAGATCTGTCCGCCGCGGTTCAATTCGCGCAGCACTGCATGCCGGATGAGATCTTCGTCCCAGCGGGTCATCCGCGTTTCCACCGATAAGCGATCGGCAGGCGGCGTTTCCAGGTTCGAAATGTTTCTCACGCCCACCAGCGACATATGCAGCGTGCGCGGAATTGGGGTAGCGCTGAGCGTCAACACGTCGACAGTCGTTCGCAGCGACTTCAATCGGTCTTTCACCTCCACGCCGAAACGCTGTTCCTCGTCGATGATCAGCAGGCCCAAGTTGTCGAACGCGACGTCCTGCGATGCCAGGCGATGGGTGCCGATCACCACGTCCACGCGTCCCGAGGCCAGCCCGGCGATGATCTCTTTCTGTTCTTTCGCGCTGCAGAAGCGGCTCAGTCTCGCAATGTCGACGGGGAACTCAGACATCCTCGCGCGGAACGTGTGATAGTGCTGTTCCGCCAGGATCGTGGTCGGCGTCAGCACGGCCACCTGATAGCCGTTGTCGACCGCCTTGAACGCGGCGCGCATGGCGAGTTCGGTCTTGCCGAAACCGACGTCGCCGCAGATAAGCCGATCCATGGGGCGGGCCTGCCCCATATCTTGCTTGATGGCGGCGATGGCGCTCAGCTGGTCGGGCGTTTCCTGGTAGGGAAACGAAGCGTCGAATTCCCGCTGCCATTCGGAATCGACGGCGAACGCAATCCCGGGACGTGTCGCCCGTTCGGCCTGCACGTCCAGCATTTCCGCCGCCAGGTCGACCACGGCCGCTTCCGCCGCCTGCTTTTGCCGCACCCACGACTTGCCGCCGATCCGCGCCAAGGCGGGCCGTGCCCGCGCCCCGCCGACGTATTTTTGCACGAGTTCGATCTTGGTGGCCGGGACATAGACCTTGGTGCCGCCGTGGAATTCAATCTCAAGATGCTCTTCGACGTGCCGGTCCTTGTCCAGCAATTTCAGTCCGCGATAGCGACCGATGCCATGCGACAGATGGACCACCAGGTCCCCTTCTCGCAAATCCAGAAAACTATCGATCGCCTTCCCCTGGCGGCGCCGTGCCATGCGCCGCAGGCCGCCGCGGAGGAACAGGTCGTTGGCGGACAGCACCAGTGTCTTCGTGGCGGTCAGGCATAAGCCGGCGGTAAGGTCCCCCACGGCGTAGTTCAGTTGCCCGCGGGCGGCCAGGCGAGTGTCTTTGAACAGTTCCGCCAACCGTTCCAGTTCGCCGTCGGTGGGCGCAATCACGAAGACTTCGTGCCCCTCGCCAACCCGATCCAACTCGCCGCGAACTTTACCGACTTCTCCGCTGAATCGTTCCACCGATTCCATCCGCAAGTGGGCATTGGCGCCGAGCATACCCTGGCCGATGCCCGCCGCCGAAACCGATGGAAATCGCGAAAGTGCCGACAGCACCTTGGCGACGTTATGAAACTGTCTCAAGTCTTCCGCCTGCGAGAGATACTGTTTGCCCTCGTCCTGAATCTGGTTTGGTTCCAGCAGCAGGACCCGCGCGTCGTTGGGTAAGTGTTCGGCAAACAGGCTGCAGTCGTGCGGTGTCGGGCGGAGCATCGTGATATCGACGGCCTGCAATCGTTCCAGGCTGCGTTGCGAGGCGATATCAAAACGCCGCAGCGATTCGATCTCGTCGCCAAAAAACTCGACACGCACCGGTTGATCCCAATCCGGAGCAAAGATGTCCAGGATACCGCCTCGCGAGGAGAATTCGCCGGGCAACTCAACCGCCGTCGTGCTGTGGAAGCGGTTGCTGACCAGCCACTTCATCAGATTGTCGATATCATGGTTGTCGCCGACGTGGATGCGCTTCGTATTCTGCTGCACCGCGGCGGGCTCGGGGCTCGGTTGCAGCAAGCTCTGAATACTGGTGACGATGATCGGCGCCCAGCGTCTCGACTCGGCCAGCTGGCTTTCCAAAGGGAGATCGGGCGAGTTTTGTCGGGCATCGTGCAGCAGCTTCAGAACCCGCAGCCGGTCGGCGTAGAGGTCGTCGTCGATCAGGTGTTCGCCTGGGTCGGACTCCCAGGCGGGAAAACGGAGCACGTGGCGGTCGGAGGACAGCGCCACGTAGCTCAGCAAACAGTCGGTCCCCTGCGGGTGGAGCAGCAAGACGACCCGCGGCCCCGCTGCGTGATGGGCCAGGCTGGCAGCCAGCAGCGCGCAGGACGATCCCCAGACTCCATCGCAGGTGGCCGAGTTCCCTTCTGCGAGCGCGGCCAGCACGTCGGCGAAGTCATCCTGCGTTTCCAGGTGACGTGGCAAGTCCTTGAGCCGTTCCGTCACCGACGCCGTTAAGAGATTGCTGTCCGACATCATCTGGCCCACATTCTAGTGAAGTTGCATTCGGCTGGCGACGCCAGAAAATGCTGGATTCGAGGAAGAACAACCCGGCCTGGTCGGCAAACCACGAGGGAACCGGTCGCGGTTTGGCCGGAATCCGCTAACGATTTTTCATCCACATTTTCCCCGAAACCGCGGAGTGACTTATTTCGTTCGGCGAATCGGGATCTTAAAATAGACGGTTTCGCAGCATCCTGCCTCGCAACCCTACCGCAAGCCAATTCAAAATGGAGTTCCTGCTATGAGTCGTTTGTCGCGTCGAGATTTCGTCAAATCAGCCGCTGCCGCGAGTGCCGCGATGGCTGCCGCTCCGTACGTTTCCCTGGGACAATCCCCGAATTCGCAAATCGGTATGGCCGTGGTCGGCGCCGGCGGCCGTGGCGGCAGCCACATCGGCGGCTGGCTCGGCGATTCCCGGACGACGATCCTGTACGTGGTGGACGTGGACGAAAAGGCGGGTAATTCCCGCTGCGACGCGATCGCGAAGTCGCAGAAGATTCGCCCACAGTTTGTCACCGACATGCGAAAGGCCTTTGACGACAAGTCGGTGGATGCGATGAGCACCGCGACACCGAACCACTGGCACGCCTTGGCAGGCGTCTGGGCGATGCAAGCGGGCAAGGACTGCTACATCGAGAAGCCGGTGAGTCATAACATCATGGAAGGCTCGGCCCTGATCGCCGCCGCGCGCAAATACAACAAGATCTGTCAGGTCGGGACCCAGTGCCGGTCCAGCGCCGCCATTCACCAGGCGGTGGCCTTCATAAACAGTGGCGGGATCGGCGAAGTGAAGTTCGCCCGAGGACTCTGCTACAAGCGCCGCAAGTCGATCGGGCCTCTCGGCGATTACCCGATTCCCAGCAGTGTCGACTTCAATCTCTGGAGCGGGCCGGCGGAATACACGAATCCCAAAGTGACGCGCGAGCGTTTCCATTACGACTGGCACTGGCAGCGACTCTACGGCAACGGCGACCTGGGCAATCAGGGACCGCATCAAACCGATATCGCACGCTGGGGACTGGGTGTCGACACGCATCCGCAAAGCGTCATCTGCTACGGCGGTCGACTAGGCTACCAGGCGGAACGCAAGGACCCGAATTATGTGGACGCCGGCGATACCGGGAATACCGAAGTGTCCATCTACGATTACGGCGACAAGTGCATCGTCTTCGAAACCCGCGGCCTGGAAATCAAGCCTTCAGCGGACGACGAATTGAATCGATTGTTCGGCAGTTCCAGCGGGAACAAGATTGGTGTCGTGTTCTACGGCAGCGATGGTTACCTGGTGCAGACCAGCTATACCAGTTGCGTCGCCTACAACAAGAACTTCGAGAAGATCAAAACCTTTGGCGGAGGCGGCAACCACTTTGGCAACTTCCTGGATGCTTGCGAAAGCCGCAAGGTAGACGACTTGAACGCCGACGTGCGCGAAGGTCATCTGTCGGCCGCGGTAAGCCACCTCGGCAACATTTCCTACTACCTGGGCGAAGACAACAAAGTCTCCGTCAAGGAAGCCTCCGACGTGCTGGCAAAAGTAGAGAGCCTGGACGATAACGAAGCGACCTTGCAGCGTACCGTGCGCCACCTGGAAGACAACGGCGTCGACCTGGCCAAGTACCCGTTGGCCATGGGACCGCTGTTGAAGTTCGATCCTGAGCAGGAAGTGTTTCCAGAAAACGCCGCGGCAACGGAAATGGTTACGCGTGAATACCGCACCGGTTTCGTCTGCCCGAAACCCAGTGAGGTCTAGGGTTTGTTTTAAATGTCGCGTTGTTGTCATGGGTGGCCGGGGTCGAGTGAAGCGAGCCTCCGGAATCCAAGGTTCTGTGGGGT
>CALBSZ010000307.1 GCA_937967665.1 uncultured Planctomycetaceae bacterium
TCCCATCTATGCGACGTTGATTGGCTTGGAGTACGCGGGACGCAGCATCATGGGCGTGATTCGTATTCCCGGCCTGGACGAGTGTGTTTATGCGGCGGCAGGGCAGGGGGCCTGGCAGGTGATTGGCGACGCGGCTCCCAGACCGGCTTGTGTTTCCGACCGCGCAAAGTTACGGGACGGCGTCTTCTTGACGTCGCAAGTGGACTCGTTCGATCAGCGTGGCGCGACGGCGGCCTACAAGCAATTGGAGAAGGCAGCTTACATCACGCGGACCTGGGGCGACGGCTACGGCTACCTGCTGATTGCCACCGGACGCGCGGACGTCATGGTGGACCCTGAGATGAACGTGTGGGACGCGGCGGCCCTGCTGCCGGTGATGGAGGAAGCGGGTGGTGCCTTTGTAGACTGGCAGGGCGCGCCGACGATCTACAGCCGCGAAGGCATTGCTGCCAATCCACGCATCCTGGACGAAGTCCTGGCGATCACTCGCCAGTTTCCAAAGCCTTCTGAATGACTTCCTGCAATTCCTTCAGGCCGCTGCGCTGATCCACTTCGTAACTGCCAATGTGATAGTGGATCAGGTTACCCTGGCCGTCGAGCACGACGAACAGCGGCAATTTAGCGCCGGTCGCGCGGGGATCGCCGAAGGTTTTCAGCACGCTGCCGTCGTCCAGCAGGACCGGGTAGCCCAGGTTCATGAATGCTTTCAGTTTTTTTGCCGAGACAATGGATGCTCGGCGCGTGGCGGGATCTGCTAATCGGGGATCGGCACTCACTCCATAGATGCGCACGCGGTCAGGGTCGTGCTGCCGGAACAGGAAGTCCAGGTAGCCGACCTGGCCATACGGTTGCTCGAGCGGCGCGTCCTGGTATTCCCAGAAGTGCAAGACGGTCACCGCGGCCAGCAGGTCCTTCATCGTGGCCGGTTCCTCCCCCAGCGTATGCAGCTTCAACTGTCCGATCTGTGCCGCAGTCAAGCGATTGCGATTGGCGGCCAGGCTGCGCGACCGGTTCGAGCTTTGCTTCAGATCGGTTTCGACTTCCTGGATGACCTTCTTGAGGGGCGGCAGCGCGTCGTCTCGATCACTGGCCAGCGCGTCCACTCCCGCGCGGAGGATGTCCAATTGCTGGTCGGACCAGTTGGTCTCTTTGGAAAGCGGCTTGTAACCAAGTTGCTCGCGGACTTTTACGAGGTCGTTAACATTCTGGACGGCGGCGTCGAGTTCGGCTGGCGTCAGCTTCTTCCGAAGTTGCACTTCGTAGCGCAAGGCATGTTCCTTGCCGGCGCCGAGGAACACCGTTTCGGCGAGCGTCGCCAGCAGGGGCGTGTCCTTCTGATGCCAGGCGATGCGTTTGAGTCCGTAGGCGTTGCGGGCTTCCACTTTCCAGCAGTCGGCGTTGCCGATCGGTTCGTCGCCGGTCACTTCGAAATCCAGGCCCTTGGCGGACCAGGTCTTTCCGACCGCGTCGATCGACCAGTCTGCCAGTGGCAGGGGGATGCGGACGGGGGAGAGGCCGGCCTCGTGCTGGTAAAGCAAGGACGGCGCGCTTTCGCTGGCAGTGCGCCAGTGGCGATCCAGCTTGACACGCCCAAAATGCTGGGGCCACGGCCAGGTCCCTTGGCCCTCTTCCGCCACGGTCCAGCAGAGGGTGGCGCCGGCTTGATCCACGCGTTCGAAAATCAGCGTGAAGGTGAACGTTTTTCGCGTTTCGGCGGGATTTCCTCGTTTGGCGATCATTTCGCCCCGATAGGAAACGAAATCGCCCGTGTCGATCGGCTGGGCGGAAAATGTCGCGAGGGCAAGCAGGAAGAACGTAGGCATGGCGGGTTCCGTGGCGTTGAAAGGATGGACGTTTGGGCAGGCAGGCGGGCCGGGTTTGCAGTTGCGACACCCGCTGCAGCCGGTATACTGTGGGATTCAAAGTACATAGCATCGCCCACCACGCACAAATTAGCAACACAATAATATTCTGAGGATACGGCAATGGCACGAGTATGTGAAATTTGTAACAAAGGGTCGCAAGTCGGGAATTCGGTCGAGACTCGTGGTAAGGCGAAATACCTGGGGGGGGTCGGTACGAAAGTGACCGGGATTACCCGCCGCCGTTTCAAGCCCAACCTGCAACGCGTCAAGGCGACGCTGGCAGACGGCACGAACCGCTACCTGCGGGTTTGTGCCCAGTGCATTCGCAGTGGGGCGGTGCGAAAGAAGGTCGTCAGCAAGCCGTTCGACATTTCCGGAAAAGCGGCGGACTGATGAGTCTCAGCCGTGCCGACGTCGAAAAAGTATCGCTACTCGCTCGCTTGCGGTTAACACCCGACGAACTCGATCGGATGACCGTCCAGCTGAACGGCATCGTGGGCTACGTGGACCAGTTGTCCGAATTGAATACGGACGACGTGGAACCGATGGCCCATGCGATCGAAGTGCACAATGTCTTCGCTGCCGACGAAGTTCGGCCAAGTCTCAATCGTGACCTGGCCTTGTCGAATGCTCCTAAACGCGACGAGGAGTGCTATCGCGTACCCGCCGTCTTGGGCGATTAGGTTCGCCAGACGGTGATCGAAAGTGCTACCCTCGTCGTCAGGCTCTGGTCCTCATCCTGAAGTTTCGCGGCTTCAGTCACGAAATCCAATGTCGCTCACAGATTCCACCGCTACTGAGTTATTGCGAGAGCTGAATGCGAAACGCGTGTCGTCCGAGGAAGTGACGCGCGCCTATCTTGACCAGATCCCGTCGCTGGATCAATCGATCCAGGCCTTCCTGCGATTGCGTGCGGACGAAGCGCTGCAGGAAGCGCGCGACGTGGACCGGCGACGAACCGCCGGCGAACCGGTGGGCGCCCTGGCCGGCGTTCCGGTAGCGGTCAAAGATATCCTCTGCATGCAGGGGGAACTGACGACCTGTGCTTCGAAGATGTTGGAAAACTATCGTCCGCCGTACACCGCGACGGTCATTGAAAAGCTTCGCCAGGCGGACGCCATCATCATTGGCAAAACCAACATGGATGAATTTGCCATGGGTGGCAGCAACGAGAACTCCGCGTTCATGGCCACTCGGAACCCGTGGAACACGGACTGTATTCCGGGCGGTTCGAGTGGCGGATCGGCGGCTGCCGTCGCAGCGCGGATGGCGCCGCTGTCCGTGGGAACGGATACGGGCGGATCCATCCGCCAGCCCGCGGCATTGTGCGGGATTACCGGCATGAAGCCGACGTATGGAAGAGTCAGTCGCTATGGCTTGATTGCCTTCGCCAGCAGCCTGGACCAGGTGGGGCCGCTGGCGCAGACAGCGGAAGACGCGGCGCTGTTGCTGGAAGTCATGGCCGGACACGATGGCAACGATTCCACTTCGGCCGCCGCGCCGGTTCCTCGCTATTCGCAAACGGTTACGCAGCCGCTGTCAGGATTGCGGCTGGGATTGGTGAAGGAGCACTTCGGCGACGGTTTGGACGGGGAGATCGAAACGGCGGTTCGCGAGGCGGTGCGTGTATATGAATCGCTGGGGGCGACAGTGCAAAACGTGTCGTTGCCGCACAGCAAGTACGGCATCGCGGTCTACTACGTGATCGCGCCAAGCGAAGCCTCCAGCAACCTGGCTCGTTATGATAGTGCCCATTACGGCTATCGCACCGACGTCACCGAAATGCTGGCTGAATGGGAACGGGAGAAAAAGACGCTGGCAGCCTGCGGCGACCAGGAAGGACTCCGGCGACTCGATAGTCCCCTGGTGCGGATGTATCGCCAGTCGCGTTCGGAAGCTTTCGGGCCGGAAGTGCAACGGCGCATTATGCTGGGCACGTATGCGCTCAGCGCCGGTTACTACGACGCTTACTATTTGAAGGCGCTGAAGGTGCGGCGGTTGATCCGGCAGGATTACGACCGCGTTTTCCAGGAAGTGGACCTGATCATCGGCCCCACGACTCCGACACCGGCGTTTCCGATCGGGGAGAAAGCCGATGATCCGCTGTCGATGTACCTGGGCGACTTGTACACGGTCAGCGCCAATCTGGCCGGTATCGGCGGCATTTCCGTTCCCTGTGGGTTGACGTCGGAAGGGCTTCCGATTGGATTGCAGTTGCAAACTCCGCCGCTCGAAGAAGAACGGCTGTTCCGCGCGGCGCACATGTTTCAACAAGCCACCGATTGGCACACCCGAAAGCCGAGTTCCATACAATGAGCCATGTTGTCGAATCTCGAGTCTTAGTTGGACATCGCCATGTTTCGTTCTCATACAAGCTCGAAGCGCAAGCGAGTGGGTCAGTTACGTCCAGACACACTTGTTCGCGCTGCGTACTTGTATGGCTCACTTGCTGGCGCTGCGTGCTGGTATTTTTGCGGATTGCCGCAAAGTTGGCGTGTCCAGTTAGGGAAGTGGCAGACAAAAGCCGACTTCCCGGTCGTCGTTCCGCGACTCCGTTCGCGGGGTTCCGCGAACGGAGTCGCGGAACTACAACCCGCTAGCCTTACCTGCTAACCGCTACCCGCTACCATGACCGAAACCTTCGACATCATCATTGGCTTGGAAGTGCACGTGCAGTTGAAGACGAAGTCCAAGCTGTTCTGTCGCTGCAGTACGCAATTCGGTCAGCCGCCCAACACACAGACTTGTCCCGTGTGTACTGGATCGCCCGGAGCGCTGCCGGTAATGAATCGCGAAGCGTTTGCTTTATCGTTGCGGACGGCCGTGGCTTTGAATTGCGAGATCCCCGAGTTTACGAAATGGGATCGCAAGCAATACTACTATCCCGATTTGCCCAAGGGATATCAGATCAGCCAGTTCGATCTGCCGATGTCGCAGCACGGATTTCTGGCGATCAGTCATCCGCGCGGCGAGTTCCCTTCCAAGAAGGTTGGCATCATTCGCGCCCATCTGGAAGAGGACGCGGGCAAGAGCATGCATGACGAGGCGGCCGGCAAGGCGGATAGCCGTATCGACTTGAACCGTACCGGTACGCCGTTGCTGGAAATCGTCAGCGAACCCGACATGCGTTCCGCCGCGGAAGCGCGGGCGTACCTGGACGAACTGAAATTGTTGCTGGGTTACATCGACGTTTCGGATTGCAACATGCAAGAGGGGAGTTTGCGCGTCGATGCGAACATCAACCTGCACGTCGACACGGCGGAGGGGAAGAAGGCCACGCCGATTGTGGAAATCAAGAACATGAACAGCTTTCGCGCCGTCGAACGGGCACTGGAATTCGAGGCGCAGCGCCAATGGCGGATCTGGCAGGAGAAGCGGATTGAGCTTGGCCCTGGTGAAGGAGAAAAGACCACGCGTGGCTGGGACGACCAGAACGAAGTCACCAGGTTGCAGCGCGAGAAGGAAGATTCCGCCGACTATCGCTATTTCCCGGATCCCGACTTGATGCCCGTCGTAGTAACACCCGCCGACGTGGAACGGGTGCGCGGCGCATTGTGCGAATTGCCCGCGGCTCTGCGCACCCGACTTGCCACGCAATACAAGATCGATGCGTATGATGCCGACGTCATTGTGAACCAGGGTCGAGCCGTAGCGAACTATTACATGGACGTGGCCGACAAGTGCGGCGACGGCAAACTGGCCAGCAACTGGATCCAGCAGGGAGTGTTGCGAAACCTCAAGGAAATGGAGATTGGTATCGAGGACTTCCCGGTCACGAGCGACCGGTTGGCCGAGCTGTTGAAGCTGCTGCAGTCCGAGCTCGATTCTACGCGAGCCAAGGATGTTTTTGCCGAGATGCTGGCGAAGTCGTGTTCGGCTCGGGAGGCGATGAAGTCCTTGGGAATCGAAAAAGTGGATGCGGGCGAGCTGGAATCCCTGTGCCAGGCGTTGCTGGCCAAGAATCCTCAGATCGTGGAGGACCTTAAGAATGGAAAACTCAAGGCTGTGGGCGCGATCATTGGGCAGGCGCGGCAACAGAACCCCAACGCAAATCCTAACGACGTTCGCGCCGTCTGCCTGAAACTTGTCGAACAGATGTAGGCGACATCGCCGGTCGAAGCCTGCTGAACAGCAATGCGGCCGGCGAGCGGTGGGGCAGCCGCGTGGTAGCCACGCGCAATGTGTTTTATTAAGGTTATATGAGGTTATGTTGGTCGCTGTCACTCGCCTTGGCTCATTTGCCCAGAGTCTTTAGAATGTGGGCCTTCCATTTGCGGTGTTTTCTAGTCCTCGCCGGTTT
>CALBSZ010000308.1 GCA_937967665.1 uncultured Planctomycetaceae bacterium
CCCCTGACGGTCGTCCGTTTCGCCAATGGCGCGATCACATCCGCACGCCGGACGACATCTGGAAAGAAATCACGGCAGCGGCGGAACTGCCTGGCACAACGTCGGCTCCGAAACTGCAGCCGATCGCCGCACGAATCGTCATGCTGCAAAGCGGCATGCGTGCGCCGATGGGGCTGAAGATCAAAGGTCCGGATCTGGAGACGATCGAGCGAGTCGCGTTGGAGATCGAAGGACTCTTGAAAGAAGTGCCGTCCGTCGAAGCATCAGCGGTGATCGCCGACCGCATTGTCGGCAAGCCGTACCTGGAAATCGACATCGACCGCGACGCCATCAAGCGCTACGGCCTGCACATTCGTGCCGTGCAGGACGTGATCGAAGTCGCCATCGGCGGACGGCGGGTAACGACAACCGTGGAAGGCCGCGAACGTTACCCGGTCCGAGTACGTTATGCCCGCGAGTTGCGGGACGAAGTCGAAACGCTGGGCCGCATATTGGTGCCTACGCCCACCGGTCAACAGATTCCGCTCGAACAGCTTGCTGAAGTTCGTTACATCCGTGGCCCGCAAGTCATCAAGAGCGAAGACACATTCCTGCTCGGCTACGTCTTGTTCGATATGAAGCCGGGCAACGCCGAAGTGGACGTTGTGGAAGAATGTCAGCGATTCTTGAAGGACAAAATCAACAGCGGCGAACTCGTGCTGCCGGATGGCGTCAGCTACAAATTCGCTGGCAGCTACGAGAACCAGGTTCGATCCCAGAAGACACTGATGATCGTTTTACCACTGGCGTTGTTCGTCATCTTCCTGATTCTCTATTTCCAATTCCGATCCGTCATCACAACATCACTCGTATTCAGCGGCATCCTAATCGCCTGGTCCGGCGGATTCCTCATGCTGTGGCTCTACGGCCAATCGTGGTTCATGGGCTTCAACTTGTTCGATACGGACATGCGAACGCTCTTCCAGGTCCACCAAATCAACCTGAGCGTCGCTGTGTGGGTTGGTTTCTTGGCACTATTTGGGATCGCCACGGACGACGGCGTTGTCATTACGACTTACCTCGACCAAAGCTTCCGCCAGCGTCGTATTAGTTCCGCCACAGAAGCGCGAGACGCTACCCTCGCCGCGGGCCTCCGCCGGGTCCGACCTTGTTTGATGACCACGGCCACAACCATCCTTGCGCTGATTCCCGTGCTAACATCCACTGGCCGTGGCTCGGACATTATGGTGCCGATGGCCATCCCAAGCTTCGGCGGCATGCTGATCGAGATCATGACAATGCTGGTCGTGCCCGTGCTCTACTGCTCAGTGATGGAATGGAAGCTTAAGTTAGGAGTCGAAGACCCTCGATTCGTCGAAAACGCCGAAGCCTGAGAACTGTTGGCCGTTGGCGACGTGAAACGTACCGTGCTCCACCTCGTCCGCTACCCACAACACGTTCGGCAATTGTTGACGACCACTCGTCTGCTAGGCCCACGGCGATTGCCACCGATCGTCGAACTGCAGTTCCGCCCGAACCTACTCAACCTCTGCCACCGTGGGATGAAGCAAAGCCTCCTGCTCGAGACCGCGTCGATGCTTGTCGAAGAGTTCAATCATCCGATGCACAAACGGGTCAGCCGCATGTTCCCGAATCCGGTCAAGGTACTTTGGTTGGCGCGTAACGAGCCTTCGCTTTCCGCACTTTGGCAATAATTCATCAACTTCCGGTGGGGCAAACGCCTCGACGCGACCGGAACATGCATCAAGCAACCGCACGTACTGGTAAACGCCCACCGGGTCATAGTCACCCCAATGAACGATGCGGCATCGGGCCATCTCCGGTGACCCTAGCCACTGGACAAGGCGGGTAGACATGTTGCCGCCAGAGAGAACGGCCAAATCTACTTGCGGCATTACAAGTTCAAAGCGCCAAAACGCATCCGCGTTTTCGATGACAGCGACGTCACCGACAAATGTCCATGTCTTCTCGGCCGACAGTTGGACGCCACTTCCACCGGCACTCGCAGTCAACTCACTCACGGGAATCACGATCTCTCCATCGGCTGAACGGATTTCAATATCCGGCTTCGCGGAGCGAATGAAGATTCCTTGGCCGACAGCCTGACGGACTGCTTTGGCGTCGGCCAACATGATCACCGCAGATGCGCGATCCGTGATAGCCGACATATCGACATCCAAACCTTGTGGCAAACGAGCCATAACAAAGCTGCAAAAGGCCTCGTCAGAAACGATGCACAGAACGACCCCTCGGCCAGCCTTTGATGGCCTGAATTCGATGGCTCCGCAGACCTCTAACTCCTGAACCAGGTTGGCACAGCTCTTGGGAATCGACGACCGCCGCAGGCCTGACGGCTGGGCGTCGCGGAGGTTTCGTAGGAATCGTCGTTGCGTCTCAGTCACGGGTGGATTCCATCACCTCCGTTCGCCGCCGCGCATGGTAGGTCTTGTAGGCATCAATGAAGAAACGACCGTCCGCTGATTGGCCCAAGCTGTAGACCGTTACTTCAGGATGAGCGAGCGGTTCGAGGTGCAATCGCGGATCGGCGGTGATCGGAATGATGCCTTTCGACACCGCCATTCCCGCTGTCGCCTCAAGATTGTGGTCATCGAGTTCGCCGAGGCCGTCGATATAGAAATGCAATCGGTACTTATCGTTGGCGGCGATTGCTCGAACCAATTGCACAAAGATCATTGCCTTGGCGGTCATTCCCGTACCCGTGCTGCCGATCTCGTCAAGCGAAGCCGCTTGATGTGATGTTCCGTCCGCTTCTTCAATTTGGATACGCAGTTCGAACAAAGACTCCAGCTCGATCATCTCATTTCGATCGATCATCTGTCGCAGTCGCCTCTTGGCAATATCGACCGCGTCGCGATCCTGAAACAGGCTGCCCTGGCTAGACAGTGCTTCAACAGCTGGAAACGTGTCGTGTTCCTCTTCGACCCTAATGTGGACTTCGCGAAGGTTGCTGACACGGTAGGCTTTGAGCCCGCGGTTAATCCTCTCCACGGCCGTTTTGATGCTACTGACGGCGGTGACGATGGCGTTCAGCCTGGCACCAAGCGTCGTAAACAGCGAATCCCAGTTTCGCTTCGTCGCTTCTTCCAACTGTGGAAGCGAATCGCGGCTTTCGACGAGTAGCTGCCACTCCTCCTCATCATCGCTAAAGTACCGCTCCTGTGTTTCAAACTGCCGCGATCTGGCTGCGATGGTTTCCTGGAGCCGTTTGCATTGAGCGCGGTTGGTATCGATCAAGCGAAGATCGGCCGTCAACGCGGAGAGCTTGTTCGTCACCGCTCCAACAAGTCGCGTTAACGACTTAGGTCGCGACGCCTCGTCGTCGTCGCTCTCGGCAGCCACGGGAAGAAAACGGTCGAGCGCCAGTCTCCGGGCTTCCTCGCTAAGCTCTTTCGCCGCCGAGCTCAACTGCGCCTTTTGCTCCGCCAGTTTGTTTAGATCACGTTCGATGCGTTTCTCGTCACCGGACAAAGCTCTAAGTCGCTGTTCCAGCTCAGTGATTTCTCGGTGAATATCCTCAAGTCTCTTTCTCGCCGTTGTCAATTCGCGTTCCAAACCTGCGCGCCCGGACCACGCCTTGACGTACTCATCATGCTCGCCTAGCTCCGCATTCAGGCTGGCGTATTCTTCTTTTGCTTTGGCCAAGCTCGCGCGGGCGCTCTCTTGATCTTCTGCTGTCTTCAACAAGGCATCCTGCCGACCGAGCTCTTGTTCGTTGAGTGCTATGTGCTCAAGAAGTTGTTCTGCGTCCGCCAGCATGGCTGGGTCCGGCCCCGCAACTTCGGCGAGATTCGCGTCGACCGCATCGTCTGAATAATTGTCGTCTTGGACGCGACGCGCGGTGGCGCGAATTTGCTCGACGGAAACCGCTGCATCCTTGACATTCACCGTTTCACCAACGATCAGCTTCAACAGGGCGGGATTCGCGACACGGAATGCATCCTCGATCTCTTGCTCCGACACACCCGCACGGCGAAGCTCCGCAGCAACCGTCTGTTCCCATTGCTCGAACGCTTGACGATCGGTTGCGATCTGTCGCTTCAGTTGCGCAATTCGTCGCCGCAGCGCCTCCAAGTCAAGTTCTTGTGCCTGATCAAGATTGCGTTGCAACTCCGCTATTTCGCCAGCCTTGCGCTCGGCATTACCACGCATTTCACGGATGAACTCTGCTGAGTAACCAGACCATTTCTTGTGCGCGTCGTTGAGCACCTTCCAGTCACTTTCCTTGGCTTCTGCTGTCACCTCCAATCGCCCGCGGAGCGTCAGTTTGGAGTCTTTCTTGCTTTGGGTCTCGCTCTTCACACCCTCAAGGCTCGCCAATTCTGCTGTTAAGCGGTTTTTGTCCGCTTCAATGAACCCGTGACACCGTCTTGCGTCAGTCCAGATCGCTGGTGCAGTTGCTGAGAACTTGTCCGTCAGGGCCTGGGTATCCAGCCGGAGCTGCCGTCCTTCGTCTATTTCGGCAGCAACGGCGCCAACGAAGTTGAGTTCCTGTTCGGAGCGCTCTGCCCGATCGAACTCATCCTTGTATTCCGATGCCACGTCAATCTTCCGCTCACCGACATCGCGGGCATGCGATTCGATGATCAACTGCCTCAGCATGCGGGCATCTGCGTTTGTTAGCGAGAGTAGTCGCACAAACACATCACGAAACGCCAGGTATTCGTCGCGCCGACGAATGGGAAGAATATTCAGACGCGGAACCGCCTTGCCGTCGTCGGATGACAGACTTCCCGCCAAGACCTGCCAGAGGTCCGACTTCTTCACTCGGGCTAAGTGCCGATCGGCTAATCGGGTTCTGATGTCGTCGAAGTCCCGAATATCGCCGTCGTCTGTGTAATCAGATTCCTGAAACTCGCCATCGTAGACGTAGCGTTCAAAACTTCCGCCACGTAGCTTGCCGAGCCCCCGAATCAACATGCATTGAATTCCAGACGTCGTCAGGCACTCAAATATCAGGTAGGACCGATCTTCACCAAAATAGTGTCCTTTCGTGTCGTCGTAGCTTCGCCGGCCGAACTTCATGCGGTTGAAGTCGTCGATGTAGAGGAATTGAAGCGCGTTGACCAGCGTCGACTTTCCCCGGTTGTTTGGCGCTGCCAGGTGGACCGGTTTGCTCAGGTCGATGTCCGCGTAGGAATAGTTGCCGCTATTGATCGCAACCAGGCGGCGGACGCCATAATCCATCATGACACGTCCCCCATCTCTTCGTCGTCATCCGCCAGAGCGAACTCCGCGTCATCAACAACCTCCGGACCCTTTTCGTCCCCGCTTTCTCCATTCGTCAACCGTGATTCCCAATCGTCATCGGCGAATCGCATGCAAAGATCGACGAAGCGATAAATCGGCGAGCGGAACTGGAATTGATCCGAGCCGACCATTTCTAGCATGCCGTAACGAGCCATCGGACGAAGCACTTTTTCGTGCAACGTCTCCTGCGTTACCCCAACCGTAAAAAGCATGCTTCGACGCTGAGACGTCTGAAAGTGCGGCAATTCGGTGAGGCCAAAAATACGCGACAGTAGTTTTCGTTCCCAAGCGCGATCGGCCTCTTGGAACTTCTTGTCTTCAAGGTCCTGAAACAGGATTAACACGAAAAGCGTGATCGCCTGCAGGCGCTGGGTCGTAAGGTAGTTTCCGCCTTTGAAGTAGTAAAAGCCCTGACCATGATGCGTCAATTCATACCCCAATCCTTCAAACACGGCGCGGTACATATCTTCATTGCGTTCCAAGTCACGGTAGTCAGCAACATCGTCTCGGCAGATGTGCTTCCCGCTTCTAAGTGACCGGAACACTTCCGCGAGTTTGTCGGGAAGGTCGAGTGTCATCAGGGGTGTTGTCATCGTTTCCATCAGCCTGTCCTTTCCAGATCCAACGCGCGGCATTCACCGCCAAGTCGCCGCGAGAGTAATCCTGTCGCACCTCACTATGCTGGGTACGATCAGGTCGAAGTTCCAGCACGTCGTGAAACAGCCGCACCACGCCATCAAGTTCAACTTCATCGCAAGAGTCCAGAATCCATTCCAACAGGTCGTCGATCGAATCAATCAAATCCAATCGCTCGAGCAGGTCATCCGGCGTCACGGGTATGGCAAGCGATTCGGGTGGCTTCGTTGGAATTCGCGGCGGCGTGCGGCTCTTTGTTTCCATCGCCAATCGCAAAAACCGTTCGACCGCGAGGTCGCTGAACAACGTTCCATCCCTTTCTTCAACAATCGATAGGTTTTGTTCCAAATCCAGAAGATTGATACGTCGCAAGCGGATCGCGTCGAGCGCTCGATTGACCCCCGTGGCGATCTTAGATTCCCGAGCAGCGGCCTCGCACAGAGGGGCCAACTCACGCCGTGCTTCCTCGGCTCGACGCACGACCACGCGCCGTAGCCAGACAACTTCCTTCTGTATGAATCTTGCCTCATCGCCGATTGAGTTGGCATTGCCGTCGCCGAATAGTGCCAGTCGGGCACAGCAGTTGGAGATTTGCTCGGTGATGGCGTAGAAATCACCACTGATGTCCACAATCCGGATCACAGGCTCTAGATACTCGTCGTGTAGGTGGATCAGGCGATCGAGGCGGATGCGCAACGTCGCGACATCTTCGACCGTTCGATATTCGGTGACCTCCGTCGCGATTCGTTCACAGTTGTCTTGGACGGTCCTGATAATCGTTTGAAATACGTCTGCGATTTCGTGAAGCAGAAACCGTCCAGCGTCCACGTCAAATGCGCCGAAGTCGAAGTTGGCCGCATCGATGTGGTTCAGCAACTCCGTAACATGCTTGTCGAGCGTTTCTATCCAGCTGTGGATTACCCTTGGGCTGGCCAAAGCGTGGCGCTGCGACAACTTGTCCATGAATTCAGCAAGGAAAGGCGGCGGCGCCCATTCGCCAGCTAGCTCGACGAGAACACCTACTTCTCGCATGCGACTGATCAGTCGAGTAAGGTTTTTATCCGACTCTTCAAATGGGCGCAGAAAAGCCACGATCTCGTCGTCGGACGAGAAGCGGACGCGCCGACGACACATCGCCTCAATTGGGCGAAAGTGACTCGCCACAAACGAAATGAACTGCTGTGCATTACGTGGCATGATCAGCACTCTTCGGGCTGAAACTCTCTCTTAACGGCTATCTTGGCTTCCTCGGCTCGTTGGCGTCACTGGCCTCACCCGACCGGACCCACTCGTCGATCTCGTCTTTGCGGAACTTCCAAAGACTCCCGACCTTGTGTGCTGGCATGTTCTTCCGTTCGATCCACTTGTAGATGGTGAATCGCTTGACTCCTAGGTATGCCGCAATTTCGTCGACGGAAAGCCAACGGTCACTGGTTACGTCAGTCATTGCTTCCTCAGGGCCTTTGTCCAACATATCTCATTGGAAACCAACACATCGTAATGTATCTGCAAGCAGCACACCCGCAGCGGGAAGACGGAATGGAGCTATATGCAAGCAAGGTTAAATGAGATGCTTGCAGCACACGAATATGAGCAGCACACACCCGGCCGCTTTATATAATGGCGATTCGCTGGACATCGTAAGCGTTCGGCAGATTTGATTTCAACGAGAGGAGAACGACCGCATGATCACTGCAGAAAAGAAGAGAGAGATTCAGCAACAACTCAGCCAACTCGCTGAAACGAACGCCACCGCCGTTGCCCAGATCGAAAAGACGATCGGGTTGCTGGCGATCGCGCTAGAATTGGACGACACCTTCCGTCACACGGATTCGTCTCTTGCTGTTTCAGAAGATGCAGGCGAGAAGATCCCCTTGATTGACCACACGACCTTTTCGGTTAGGTGGTGTGACCAAGACTGCTTCCTGGGCAACACACTTCTCTTCCACTTTCTTGCTCGAATTGCTCGTTGCCCCAACCAGTACGTCACGCACCTGGATCTTCTGGAAGACGTGTGGGGTGGAGAACGGGAGGCTACGACTATACGAGGCGTTGCTAAGCGCCTCCGGGATCGTCTCACCGAATGCGGGATGGAAAAACTCGCGGACTCAATCGATGGCAGCGTTCCCGGACACTACGGTTTGATTCTCGTTTGAAAAAATCTTGGAAATCAAACCGAAATCAAACAGCAATGAATCTGCGATCAAACTGCTCTGGGGCATACTGGCATGCTGTAAAGGCCGGAAGTACGTCTCCGCTCAAATCGTGATGCGACTGTCATGAATTCAAACGAAAACCAAACTGCTGCCAAACCACTTCGCGCTGCTCAGTATGTCCGGATGTCGACAGAACATCAGCAGTATTCAACGGCGAACCAGGACGACACAATTCGGGACTACGCAAGCCGGCGCAACTTTGACATCGTGAAGACGTATGCCGACGAGGGGAAGAGCGGACTTAACGTCACCGGTCGCCAAGCGCTGCAAACACTCATCGACGACGTGCAGTCCGGTAGCGCGGACTTTGAAGTGATTCTCGTTTATGACGTTAGCCGCTGGGGCCGGTTCCAAGATGCCGACGAAAGCGCCTATTACGAGTACCTGTGCAAACGCGCCGGCATCTCCGTTCACTACTGCGCAGAGCAATTTGAGAACGATGGCGGCCCAACGTCGACGATCATAAAGAGCGTCAAACGGGCGATGGCCGGCGAGTATAGCCGAGAACTGTCGTCAAAGGTGTTTCAGGGGCAGTGCCGGTTGATCGAACTCGGCTATCGCCAAGGCGGCCCTGCAGGGTTTGGGCTGCGACGAATGCTGATCGATCAGGCCGGTGAACAAAAGGGACTCCTCAGTCGCGGCGAGCACAAGAGCCTGCAAACGGATCGGGTGATTCTCGTGCTCGGACCGGACGAGGAGGTTCGGGCCGTGCGGTACATCTACAAGATGGGCGTGCAAGAGGGAAAGCGCGAGCGCGAAATCGCTGACGTGTTGAATTCCAAGAGCATCAAGACAGACCTTGGCCGCGCATGGACTCGTGGCACCGTTCGCCAGGTGCTTACGAACGAAAAGTACATCGGCAACAACGTCTACAACCGAACGTCGTTCAAATTAAAAGGCAGGCGAGTCAAGAACCAACCGGACATGTGGGTGAGAAAGGACGATGCGTTCGCGTCCGTCGTGAGCCAGGAACTGTTCTATACGGCGCAGGGAATCATTCGAGAACGCAACCGTTGCTATACCGACGACGAAATGATCGCCCAACTGAAGGTCTTGATGGACCAGCATCCAACCCTGTCCGCCGGATTAATCGATGCGGCGGACGGCACTCCGACGTCGGCGACATATCGTTCACGATTCGGAAGCCTCATCAAGGCGTACCGGCTGGCAGGCTACGTTCCCGACCGTGACTACGAGTATGTGGAAATCAATCGACATCTGAAGGAGATGCATCCTCGTTTGATTGAGGACGTCGTTTCAAGACTCGACGCCGCGGGAGCGTCTGTAACGCGTGATGCCGACACCGACCTTCTTCTGATCAACGGGGAATACAGCGCGTCGATGGTCCTCTCCCGCTGCCGTCAGACCCAAGCCGGATCACTTCGGTGGTTCATCACGATTGACCAACAGTTCGCGCCAGATATCACAATCCTGGTACGGATGGACGCGGCTAACGAAAAGGCGACCGACTATTATCTGCTGCCAATCATGGATATCGAGGCACCGCGCCTTCTCTTCTGCGAATCGAACGGCGCCTGTTTGGACACGTACCAATTTGACAATCTTGAATACTTCGCTGCACTGGCGGCACGTCACAAGATCGAGGTGGCCGCATGACCGAGCACCGTGAATCCGAAATTCGTATGATTCCCCTCGAGCAGATTACGGTCGTCAATCCGCGCGACAGAGGGAAGAAGAAGTTCAAGCAGATCGTTAGCAACATCGCGAAGCTCGGGTTGAAGAAACCGATCACGGTGACGCCGGCCGAACCGAGCGAAGGAGACGGAGGGCGCGACCGTTTCTATCTCGTCTGCGGGCAAGGCCGGTATGAAGCCGTCGAGATGCTAGGGCAATCGGAAATCCCGGCAATCATCGTTCATGTCAGCAAGGAAAAGCTCCTGCTGATGAGCCTTGTCGAGAATCTGGCGCGACGTCAGCATTCATGTGTTGAACTGGTTCATGAGATTGAATCCCTGAAAGACCGAGGATATACGTTTGCGGAAATTGCGAAAAAGACCGACCTGGATGTCACCTATGTGCGTGGCATCATCAAGCTCATTAAGAAAGGCGAAGAGCGGCTGTTACAGGCCGTCGAGAAGGGGCAAGTCCCGGTAAGCGTCGCGGTGACGATCGCTACGTCGGATGACCACGACATCCAGCGAGCCTTGACGGAGGCATACGAGGCGAATGACCTGCGAGGGAAAAAGTTGCTTGCCGCCCGCCGCCTGATTGAAAAGCGCCGCACCAACGGCAAGACACTACGTGGGGGGCCGCGCAAGTCCAATGGCACGGCGGTATCGTCGAAGAAGCTTCTCCAGACCTACCAGAAGGAGACGGCCCGACAACGTATCGTTATCCAGAAGTCGAAACTCTGCGAAACACGGTTGCTATTCGTAGTGTCCGCATTGCGGCAGCTCTTGGAGGACGACAATCTCGTTAATCTCCTACGGGCCGAGTCGTTGGATACTATGCCTGCGTACTTGGCTGGCGAATTGAATGGGAGTGACGCGAAGCAATGAAGAAACGTGTCCAACTTGCCTGCGAAGCGACCGTGCGGACCATCGATGTTACCAGCATCTTGCCTTTGAAAAAGATCTCCAAGGGAACCAGGTCAACTTTCAAGTACCGGCAAATCGCTGCGTCGATTCGAGAGGTCGGCATTATCGAACCGCTTGTTGTTCATCCTCAGGATGACACGGACAGTCAGTACATGCTTCTTGATGGACACATTCGTCTGGAGATTCTCAGTGATCTTGGGATACAAACGGTCGAGTGCCTAATCGCCATCGATGACGAGGCCTTCACCTACAACCACAAGGTCAACCGTCTGACGGCGATCCAAGAGCATTTCATGATCATGAAGGCGATCAAGAATGGTGTCTCGGAACAGGACATCGCCAGCGCCTTGGATGTGGACGTCGCAAAGATTCGGAAGAAGCGCGATCTCTTAGTCGGAATCTGCGCCGAAGCCGTCGAGCTGTTGCGCGGAAAGCGTGCCAACTCCGGGACGTTTGCACAACTTCGCAAGGTCCAACCAATGCGGCAAATCGAAATGGCCGAACTAATGTGTGCCTCGCACAACTTTTCGGTTGGTTACGCCAAATGCCTCGTGGCGGCGACGCCGGACGAACAACTGGTAGACCAGGAAAACCCCAAGAGCGTTGATGGCCTGTCGCCAGCGGACATGGCCCGAATGGAACGCGAAATGGAAACGCTGACGACGGATTTCAAGCAGATCGAAGAAACGCACGGCAAGAACGTGTTGAATCTCGTTATCGTCGTGGGATACGTCAAGGGCCTGTTGGACAATGCGCGCGTCGTGCGGTACTTGGCTCAAACGTACCCTGAGATTCTGACGGAGTTTCAGAAGATCGTGGAGTCGCGCAGCCTCGAGGACTTGCCTGACGCGTAGCCACGACGTGGGCCTACTCACTCCTCAAGAACAAAGTCGATCAGCGGTGAAATCGCTTTCCACGAATCCGCGAACAGCGTTGCGGCCTTGGCTGATCGAACGATGGGGCAAGAATAGGAAAATTGAACGTCAACACCGAGCTGAATGTTCGACCGTTTGTTGACCAATAGCTCGTAGATCGCCTCGATCCACTGCGGCTGGAATTTGACGCCAGATTGCTTGCCGCGAACGGTCGTCCGCAGGTCGGCGTCGAGTCGAGCGTCGATCTCGGCGCTGGAGCGCTGGCTGCGATAGTGTCGCTGCGTTGCGTAAATCATCGGCTTCGCGCCTTCGGATCGCTTGATGATCGGACGGAGTCCCTGTTCGAGTTGGTCAACCAATTCGAGAAAGCCATCCAACCCAATCGATGACAGCTTCGTCCGAAACCCGCCCTTCACGCCGTTGGGAACGGTGATCGCCGCGACAGCCTGCTTGCGGTTTATGCCCATCGTCAGGTGCGGGTAGTCGGTAAACTGCTTGGCGTCCCGCGCAACGGCCAACGGCAGGAAATCCCAAACGGCGTCCGTGCCTCTCCCCGTTATCGCCGGCCGCCGCTTCCCCTTGGGATCGACGCCGATCTTGTGAAGGTCTTTCCGCGCCTGAACCAAGTCGCCGAGCAGGCGAATCAGGCGTTTGGCTTCACGATAGGTGTAAGGGTTGTCGTCGTCGAATCGTAGCCCGTCGAACACGGTGATCGTCCCCCTTATTTGATAATCGCGCGCCAGCATCTTTCGTTCAAAGGTCTGCATGTACTCGACCAACTGCCTCGCCCAATACGACGAGGCGGCGCGACCATTAAACCAGACGTAGACGTCCCGCCATGTCTTGCACAGCGTCTTTTCCGGCAGCGTTTGAGTTAGCTCGTCCACGGAGATCACGACGATCCAAGGAGACTCGAAACCGTTGCGTTTCGCAGTCGCCCGGTGCCGCTTCAATTGGCTGGTGCTGGTCTTCGCCTGGACCTTGCATTCGAAGAGCACGGCCCAGCCCGCCTCATCAAACACGGCCGCGTCGGGCAGTCCCTTTTGTTCGACATCGTCGGCGTCGTCCTGAATTGTTCCCGGCACCTGCTGCTGGGTGATCATCAGTGAGCGCGGTTTGGAAACGTCGTCGATCCCAATCCAGCGAAGAAACGGGGCAAGCAGCGCACGGTCTTGGTCCAGCGCCGTCACCAACGCGTGCGTGAGCCGATTCTCCGGCTGTTCGTATTGGTCGAAGATGTTTCGCACAACGGATACACTATCAATATAGATCGCAACACCAATCCCCATTTTATCTGGAGCACGCCGCGCTCGATACATTCGGCGAAGTGCCGGTCAGGACATCAACATGGAAACAACCGAACGCATTGTCGAAGCCTATGCTCGCTACGTTCAAGGATGGGCGATGCTCCCGAATATTCGCTGCGATGGACAACTGGAGATAGACCTGCTGGCCATCGACCTGGTCTCCTTAGAGCGTTATCACGTCGAGAGCGGCGTATCGGTTTCGGGAGCGTACAGCAAACTCACCAACCAGCCGTATAGTCCCGACGTGCTGAAGCAACGCACGAAGCAAGCCGGCCAGCGACGGACGCTCGGCTAGTTCAGTGATCGTAAGTTCGGCGATCCCCATGTGGTGAACAAGCTCAAGGAGTACGGGTTCGAAGCCGGCAATTATCGAAAAGTCATCGTTACGTGGGGCTGGCAGGACGGCGTTGAAGAGGCTGCCGAAGCCGCGGGCATTCTGCTTTGGGATTTTCGCGACCTGATCCACGAGATCGCCGAACGTTTCACCGGCGACCGCACCTACTTCGGCGACGACACGCTTCGCACGCTTCACCTGTTTGCGCGAGCCGAATCCGAGAAGGGTCATAGGTGAAAGTCGCCCGAAAGGTTGCTTTCACAAACCCACGGCGTACGATGGTTGGCGCGATACCATTCGGGCGTGCGATTGTTCTCGCCCTTTTCATAGCCGATGTTCTGCATGCGGCTGAGAATCGGAAACACTTCGCGGCGCGTGCGACGGTACTGGGATCGGAACTGGCAGGTGAAGCACTTGCGGTTGCGAAAGCACCAGTTGACGATCAGCCAGGTAAGCCGCTTGCGGTCAACGGCCCAACCCCACGGCGTCCAGATCGGCCGCGTTTCGCAATCGTGGGAACGATGCGCCGGTGGCTCGCGTCTTGGCTTGTTGTAACCGGACGCCAGCAGAATCTGACAACCATCCGGTGATTTGACGTCGGGGATCAGCAGGTCACGAACGGCCCAGTCGAAATACCGCAGCGCGTCAGGGCTCGGAACGGTGTCATCCTCAAGGTGGAGGGTCACGTCGGCGCGGAGCTTGAAAGCGCGGAATACCGCTTCATGGGTGTTCTTGTTCAGACCGAGACGCTTCTCGTTGACGACCAATTGCATTTCGCAGGCGTCCCATGCTCGGAATAATTCGATGACCTCCTCGTTGCCTGGCTCCACGTTTGGCAGCAACAGCCAGTCGTCGATTCCCTCGCAGTTGGCAAGCGCTGCCAGGACTTCGCGTGTGTAGTCTGGCCGACGATAGGACGTCATTGTGATTGCTCGGAGCATTTCGTCACCTTACGAGGAGCGTCTGCCTGTCGGCGGCGACGACTTCAAATCCATCCTCCATCGCTGCCGGTACAACGAACTCCGCTTTGCCAAGACGCGGTAGGTCGGTGTCGTCGATCAACAGCACGGCGCGATGAGTCATTCTCGCCGACTGGTAGGCTTCGAAGTGCCAGTTGCGACCGTCCTCTCGGTCGGGATGCGGGCCGTCCAAATACAGAAGATCGATTCGGATGGGGAACGCTCGGAGAAAGACAATCGCATCCGACAACACGCAGAACACATTTGGGCGATCGGCTGACAGCTCCCGAGTCAACTTCACCGCTGCTGGATCGTTATCCACAGACCACACCGTAGCGTCCGCAGGCCAACGCAGCGTGCTGTGTCCGTCCGTGTCGCGCCAGCCGCGATTGCGGATGCCGCCGATCTCAACTATCACCCGTCCTTTGTGCTCCTGAAAAGCGGCGATGGCGTCGTCAAACATAAACCGATTGGGTCGCGTCATGCTGTGCTCCTGTTCAAATGCGGAAACGATTTGTCAGGTATGGCCCGGCCGACGAA
Source organism: uncultured Planctomycetaceae bacterium (assembly GCA_937967665.1). GTDB lineage: Bacteria > Planctomycetota > Planctomycetia > Pirellulales > Pirellulaceae > CALBSZ01. The sequence continues at coordinate 14,694 of CALBSZ010000308.1, forward strand.
CTGGCTGAGAGATTTCCACAGTTGGTCGGCTGGCGTGGCGGCGATATCGATGACGAGCAGGTCGTCGCGACTCTGAAAGTACCGCTGCACCGATTCGTGATGCTCATCCCACGCCGCCGAGAAGAGGTCGCGGTGAAATCGCGCCGTGCCCCAATAGAACAGCCGCCGATTGAACCATTCGTCGCCGACCGAAGGCTCTGATCGTGTCATCCATCGCTCAACCGATTCGAGCCACGCCGCCTTGTCGCGCGTAGTGAGAATGAAGCGGCTGCCGGGATGAAGACGATCCGCGGCGCGCCACCAGCGAACAAACGGGCCTTCGATGAATGCGTCGAGATTGTCCGGCATCGACAGATCGGATTCGTGCCAGCGATCCAGGATGTGGGCTCCGCGGTCATCCCAATGCACCGCATTAAGCCCCATCAATCGCAGCGCCTCGGTGAGGCTGCGTGTTCCGGTCCGTCCCAGTCCAATGCCAAAGATCATGCTGCGGCCTCCTTGAGTTCGGCGTTCGCCAGCTCCAGCCAATCGACGTCCCAACGTGGCTCGACCTTCGCGATCCGCCGCGACGGCGCTTGCCCAAGCCGTTCATATCCGTTCGCGCCCATTGCGGAGATGTGCGTCGAGTGTGCGGTGAACCAGCGGTAGACGTAGCTTGGGCGCTGATCGTGTTGGATCGGATCGGCGCGGCGCAGCTTGGCGGACTTAAACCGTCGCAAGAGCCCCTGATCCTGGCCGCTCTGCATGAACGGATAACCGCCAACCCGCTCGAACGCCTCGCGGCGACACGACCACGCGCCGTGAAAGAGATATTGGTTCGACTTGCGCTGAAGTCGGTTCCGCTTGTCGTTGTAGATGACCGTGGGGATCGTGTAGTCGCCATCGACCAGCGCGGCGGCCGCGGCGGTAATGTGCCAGGGCAGATACACATCGTCGTCGTCCCAGACGCAGTAGGCGTCGACGTCGGACGATACGAGTCCGGCGCTGGCGTTGCGTTTCTCGCCCAACGTGCGAAACCGAGACGGTAGCGATACGATCCGCCAACCGTCGCCTTCGTGGTTGTCGTACTGACCTGCGTCGTCCAGAACAATCAATTCGCGCAATTCGGTGGGGTAGTCCTGACGCAGAAAACACTCGATGGCGGTCGCCAGTTCGTTGGGACGTTTATACGTGCAGCAGATCGCGGCCAGCTTCATGCCGTTCTCCTTTCAACCAGGCTTCACAGGCGCGAAGCAAGCGGGTGCGATGGGCGACGTGCCCTTTCCAATTGCGTCCGTGAATCGAGTGCGGGGCGGGCAACTCATTGACCGCGATGCGGTGAACACGATTGAGCCGGCCCGACTCCCTCATGGCGACGCAGCTGAAGATGATGTCCTCGCCGTTGCCGGCGGGTTGTCCTTCCCGCTGCACCTCGTCGAACGCGGGAGCGACCTGAAAGAACCGCGAGGCGTAGCGGCGGTGGGCGACCAGCACGCGGGTCAGCACAATAGGCGACTCGACGTCGCCACCAAAGTTGCGGGCATACGATCCATCGGGTTTCGGCGCGCGTCCGAAGACGCCGTGGATAATGTCGGGATCGTCGTTCCAGGCATCGACCAACGCTCGCAAAGAATCGGTGGGCAGTTCGAGATCGTCATCTTGAATCAGTACGCAGTCGTTGCTGGCCAGGCAGGTCGCCGCGAAGCGAGTGTAGAGCCCCATGTCCTGAGCCGCATTGATGACGTTGGCCCACTGGTGGCGAAAGGTCGCGCCCGGGTTGTTGTTCCAGACGATGGCCTCGCTCACGATGCCGCTCGCCTGCCAGCTCGACAGGATGCGGGCTACGTTCGTCGGTCGCTTCCAATTCAACATGACGCCGGTGACATTACTCATGCGGCGGCCCTCCTTTCGCTTTCAACAGATTCAAAGAGACGTTTCCAACCGGCCCACAGCACATCGGGGCTGGCCAGTTCGTTGACCAACCGCTCGCGGGCGGCGTTGATGATTCGCGTTCGCAGTTGCTCGTCGTAAGCAAGCGTCGCGGTGTAATGGGCGAGTTCCTCGTCGCAACAACCGAGAAAGCCGGTCACGCCGTGCTCGATCATTTCCCGCCAGCCCCAGTCGTTCTGCGTGACCACAGCTACGCCGGCTGCCATCGCCTCGAGCCCAACCCGGGGCCAGTTTTCGCGAGCGCCGCCGTTGACAGGCAGCGTGCAATGCAACTGGCGGAAGTAGTCGTGCGCCGGCAGCGCCATCGGCTTCAGGCAGTCCGCCCACTCCGGCGGCGTGCCGAGCTTCTGATGTGTCCGTCCGTCCATGCCCAGCATCAGCGCCCGCTTGTTGCGGTACTGGATACGGTTGTAGATGGGCCAGGTGTTGCTCGACCATTTGTCTAGGTCCGGCCGTGCCGCACGTCCGACGACGAACGCTTCACCATCGGCGTGCGGCCGTGGGTTGAATTCCCATTCTTCGAAGTCGAAGGCGCCGCGGATCAGATGGCCGCATTCTGGGCTGTAGCCAAGCTGCGTCAGTTCCGGTTCGAGCATCGAACGCTGAAACTCGGACTGGAAGACGAAGGCGTCGAACGGGCCGGACTCGCGATAGAACTTCCGTTCGGCATCGAACAGCCAGGTCATGCAATTGACCCACACCAGCCGGCAGCCCAATTCCCGCAACCGCTTGGCATTGGCCAGGAACGCCGCGTTGCAGAAGCTGACGACCGTCGCGCCGGCCAGGCCGGGCACCTGGTCGAGCGTTTCCGGCGTCGTGGGGTGTGTCGTACAGCCGAGCGCGTCGACTCGCGATCGCCACTTGGCATCGGTTCCCCACGTCGGGATCAGGTGAACGTCAGCGTCGAACCGTCGCCACAGTTTGACTGTATGCCACGCCTCGGTGCATGCGCCGCCGAGATCGCCCGGATAGCCCATCAGAAAGATTTGCATGGTTGATTTCTCCATTACGGAATTGATTCGGAGGAACTCGGCAGGTCCGGCGTCGATGGTGACTCGCTTGCGCTGGGCGTACTCGACGATGGCAATTCGGGTTCGCTGCTACTGCTGGACGATTCGCTCGGTAAGGAACTCGAATCGCTAGAGCTCGTTGAAGATGAGCTACTTGAACTCGACGAGCTAATCGACGAACCAGGGCAAAGGCCTGGCGACGGCAACACATGCCATTCGCAAGGCGTGTCTGGCTGCGAGTCGGGTACGAAGCGCAAGCGGTAATGAGTAGCCGACGTTATGCCGGCGATCTCGTGAGACCAGGGAGACGACGCGACAGGCTCGCTGAAGAAGGAGAACCAACTGGCTCCGCCGTCTGGCGAGTACTCTACCTCGACCGTACCGGCGTCCGGCGAGGCCCAGGTACCGCTAAAGCCGTGCGTCGGGTTGACATCTACGCAATACGCCACGAAGTTGCTCGTATAGCTGCAAGAGTCGCTGCTCGACGAGCTGCTTGACGTCTCGGATGGCGAACTAGACGTCGGTTCCACGCTCGACGAGCTGGGCGAGGAACTGCCAGACGAACTCAGTCCGGAGGAACTGGACGAAGACCCGCTCGACGATGGCTGGCTAGATGATGAACTGCTGCTACTGGACGACGACGAGGAAGAACTGCCCGACGAGGAACTTGAGCTGCTTGAACTCGAGGGCCTGCTGCTGGAACTACTCGACGAGGACGGTTCGCTCGATGACGAACTGCTGCTGCTCGACGAAGGTTCGCTGCTGGACGATGAACTGGATGAGGAGCTTGAAGAGCTGCTGCTCGATGACGACGACGAGCTGCTGCTGGAGCTACTCGAAGAGCTGGACGAAGAACTGCTGCTGGACGAAGACTCGCTGCTGGATGACGAGCTTGACGAAGAACTACTCGACGAGCTTGACGATGAGGAGCTCGACGAACTGCTACTCGATGACGACTCGCTGGAGGATGAGCTCGGTTCACTGCTGCTGGAAGAACTCGACGAGGAGCTGCTACTGCTGCTCGACGAACTCGAACTTGACGATGAACTGGATGAACTTGGAGGCTCGCTGGACGAACTGGAGGAGCTGGATGGGCACGGACATTTCGGAACGCAGATCTTCTTGCCGCAGATCGTGATTTCCCAGCAGTCGCCTGCGTCCTGAACATCGAAGTGCGCACAGGGGTCGGGAGCCGATGTGCTCGGACACGAGGACGAACTCGTCTCGCAGCAGATCGGCACTTCGCAATCGTCCCCATCGTCGATGGACACCAACTGCCCGCACACGAAGGTGAGACGCTGGGTCGGAAACCGAATCGTGTCGCCGTACCGTTCGGGGCAAGGCAGCAGCGTATCGACCGTCGTCGTCAGTCCTTGACCTGGCGGGCACGACGGTTCGCTGGACGAGCTAGGCTCGCTGGAGCTGCTGGACCAACTCTACGAGGACGAACTGGATGACGATGACGAACTGCTCGATGAACTCGACGACGACGAGCTGGATGACGAAGAACTGGAGGATTCGCAGCAACCTTCGCCAAGCTGCACGACTTCCCATTTGCGGCTGTCGGCCATCCACTTGGCCCAACCGAACGTGCCAGCGGGAACACTATCGGCCGGGTCGCAGCAATCGCCCGACGATTGTGGTTGGCAAACGTCGGGACAGACGACGCCGATGGAATCGTAGACCGTGAACGGGCAATCGACCTGGCACCAACGCAAGTCGTCCGGCATCGGTGTTGGGCAGGGCGGGTTGGTTTTCGACCCGTCGTAGATAACCCGAACGGCCGAAGCAGAACCGCAGCGGGCCAGCGGCGTGGTCAGTTTGAAACGCCGCATGTCGTCGGGGAAATTCGACAACCGAACCACCGCCCACTGTCCGCCGACGCCTCCTTCGCGCCAGAGGATCTTGGCCGACCCCACCGGTCGGCTGATCAGCGCGTTGGGATCACAATGCTTGACGTCAGCGAATTCGTGGCAGGGGTCCTCGACCTCGATGTACGCTGGACAGACGCCGGAAACCCACGCGCGGCCAATCTTCCCTTCGCGCAGCGGATCGAGCAGGATCGCAAACCGTGTGAAGTGAAGCGGGTGCTTCGGTTTGACGCCTTCCAGCGCGACCTGATTTTTAAACTCGCGCAAATGCTCGCCGGGCGAAATGATGGGCGAGTCGATTCCCAGCACGTGAAACCGCAACCGGTCGTCACCGCTGTTGTTGCGGACCTTGACGATGTCGCCCTGGCGGAACTGGTCGAGCGCCTCGGCAAGCTGGTCGTGTTTCTTTCCCTTGTGCTCGCGGACCGTGTCGAGAAAGGAGTTCCAGACTTCCGCCGAAACATCGAGCGGCTGGCCGGCCTGCGTTTTCTTAAAGCGATCGGCCATCCCCTACATCCCGATTCCAAGGCCAGCGAAACTCCCGTACTCGTAGACCCGCTCGACGTAGGCGGCGATCGGTTTCTTGATTAGCACTTTGGCCGCGTTGTCCTCCTCGTCGGCGAAACGCACCCAGAGGTAATGCCAGCCTTCCTTGTCGATGCCGGCGATATTGCCGAGTTGCAAACCGGCCACATTCGGGCTGGCGGCGAACCTGAACGTGATCTCCCAGTCTTCGAAGCCGCGTTTTGCACCCGACGCGCCCAGAAACAACACCTCGCCCTTGGCAAAGCCTTTGAAGCCAGCGTCGTTGACGCGACCCGTCAAGAAGAAGAGCGTCGCCTTGTACGCGCCAGTCACCAGGGCGTCGTCGATGTAGTGCGTCTCGGTGAAGTTGTAGACGGGGACCGTAATGTCGGTCCCTTCGATCTGATCCTGGTTGACGCCGATCGCGCTCTGAAAATCCGGCGCGATCTCGCCTGGCGCGGGATAGCGATTGATTGTCTCGATCGCCTGGCTGATGTGCTGCGTGCCGCCGCCCGTGTCGAAGGTGAACTGCGAATCGCTCTCGATCTTGACGTACTGGACGGAGCAATCCCAAACGCCCGCCCCGACCGTCTTGATCGTAAAGCTGTCACGCTTCAGCCCGTCGTAAATCGCCGGCGCGGTGGCGGCCACGAGCGACTTGACGAGCAGGTCATCGTCCGTGCCCTGGACGACGTACAACAGCTCCGTCGTCGGGCTTTCGCTTTCCGTCGCCTCGCGGCTATCGAATTTTTCGTCGATGGTGATGGGCATAACGATCTACTGCGCGAATACGAGCTTCCCCTGCTTGGCCTCGTCGAGCAGGTCCTTGGTATTGACGACAATCTGTTCGGCGGCTCGCGCCGTCCGCTCAGCCAGCGTGTCCGCACCGAGTCCGCGGGCGGCCAATGCGTTGAATGTTCCTTTGACTTCGATCTTGCGTTGTTCCTCGCCCAGCGCACCGGCGCTGAGCGAAAGACTGTCCTGCAGTTCCTTGACCCGTTCCGGTTCGCCCGACTCGGCTTCGGCTCGCTTCTTGGCAGCCTCGGCGATGGCCTCCTGCCATTCACGGCGCGCGTCCGCCAGCTCGCCTTCCGTTTCACCCAGGTCTTCTGCAAACTGCCGTTGGCGGCGTGCGTGCTCTTCCTGCTGCATCTCAGTCAGCGTGCTCTCGACGCCGGCGCGGTCCCGTTCGATTTGTGCGCGGCGCTCTCGTCGCTCGCGGTCTCGGCGGCCGACGGCTTCGAGCATCTTGTTGTCGGCCGCCTGATTCGCCTGGCTGGTTTCGCGATTGATGCGATTGACCTCGGCGTTCACGTCCACGTCCGAGTCGAACAGCGACTTGAGTCGCACCCAGGCTTTCTTGATGAAGCCGACCGTCGAGTGCCACGTCTTGGTGAGCAGATTTGTGAACACGGACCAGGCGTCGGCGAGGAAGCCGACGGTCTCCGTCCACGCCACTTCTATGGCCGCCCATCCGTCATTGAAGATCTTTGCCGCCCCGAACACTGCGTTCGTGGCAATCGACATGAAGAACTCTTTGAACTTGATCCACAGGCCGTTGAGGAAATGGATTCCCCGCTTCCATTCCATCTTGAGCGTCAGCCAAAGGATCTTTGCTGCTAACGCGAGGTCGCCGGCAGCAAGCGCGTCACCAATCCCCTGCCACGCACTGATCGCATCGCTTTTGAGCGTCTCGAAGCGTTCGCCCAACCAAGACAGCGCCTTGGCTCCGACGCCCGTTACGTGCAAGAGGAACGCGCCCAATGCAACGACGGCGAGAATGACCAGGCCGATGGGCGAGACCAAGAACGCAATGATCTTGCCCAGAATGGCAATCGCCGTCCCGACAGCGCCGATGATGGTAACGATGGCACCCAGCGCCGCTCCGAAACCGGAAATGATCCCGCCCAGGATGATGAGAGCGACACCGGCTGCGACGACCGCTGCGGCGATCTTGAAAACGGTAACGATGAGGGTCTTGTTCTCTTTGACCCAATTGATGATCGAGGTGATGATGGGCGCGATGTTCTGTTGCAACTCCGTCAGCATGGGGGCCAGCGCCGCGCCGATCTGCACGACGATCGCCTTCAATTGACGCTTCAGCCGGTTCAGTGCGTCGGTAAGGGCAGCCGCTGATGTGGCGTCCTCATCGGTCATCGTGATACCGAGCCGACGCGCCTCTTCCTGCAGCGCTTCGATCGAATCCCGACCGCCTTCGAGCATCGGTAGCAGCTCGCGACCGCTGCGGCCGAATACGTTGAGCGCGATGCCGGCGCGAAGAGTCGGGTCTTCCACTCGGGAAATCGCCTCGGCCAGCAGCTTGAACCGTTCCTCAGGACTGGCGTTTTTGAACTGGTCGACGGATACGCCCAGCATGTCGAGCAGATCGGTGGATGTCTTGAGGCCACGCTCGACCATCACGGAGAAGCGGGCCATTGCTGCGAGCGACCGATCGAGCTGGTCTATCGACGCGCCGCCTTGCTCTGCCGCAAAGCCGAGTTCGCTGAGCGCCTGCGCGGAAAAACCCGTCCGCGCCCGCATCTTGTCGAGTTGATCGCCCGTGGAAGCGAAGAGCTTCGCTGCGCCAAGCATGGGGGCGAGCATCGCCGTGCCCGCCGCCGCGATCCGCAGTCCCATCGCGCGTACACTCGCCCCGAAGGCTTGCAGCCGTTTTGATGCGCGAGCCAGGCCGCGAACCAAACGGCTGTCCTTCGTATAGAGCTCGACATAGGCCGCTCCAGCGCGGATTGCTTGTGCGGATGGCATATCTGGTTGGGATTACTTTCGATCAACAAACACGTCTTTCAGCACTCGGACGCCCACCTTGGCGACACTCACCTGCTTGCGTTCAGCCAACGGGTGAAACTCGGCCGGCGAATAGGGACTGGACCGACGCTTCGGGTTGCGGTGGACGTTGGCAACCAAGGCCATGACCGCCGCCGTGTGCGACCACTGGTCTTGCCGGCGAGCGTCGACCATCCAGATCAACTCCCGCAGTGTCAGCGGACCGGGATCGACGCTGGCGATTCCGGCCAACTGCCAGATCAGTCTCCAGCAATCAGCTCCGGTAGTTCGCCTTGATTCAGCAGCGCTTCCAGTTGCTGATCCAGCTTCGGGTCGTCCAGTCGCTTGCCGGCCGTCTCCACCGCCTTGGTCTGAAACGTCTTGAGCTTCTCCAGCGCCTTGGCCAGCACTTGGCGCTTTCCGCTCGGGAAAAAATCGACGAGTTCCTCCAGCAAAGCGGTCGTCGCGTGATCGATGGCGTCGCCAGCCATCGCACGGCCGAACTCCTCATCACTGATTTCTTTTGTGTCTGCCTCCGGTTTGCAGATCGCGTAGATCACGTCGCACAGCAGCACCGGGTCGGAGACTAATTGCTCGATCAGCTTTCCCTCGATGGCATCAAGGAGGTTGACCGCAAGCAGCGTCTTGACCCGCTTGATGCAGTCGACATTGATCGCAACCGTCCACGTGCGGCCCGCGTTGTCATTGAATGTCTTCATTTGGTCCTTTCCGGATTACGGCCCGCCGGTGATCCATTCAGGCGCGTTGTCGGCATAGGTCGGCTTGATTGAGACGTCGACCATGATGGCTTCTTCCAGGTTTTCGTTTCGTGTGAAATTGAGGATGTCGTGCGTGGCACGCAGACCTTCGGACGCGGGATCGGTGATGTCGCCGTCCATGACCGCGAACTCGATAGGCGTGTTGTTGAAGAACGCCTGCTGGATGGCCGCGAAGGCCGCGTCGTTGGTGTCCCAAACCATCTGGAATTCAACCGAGGCGTCCTTGAGCGTTCCCACAGTCGCCCGCCAGCCTTGATTGGCCCGAGTCGTGACGTCCGCTTCGCCTTTTTCCAGGTTCAGCGTCACGTCCTTCACGTTGGTGACTTCAACCCAGGTCGGCGCGGCGTAGGTGCCCGTGTTGCGGTAGAGCCGCGCTTCCATGCCGAGTTTGATTCCCATTGTCAGTTCTCCTTCAGCGGACTGAGTCGCGCCACATCTTGGGCAGCTTTGGTTTCTCTTGCTCGAACGCCGGTCCCATGAACGGTCGCGGTTGATACGTCACGCGGACGCGGCGTTTCCTCTTGCGACGAGTTGCGGAGCCACCGTGCTCGAGCAGGCGCGGTGCGTCGGTTCCTTTGCCCAGCAATGTCGGGCCAATGACGACGCCAGACTGCTGCGGCTCGTACAAGAAGAAGATGTTTCGTTTGAGCAGTCCGGTGTGGCTGCTGGGCGGCATACCCGGCTCGGATGCGCGCTTACGTTTGCGAATGCTCGAACGGGCGCCGCGGCGGACGAACGCGCCGAAGCGAGAGAGCACGCGACGCTCGGCTCGGTCGACGGCGCTGGTCACCGCCTTGCGGTCGAAAAACATGCCTTTCGCTTGGTCGATCGTTACGGCGATCATCACCTACCTCAAAACACGAAATGTCAGCGTCAACACGCTGGTGAATTGACGGAGTTGTTCCAGATGTTCCTGGGCATAGACGGGCTTGTATTCCGTCTTCACCCACATCGCCTCGCTGTACGCCGGCAGCCGTTTGAATCGAAAGTGGTCAGCGATCTCGTCCACCAACGACACCAGCGGGTCGATCTCCGCGTTGTCGGCGTCGGTCAGCTTCTTTTGCACGGCGACGTCGATCGCGTAGTCGTGCTGATTGTGCGAGCGGGCGCTGGGTGCGATCGCCACGTCGCGCGGAACGACCGTGACGTGCAGGTCCTTCATCTCCGGCAGTTCAAACACCGGAAGGTAAGTCCGCTCGGCCGCAACAGGTTGACTAAACGTCGCTGCGTTCAGCTCCGTCACAACGGCATCGGCAATGTCGGTGATTGCGGCCATCAGGGAGTTTCCACATCGATTTGTTTGGTGTGAATTCGCAGGGTCTTGCGGTACGGGTCGGACCAGCGCCAGTGCGGCTCCTTGCCAGGCGACATGACCTCGTACACATAGGTCGTGCCGGCTTGTGTTTCACGAATGCGGTCGCCGCGCTCGGGCAAAACCGGTGAGCCGGCAAGCACCAGGTCAACCGCCAGCACGAGGTAGTCACGTGACTCGATCCGCTCCAGCACGCCGTGTCCGTTGTCGATCTCGAAGATCGTGCGGCCGATCGTGGCTTGCACTGGCACGGAATCGACGCCTCGCTGGTATGTGACTTCGCGAGTGGCGTGTTTCGTCCGCTGGCTTTGCAGCCAGTTCGATCCGGTTTCGAGCAAATCGGCCATCGTTCTCCTTTCAGACTCCCTGCGTTACGCCGGGCCAGAGCAGGTGTCCAACCAGCACGCCAAGGGCAAAGGAGAGAATCGGATACTGGGCGGACACGGCGCGAAAAAAGCCGCTGATCGTCGGCGCGCCGGCCACCGAGGTGGCAGCCCACGTGTCATACAGGATCACGGCCACCACCAGCGCCACCAGCACCCAGGCTGTGACGTGCGGGGCCAAAGCACCTTTCGCCATGTTCGGTCTCCCCGTACTGCGGTTACTGGCTCAGCCGAATGCGCACGAGGGCGTCGGCGTCGGCCGCATCCGCGACCGCTTTGCCCAGCAGCTTGTTTGCACCACCACCGTCGGTCGTGACGGCGAACTTCGCGACATCGTCCCAGTACGCCTTGTCACCCGCTGAAAACGTGACGCCGGCGCCTGATTCCTTGGCGACGTCAAACACGCCGACTACGGCCAGCGCGCCAAGCTCGTTCGCTTTGATGTCACGTTTCGTGACGCCGACCAGGTCACTTTGCACGACCACATCGCCCGCCGCCACGTCGGCCGCTGGCGTGTAATCAATTGCGTCACCGTGTTGAACAAAATCCGCTTGTGCCATGAGTAGACTCCTTCAAGTCTCACGTTATGTTTTTGAAGTCCGTGGTTACGCTTCACCCTTCGCTTTCACCGCGCCTCGATGATCCTGGGCGTTGACACCCACGTCGATGTAGCCGCGGAAGCCCATTCCCAGCATGTTGGGTGGAGCTTCGACACGCTCGATGACCGGCGTGCGCCGGCCGTTAAGGAACACGATCTCGAACGCCGCCAGGACGTTCGGGTTGGCGAACAAGTACCATGCCTTGCCGCTCGCGCCGGTGTAGTACGTGTCCGAGAGGTGCGGCGCAGAGACGATCTTGTACTTGTTGCGATGCGGGTTATCGACCGGAATCTTGGTCTTCGTTCCCGACGCGTCGATCATCAATTGGGCAGAACCCATGAGCAGTTCCGCATCGGTTTCCACCTCGACCGGGACCACCAACGATTCGGGACGAATGTTGATCGGCTTCTGATCTTTGGCTTTCGTTCCGGGACCCGCCTTTTGCTTGCGGAAGAGCGTCTTCGCCTGCGTCAGGCTGTCCGGTCCGAAGGCCGTGTCAACGCCTTCGATGTAGTTGCCGTTTCCGGTGCTGAAGAAGCCGCCTGGATTGCTCAGCAGCAAGGTGAAGAACAGGTCGTCGATCGACTCCGCGCCACTGCGACCCATCTGTCGCGGGATGTCCATGAACGCGGCCAAGTCATCGTTGATCACGTCCTGCCGCGTGAGCATCAGGATTTGACCGTAGGTGTCGGCCTTGTTCGTGTACTTCTGCTCCGACAGTTTTCCGTGCTTCAATTCGCCGTCCGGCGCGACGCGTTCGAAGCCACCCGTGCCGAGCAGCCGGTAGCGGCTGACTTCCTTGAAGTCGCTGACCGAGCCAACGGCGCAAAGCTCAAACGCCGCGATCGGCGTCGCCTCGTAGGCGGCCAGCATCGATTTATTCATCACGTTTTCGAGGATGCCGGGCAAGCTGATCGTCGAGAAGCCGGCGCGAATGGTGACCGCGCCGTCGCCAAACACCCGCGGTACGTCGAGGCCTTCCAGTCGTGCGCATTCGGCAACGAGTTCACGCATGCCGATGTGTCGCATCGGGTAAGCGGCCTCGATGGTTTGCTCGCCGTATTCGCGCGAGAGCTGATTGTCGTCGAAACCGACCGAGAGACAGGCTGCGGCTTCGAGCGTCCGGGCGCTGATCGACGGAGCGGACGATCCGACGGCCGGTGCTTTGGGGCGGCTGGCCCGCAGCACGGCCAATTCGGTCTTGGTTTCGTCCCAGCCTTCTTCGATGGCTTGCGCTTCGATGACCGCGTGCTCGCCACCGCAGACCGTGCGAATGGCCGAGATGCGGCGAGCCTCGGCTGCCGCCTTGCTCCGCATTTCGGCCGCAGGGTCGGGGATCGAGTTGTCGGGTTCGACGGTCGCTGCCGGCGCGGGCGCTGCCGCCGCTTGGGGCTCGTCCGGCGTCTGCTGCTGCGCATCGAAAACCGCCTTCAGGCTGGCGACGGTCTTATCGTCCAACTCGTCAACGTTGAAGCCGTTGTCGTCGGCCCATTGTTCGAATTCCATTGTGGTTACCTCCTGGTTTTGGTCCCCGCTGGCGCCGGCCGCCACGCGAGCGTAGGTGTCGTCATCCGCGCCCAGGGCGACGAAACTGACTTCGCCCAGCGTGGACTTGCGGGCGATGTAGACCGGCCCCGTAAACTCGCGACCGTTGGCCGAAGCCGTGCGGCCTTCCGTGATGAACACGACCTTGTCGGCCGTCGCGCCCAGCGACGCCTGCCACGGAAATCCGTTTTCACTGGTGGCGATAATCTCCTGAGCGGTGTCGCCCGTGCCGGAAATGACGCCCGCCACCTCGATCGTGTTTTGCGAAACGCCGATCTCGTCGGTATGACCAACGATTCGACTGAGGTTGTGGTCCTTCAGAATCGGCCGCGACTTCTTGGGAACGCGCAGCCCGGCCAGGTCAACCACGACCGGATAACGCCAACCGAGGAGTTGCAACGCGCCGCCGGTGTAGGCGGTCATCGTGAAACGGCGCAGCGGTGGCTTGCCGTCCTCGATTTGCGTGGCGGCTTCCAAGTGAACGCCACCCGCGTCGTCGCATTGAATTCGCAGCCGCGTCGGCACTTTGTCGTGGTTACGCTGCGGCTTGGGTTGTTTCTTCGTCTTCGACATCGTCTTCCTCTTCGATGGAGATTGCGGACTCCGCCTGGCCCAGGCCGAGTTCATCCATGAGTTGCTTTTCCTTGGCCCGCTGCCGCAGTTCGGCTTCCCAGTCGCGTCCCTGCTTGGCGTATTCGTTGGCAAGCGTCGTGGTGTGGCTGGCTAAGCGAGTCGCCTGAGCATTCGCTTCCTTCGCGGGATCAACATGCTCGTGACCGTCCCAAAACCACTGATGGGCGTAGTCGGCATCCAGGGTGCGCAGTGCTGGGGGCAGAAAGCCTTCGATCAGCACCGCCTCGTTCAGCCACGCCGCGAGAATGCGGTCGAGAACGGCCGTACCGATATGAGCTTGCTCGACGCGAATTGATTTGAAATAGGTTTGGTGGTCGAGCCGGCCGGAGGCGTAGTTGTAACCGGACGAATTGCCCGCTGCGACGTTGTACGGCATGTTCAGGCAACGGGCGATTTCGTTCAGGATTTCCTTTTTGAATTCCGCGTAGGTCGTCGCCGGTTGTTCCGCGCGCATTTGCGACATCTTCCAGCCGCCCGGCATGGTCAGCAGTGCCCGCTTTTCCAGTTCGATCGGCTCGAAGGGCTCAGCGGCGTCCGCTTCACCATTGGCGGGCGCGTCGGTGTAGAGGATGCCGGCGAAGTCGGCCGCCGTTTCCGCAGCGGCCAGAACAGCCAGTGTGAATCGGCGAAGTTGCGCGAACAGAGGAATCGCCGGCGTAATGTCGGGAACGCCACGCGCCTGGCCTGGCCGATCGCAACGGAATAAGTGAATCACCGAACGCGCGCCGATGCGGTCGTAGCGGCTGTCGAACGTCGAATTCAAGTCGCCGGGATGCTGACGCAGGATGTGGTACTCAATCGGATTTCCAAACGCATCAAACACGATTCCGTCAACGACGTTCAGCCGATTCAGCGGCAGGTCCGGCGTCGTTACCTGGTCTGCCTCAACCAAACGCAGGTCGAGCTTGATCGACGTTGCGACTCTATCGTTGCTTGTCAGGATCGCGAACGCTTCGCCATCCTCAGCGCGTGCAACTCGCATCGTGCGCAGCTTGTCAGCCAGGTCGATCTCTTGCGACCACCGCGAGAATTCCCGTTCGATCCGTCGGTTTGCATCCGAATCGGGCGTGAGCATCTGCAAGCGGGGACCGGTACCGATCACGTCGTTGGCCAGGGTGAGCACGATTCCCCGCGCGTAGCTGTTGTTGGCTACTTCGTAGCGGGCCCGATTTCGCAGAGCGGTGCGCACTTCGGGGCTATTGGCGGCGTTGGCGCTTAAGCCGTCGGCGTTCGCCCAATGCCGGCGGTTGTCTTCGGTCGTCACGGCTGCGTCGTAACGAGCGCGTAGCAAGCGATAGCGCTGTAGGCGCTCCGCACCGCCACCGTTGGTTCGACGACCGACCAGTTTTGAAAGCCAACTCCACACGTCAATCCGCTCCCGGTGGCACGAATTTGTTGAACTTCAAGCCGCGTTTCTTCGTCTTGGCCGCCTCCTTCGCGCACAGATACCGGTCCGCCGCAATCTGGTCGGGGAGCTTGTGCTGCTCGACACTGCCCGCATCGCCCGCGGCCTTCGCCGGGCCTTCGGCGTTTTCGCGGATCGTGTCTTTGAGGTCGTCGGCCATGAGGAAACCCACAACGGTTTACTGCCAAAGGACAATGGGGATGTGGGTTACTTATGCTCGCCGCGCGGCCGTTGTCCGCCGATGAGAAAAAAGGCGGCAGGATGTGCTATATCTAGCAATCTCGCTTCGAAATCGGAGCGGGCGTCGCCTCGTAGGTCACGATTCGGCGGCCACAGTGACGGCACTCCTTGCGGCGGCGAATACGGCCGTCGCGAAGCGGCTCGGTGTGCGTCGTGTAGAAGTGCCGGCATCCGCACTGCGGGCATTCAAGGCCGCGATTCGATGGTTGTGCGTCTGCCTGTTTCATCCGCGCCGCCTCCGCTGCAGTTCGGCGAAGCTGACTCGCTTGCGTTTGACGGGCCCGGTTGTGTGCCGCGTGCCGTCCAGCACGGCGCCTTGGATCGAGGCGGCAACGGCGCAACCGACGAGGCAATCGAACCAGTGGTTGTCCCCGCGCTCAGGCCGCATCTTCCACTCGTCAACCGTGCGGCCGCGCCCTTCGGTCTTCACGCGGTACTCGGCGGTAAGGTGTTCCGCGAAGAGGCGATGCTGATCGGCGTTGTCGCCAAACAGCGACAGACAGCCGCGGTCGCCCATCGCAACCGCCAGCCGGGCATGAATGAACGACTTCCAGTAGTTGGTGTCATAAACGACGTGCCGCACTGCCCGCTTGCCGTGGACGTTCGGCATCCGCCAGTTGTGGCCGACGCGATCCCCAGGCTTGCGCTTGTATTCCGAGAATGGCTGGCTCGACGCCCCGACAAACCGGCCGTGGCTTGGGATGATCACGCCGGCGTGAGGCGATTGGCGACAGAACTGATAGACGACATCCGTCGACGATCCCCAGTTGGCGTCGATTAGGCAACGTTCGATGCGGAGCATGGCGCCGTCGTCGCGCCGCCATTCACGGGTGAGATGCTCGCCCGTCAACTGTTCCAAGCCGGCATAGATGGAGCCTTCAAGGCCACTCGTCTTGGTAGCCAGTGCGAGCGTTTGGCGAGCGTCGCGCAGCGTGAAGTAAGGGCGCTTCTGGTCGGGGAACGAACCGTAGTCCACAACGTAACCGGTGAAATCGTCCTCCCACGCCGCCACCACAAAGAAGAGCAAGTTGGCCTGTACGTCGACGAACATCGTCAGATGATTGCACGCGATGGGAATGGCGGCGCGCTTCATCCGGTTGACCTTCCCGGCGATCTGGTCGACCGCCAGTTCATCTTCCGTCCCGGTCTCTTCCGGCAACGGCTCGTTCTGGTATTCCGCGAAGAATGCCGCTTCGTCCTGCAGCTTGAGATTCATCGCGTGCTGGATTGCCGAAACCTCGTCGTGATTGAATCGCTGGTGCCAAGCTACGTCGGCGCCGGCGTCCATTGCTTCGCGGTGGGCTGCGTAGAATTCCGTCGCCAATCGGATGTCGCCATGGGCACGCAAGCTCTCGGCGCGAAGTTCACCATAGCGCTGCCAGAGTTTCTCGTCGTCCGGAAACGAGTAGACCATCTTCGTCCGTTCGCCATTCCATTCGGGGTGCTTGTCGCGACAGAGAATGTTGTCCGCCATGTCGCCTGGGCGAATGACCGTGCAGGGCATGATGCCGGAGATCTTCTTGCCTGGCCCACCAAGTCCGAGAATCGCACCGGCGAGAATGCCTTCACGAGTGGCGCATTGCGAGAGCGATCGCGCCGATTCGTCGGTTTGCGGATCGTCGAGAACGACCAGCGACGGCCGAACGGTGTGTCCGTCCGCTCGTTTGTACTTCATGCCGCGAATGCGACCGGTGATACCGGCAACTTTGATGATCGCTCCGCTCGCTTCACTTCCAGGCATCGTCGGAAGCACGATCTCGCGGGCGGTCCAGCCAATGTGCGTCCGTTCGCCCTTGTAAAGCTGCCCGTTGCAGCGATTGGCGATGCCGTCGAGGCACTGGATGGGAAACGTGACCTCAGGGAAGTCTTCCAGCAACAGGTCGTTGCCATCGAGTTCCATTTTGATGGAATCGAGCATGTCCATTGCATGCCCTTCGTCCGATCCGATCAGACAGACGAATTCGCGGTGCCCATACAGCACGGCCCAGATGCAAGCGCATTCACAGATCGTCGTCTTCCCTGAGCCGCGGGGCATCGCCATCGCAAAGAGTCCGCCGCGCAGCACGGCCTGCTCGATCTTCGCGATCACTTTCAAATGGTCGGGCGACCACGACAAGTGATACGTCAGCGGAAAGTACGATTCACAGAAGAAACGAAAGTCGGATGCGGCTTGTTCCTTACGGTCAGGGTTGACGATTTCAGGCAAGTCACCGATGTCGCGGCCGGCAATGGCCAATGCAACGTTGCGAGCTCGTGCGCGCTCCTTCAGCTTCTCGTAAGGATCGCCGTCGGGCTCGGGCTTTGGCTCATGTCGAATCTGCACGAGCCAGGCAGTGTACCGCAGCAAGTCCACGAACCGCGCATCGCCGATTCGCATTCCGGCGCGCGTGCGATGGCGATGCAGCTGCCGTTCGTTGATCACTTCGCCAAGCGGCGTCGAGTTCAACAAGCGGCACAATTCGCTGGGTCGTAGTTTGCGAGGATCACTTGCCACGCGACATCTCCTTCACCAGCCACGCGGCGTAATGCACGAGATTGATTGTGCCGTCGGGATTCCGCGGCGCGCCGGACTCCAGGTCGGCCGCGATCTGCTCGTCGGGCACGCGCACCTTGGCGGCTGCCGAAAGCAACTTGGCTGCTTGTTCGACGGTCAGGTGTGTCGGGTCCAGGGACGCATCGCTCATCCGTCGCCTCCCACCGCCAGATCTCGCCACGTAGGCGCACGTGTGGCCACGTCGCGTACCGAGTCGGCGTTTGGCGATTCGTGCGACCACTCATAGGGCCCGACGCGACACGTGGCCAACGGGGGCGACGTGGGGCGCAGTTTGCCCCGTTTCACATCTGAGAAAACATGCGGAATTCCAGCGGAATGCTCGCCAGCCGCGCTTGCTGTGTTTCGCCCCGCATGGCTCATGTGTGTCTGTCGTAACGCAATTCCCAACCACCAACGCCACGGAGAACACGCATGAACGCCCGCGAGAAAAAGAAACCGCAGCTCACGGCCGAGGCCGCTTACGAGAACGCGCACCTGGTCGCCCAAGACCTGGTCCAGCGCATCGGCGAGCTGCTTTTCGACCTGCCCGCACCGGGCAACGACGAGCACCCGATCAACTGGGCCGACGTCGGCAGCGTCAACGAAGTCAACAACCGTTTGTCCTCGGTGGTCGCCTTCCTCGAAGGCACCGAAGAGTAACCACCAA
>CALBSZ010000309.1 GCA_937967665.1 uncultured Planctomycetaceae bacterium
ATGATTTTCAGGGATGGCCGGATGGCGGAATTGGCAGACGCACAGGACTTAAAATCCTGTGAGGGTAATCCCTCGTGCGGGTTCGACCCCCGCTCCGGCTACTTACAGCGTAACGATTTACGGCGATTCAGTGGCTGGCTCGGCCGAGTCGGTTTTTTCAAAGGTATCTGGCCGTGTAAACGGCTTCGTCTAACGTCGTGGAAATCTGTCGGACTTTGAGCGGCGTCTCGGGAAGCCGTCGTTGTTCCCCTCCTTAAACGAATAGGGGAATCATGGGAACAATGATTTCCCGGATTCGTTCGACCTGCCTGGTTGTCATTCTTCCAGTTCATCTCATCACTCCCATTGCCTCGTACAAAAACCCCGGATCGTCGAAGGCAGTGGATAGTGGACAGTAAAAAGTTGACAGCGAAGGCCAACCGGCCTCTTTCCAGAGCACATCGTCGATATTCTTAAACGTCTGCTCTAACACGGCAATCCAGTTCTTCTTGCGTCTTCCCGACAAATCCTTCACGTACCGCTCAAGTTTACCGACGCCACACCGCCCCCATCAACTAGATGACGAATCACGCGAAAGCAAATTCCAGCTAAACTCGGCAGATAGGGTTGAGCAAATTAACCGCCGGGCGTTCGCCGACGGGTCTTACCGCCTCAACCGAGGAACTATGGACGCAACGAGAATGCTGCGGGGCAGGAACCGCTCCGAGATGCGCGACAACGTCCGTTTCGTCGACATGGCTATCGTCGAGATCGACATGCTCGACCTGATTCTCAAACGCACGGGGAAGCCCGTCGTACGCAGAGCCGGATGTGGAAGCGCGTGTTAAGAGGTTTCGGCGATGACTTTGTCGTCGACTTTTTCCTTGTCGTCGGCGTTTTCTTTTTCCGGTACGAGCGCCTGGTTCAGATACTCGAGGGCCTTGTCGAGTTGCCGGTCGTCTTTAGTCGGTTCGGGCTGGGCTTCGTCGTTGGGGTTGCGGACGATGTCCTTGCCGCGGCGTTCACGCAGCAAGCGGTCCATTTCGCCGGGCGAAAGGCGGACGAGGTAACCGTCGTTGGGGGACACACCCCACTCGTCATCCGGTTTGGCATCTTCCGTGCGATGGATGTTCTTGCCACTGGGTCGCTGGTAGCCGGCGGTGGTGAGTTTCAACGCGCTGCGTCCCTCTTCGAGTTCAATAATGTTCTGCACACTGCCCTTGCCCCAAGTGCGCTCGCCGATCACCACGGCGCGATCGTGGTCCTGCAAACAGGCGGCGACGATTTCGCTGGCACTGGCGCTGTAGCGGTTGACCAGCACGACCATCGGAAACCCTTCGAACGTGTCTTGGGAATGGGCGTCCCAGGTGCGGCTGGGGGCATTGCGCCCCTCGGTGCTGACGATCCGTCCCTTGGAAATAAAGAGGTCGGAGACTTCAATGGCGGAAGACAACAAACCGCCGGGGTTGAATCGCAAATCGAGTACGAAGCCCTTCATGCCCCCGTCAACCAGCGCGGCGACCGCTTTCCGCAAGTCTTTCGCGGTATGCCGTCCGAAGGCGCCGATGCGGACGTAGCCAAGTTTCTTTTCCTTGTCGTAGAAATAATCCCAGCTGGCGTCGCGATTGCGGTTGTCACCCAGAACGGTTTCGACCTGCACAATTTCTCGCTGCAGTTCCAGCTTTTCGATGCTCTCGTCGTGGGCATGCTTGACGGTCACGTGGACCGCGGTGCCGACTTTTCCTTTGAGCAGCTTGACAGCGTCGTTCAACGTCAGATCGGTGGTATCCGTATCGTCGATCTTCAGGATATGATCCCCAGCCAGGATGCCGGCGCGATAGGCGGGAGTGTTGACCAGCGGGCTGATGACAACCAGTTTCTGATCGTCGATGGCAATCTGGATCCCGACGCCGCCGAATTCGTTATCCACGCCGCTTCGAAAACGGTCCAGTTCTTCGGGGGGGATGTAGTTGGAATGCTGGTCCAGTTTGGTAATCATTCCCTTGATTGCCGCTTCCATCAGATCGCGGCGGCTGACTTCGGTCACATAGTTGCGATCGATCTGGTCGAGCGTATCGGCGAACAGCCGCAGCAATTCGTAATAGTCTTCGTCCTGTGCAGGTTTTTCGGCCGCGGGCGAGTTCGCTCCGGCAGGTTCCTGGCCAACGGCGAAACTAGTGGGCACGACCAATGCCAATGCCATTCCCAGGACAACGGATTTGATACGCATAGAAAGCTCTCCAACTGCGGACGCCTGGCCCAAATTCCCTCGACTGCGGGACATAAATCAAGTATACGGCGGCGGCTGAGGGGCAGCAAGTTCAAGAGACGGACTGCAGCGCCGAAATGACCTCGCCCATGGAAGACAATCGCTTTTCCGGGGTCTTGGCGAGCATCCTTTGGAGCACCGCATCCAGGGAGACGGGGATTTCAGGCCGGAGTTGATGCAGGGACGGTATGGGTTGTTCGCGATGGGCGATGATTTTCTCGCGAGTGCTGCTGCCGCCATAGGGGGAGCGGCCGATCAGCATGGCGAAGATCGTACAACCCAGACTGTAAATATCGGCACGGTGGTCAATGGAGGAGCTATCGATGGCCTGTTCCGGCGCCATGTAGTCGACGGTTCCCATGGCACGCCCGATTTCAGTCAGGTTCAGCGACGTGTTGTCGCCGACGAGATGGGGTTGGGCGAGTCGGGCGAGTCCCATGCCGATGACTTTGACGCGTCCCTGACGGTCCAGCAGGATGTTGTGCGGCTTCACATTGCGGTGGAAGACCCCGCTGACGTGGGCATATTCCAGGCCTCGGGCGGCCTGGACCGCGCAATTGATAACCATCGGCACGGCGACTGTCTTCTGCTGGGCGCGCAAGTCCTGCAGCGTGACGCCGTCCACGAATTCCATGGACAGGAAATGCCGGTCTTCGCGATAGCCGGCGTCGAAGGCCATCACCAGGTTCGGATGTTGCAAATTGGACAGGATGCGGATCTTGCGATGGAATCGTCGTACCAGTTCGTCAGAACGACTCGCTTCCGCCGAGAGCATCTTGAGGGCGACGATGCGGTGCATCGTGCGATGGCGCGCCTTAAAAACCTGTCCCGTACCGCCGCGTCCCAACTGGTCCAACAGGACATATTCACCAAACGCCGTACCGTCGATATCCGCGTCGTCCATGTCGGCCGCGCGATCCAATGTCAACTTCAATTCGCTGTCGTACTTGTGCTTGCGCGCCGTGTCCAGCAGGGCCACGCGCGCCTTGGCCACCTCGTTCAGCAGCTTGTCGACATGTTTCCGGTGAGGACTGTTGATCAACGTCCTCAGATGCGTCATCCGTTGATCGGCGGCGTGAGCGATCACATCCGCGTCGGCTTCCAGCGGGGCGATCCCCAGCAAGCGGTAGTGGTTCGCCGGTTGCTCGTCGGGAGGTATGCCGAGCCATTTGTGATAGGGATCAAATGCGGGCATGCAAGCACGATGGGGCGTAAAGAATCGAACGGGCGCGGCGCGGACGAAGCCGATAACATAGCCTTCCCTCGGTTCAACGACAAGGTCCGCCCCTGCGCCTCGTGTCGTCGGCGAAAGCCCGTAGCGCGATTGCGCCAGGGTCGGCCGTCATAAGAGTGCAAAGTGCAAGCGAGGGTGTCGCCTACGTGCGAACACACTTGCTGGCGCTGCGTGCTTGTATGCTCGCGGATTTTCCCAATCCTGACGCTGTCGTACCAAGTGGCGTCCGAGAATGGCCTGGAACGCGCGTCGCGGCTTCATCCGTTTTGCGACGTTTCCGGTCACTGGCCGACACAGTACAGGGACTTTGCGGTACGCACGTACATGCGACTTCCGGAGAAGGCCAGGCTGCTGCTGAAGCCTTCGAGTTCATTGCGGGCAACTTGTTCGAATTCGCGGCCGGGCCGGATCACCAGCGTCGAACCGCGCGTGTTGCTGACAAAAAGCAGATTGCCCGCCAGGCAAAGGCTGGCGTCGACGCGGCCGCCGTCGAAGTCCAGCCGCTGCCGATAGACCGTCTCGCCTGTCTTCGCATCAGTGACCGTCAAGATCCCGCGTTCGTTGACTCCGTACAGCAGCCCGTCGTGGTAAACCGGTGAGGCCAGCTGATTAGAACGCGAGCTGGAGGTTTCCCAATGCAATTCCAGTTTATTGTCGTCGGCCCAATCGCGAGGCAACTGAAAGGCCTTGATCGCCCCGTCTTCCTGCGAGTAAATGACCGAGTCTTCGATGATCGGGGAATTGTGGCTCAATTGGAATTGCCGCTGGGCCAGACGTTTTCCATCGTTCGTGTTGACGACATCGCCACTGGCCGTGATCACGACGAAATGACTGCCCGTCCGTGCGGCGACGGGACTGCCGTGCCGCTCGTTCGCTGCGACGCGCCACAGGATCTCGCCGGTCTCCGCGTCCAGGGCCACCAGATCGCGCAGATGCACGATCAACTTGCCGTCTACCAGCAGCGGCGACGCCGAGTGGTCGCTCCGGGCGCCGTCGATGAACGTGATCCAGTTGCGCTGGCCTGCGACGGTATGCGACGAAACGATGCCAGTGGCGAATACGCTGAAGACGTTCCGGCCGTCGCAAACGGGCGTGCTTGTCGAATTTCCCGTGTCGCCGCCCGGCTTGGGGGGATAGACGGTCAGCTCCCGGTAGCGTTTGTCGAGTTCGTCGGCTTGTTGACGCAACTGCTCGTGCTTCGCCGTGTTGCCCGCCTTCCGCGCCTCATTGCCAGCTCGCTGCAGTTCGTCGCGCTGCCGGCGAATTTCTTCGGCGGCGCGGAGGTTGGCTTCGATGGCCTTTCCCTTGGCGTCCCCGAAAACATCGGTGTATTCGTGCGACTTCCGCCACAGCATCGAACCGTCCTGGCTGGCCAGGCAGATCAATTCTGAGGGGTCCGACGTGACGAAGACGCGGTCGCCCACAACGACGGGAGATCCCAGGCTGCGGCCGGGCAATTCCACTTTCCAGCAAATGTTTTCATCCAGCGACCAGCGGAGCGGTGGTTTCGTGTCGGGAAATCGTCCTGTTCCGTCGTTGCGCCAGCCCGCTCCATCGGCCGCCACGAGGAGAATTAAGGAAGCCAAAATTCCTGTAACACTCGAACACCACTTCGAAATCGACATGTTCGCTTCCTTTCCACAGGTTCCGTTCGTCCCCACTGGCGCAAGTAAACGCATAAGCGTATGTTTATTGATTCGAGAACCGAACGTCAACACGAACTTGTGGTCGGCGAGGTTGTAGTTTGCTAGGCGCTCGCGGCTTGCCGCAGCAAATCGATCCAGGGTCCGACGTAATGGCCGTTGTCGTGAAAGGTTCGGCCGCTGACCAGGTTGCCGTCGATCACACACGGCTCGTTGACGAAAATGCCTCCGCAGACTTCCAGGTCGAACTTGCATTTGGGGACGGTTGCCATGCGTCTGCCTTGGACGCAGCCGGCGTAGGCGGGGATTTCGACGCCGTGGCAGACACTGGCGACAGGTTTGTTGTGTTCGAAGAAGTGACGTGTGATGCGGACCAGGTCCTCGTCGTAGCGGATGTATTCGGGCGCGCGTCCACCGGAAAAGAGGATCCCCAGGTAGGCTTCGGGATCCACCTCGGAGAAGGGCACGTCGCACTGGATGGTGTAGCCCTCCCATTCCTTGGTGATGGTCCAGCCCGGTTTCACTTCGTGAAGCACCATTTGATAGAGTCGTTTTTCGGGTGCCGTTACAACCGGCTGGAACCCCGCTTCTTGGAGGCGATAGTAGGGATACATGGTATCGAGCGTCTCGGTGGCGTCACCGACGACGATGAGGACCTTGTTCATGCGATTACCTTTATAAGGGCTGGACGATTCGACTTCTGACCGCAGCGGTGGGGCGAAGGCCGCGATGCCGTGCATTCGACTATAGTTCGCGTTGATATGCAATAATGCAGGCGTGGGAAACCGAATCGTCTTTCGAGGGACATTTCATGCAGGCCATTCTGTTGATCGCGGCATTTCAGGTTTTTTCCCAGGCGGACATGCCGGTACAGCCGAACGCTCCGAACGCAATTCAGGTGAGCGAATGGGAGTTCGATATTCTGCACCTTCCAGGCGACCGGCAGCTTGCCGGCTTGATTCTCAGCGAGTCGGACGAGGAGATCGAGTTCGCCGAAATCATTCGTCGTCCCGGCAAGCCGATGTTTGCGGTCCTGCGCTGGATTCCTCCTGCCGATATCGAACGCATGGATCGTCTGGGCGACCAAGCGCGAGACCTGTTGCGCCGCCGATTTGAACACTTCCGCAACCGGCTGGGGATAGAGCTGGGGCGGATGCAAGACGTGGTCCTCGAAACGGTCGAACGACAGGGGCACCGCAGCCAGGAGTACCGCGGCCGTTGGTTTCGGCTCTACAGCGCCACCGATTCCGAGACGACCGCGCGTTGTATCGTCAGAATCGAGCAGATCTTTCGCGCGTTCGAGCAGATCCTGCCGCCGCGCTGCCGTCCGGCGCGGCCGCTGACGATTGAACTGTTTGGATCTCTGGATGCATACCGCAGTTATCTGGCTTCACACGACTTGCAGATCAGTAACCCGGCTTTCTACATGACCGCGAAAAACCAGATTGTTGCGGCCAGTGACCTGACGCGTTTTTCGGAACAGATCGCAGCGATTCGCCGTCAGCATGCCCAACTACGGGCGGAGTACGAGCAGCGCGACCGACGGTTTGAGGAGGATTTTGCGGCGATCACATTGGAAATGAAACGTAATGGATTTACGATTCAGGAAATCCGCAAGGCCAAGAATGCGCGGCGGAACGCCTGGAAAGCCAGGTACGAGGCAATGTTGAACCGGATCGACGAGGCCAATCGTCGCAACGACGCTAAGTTCAGCGACGTGGCTCGCGAGATGTTCGCGCGACGCTATCATGAAGCGTTTCACGCGTACTTGCAGAACTACGTGTTTCCGGCAGAACAGTTTGACGTGCCGCGCTGGCTGAACGAGGGGTTGGCGATGGTATTTGAAGACGGGCAGATGGATGCCGACACGCTCCGTATCGACGCCCCGGATCCGGCTCGGCTGAAACGATTGCAGGAAGATTTGGCCAGCACAAGTTTTCACCTGGCGGACGTGCTGGGTGCGAGTGACGAGGACTTCTTAAATTCGCATGACGCCTCGGCTCACGAACGACGCTACCTGTATTCGTGGGGGCTGGTCTATTACTTGCTGTTCGAAAGGGACACGCCGCTGGGCAATGAATGGCTGGACTACGTGATGAAATCGCCGGTGGATCCCATTCCCCGTTTTGAATCGTTCGCGGGTCAACCGCTGAACGCGTTCGAACGGGAATGGCGAAAAAAGATGCGCGCACTGGATTCCGCGCCGCGCTAGGTTCTGTTTTAAAACGGGAGAAGGGTGGCTGTGGTGGAGCGAAGCGACCCCACAGAACCTTGGATTCCGGTGCGTCGCTTCACTCGACCCCGGCCACCCATGACAACAACGCGCGATTCAAAATAAAGCCTAGTGCTTTGTCAACGCTTAATCTTAGGGTGGCTGGGTTCGAACGACAGTGAGCTCCCAGGCTGCAAAACACTGGGGGCTCGTTTCACTCGACCCCAGCCACCCAACCCCAATGCTTCTACTTGACAAAGCCTAGTCATCGGTCGTGCCCCGTTCAATGGCTTCCAGGACATGTTTGCGGATCGCTTCCAATTGCTGCTCGCCTTCGACCTTGTTTCCGACAGCGTCGGTGACATAGAACACGTCGGCGATCTGGTCGTAGTACGTGCCAATCTTGGCGATGTGGACGGAGAGCCCGCATTCAAAGAGTGCGCGGGACATTTGATAGAGCAGGCCGAGTCGATCGTAGGCAAAGACATTGACCAGCGTCTGCGTTTCGGAGGTTGTGTTGTCGAACAGCACGCGAGTTTCCAGTGACTCCATCGCCTTCGGGCGTTTGCTGCTTCCTTTCCATGTTTTCCGAAATACGGGTTCCTCGTCACCACGCTCCTTCAACGCCTTGACGATCGTAGCGCAGACTTCCTCAACGCGCTCCGGGGGTGGTTCATCGGTGTAATCCAGGTCCAGCACGAAGAACCGGTCGAACGCCAGTTCGCCGGAAAGCGTATGGATTTCGGCCGAGACAATCTGCATTCCCTTGCTGGAGAGCGCGCCGGTGATGCGATGGAAAATGCCTGGATTGATTTCCTCGTACGCCCCCACCATGTACTCCATGGCATGGCGTTCGCTGACGAATCTTCCCCACGCCGCGGCGTCATTGCGCGTCAGATCGCGCAGGCTCGACAGCCGCTCAGCCAGAATGTTCGACGGGATATCAAACAGGTAGCCGGCCGGCAGGGCCAGGACTTCTCGCCGCCACCACTCATCGGTCGGGTGCAATTTGGTGAGTTGCTGGCGGGTGCGGGCCATGCGTTCCGACGTCAAGCTGCCCGTTGTCGTCCCGGTGATATGGAAATGCGTCCGATGATAGAGCTCGGTAAGCAGGCCCAGCTTCCACTCGTTCAACACATCCGGCCCGACAGCCGCCATGTCCGCGCAGGTCAGGCAGTACAACTGCCGCAAGGCCCCGGGAGTGCCGACTTGGCGCGCGAATTCCACGATCGTTTTCTCATCATTGATATCGAGACGCTGGATGATCAAGGACATACGCAGGTGCTGATGCACATTGAAGACCAGCACCTCGCGATCGCGTTCGCTCAGTTTCAATCGATCGGCCACCTCAATCGCAATCCGCCTGCCGACTTCGCTGTGATCTTCCGGAAATCCCTTGCCCAGATCGTGCAGCAGGAGCGACAGATGCAGGATGTGTTTTCGCTTGATCGCGCGATAGGCTTCGCCCAAGGTCCCCTTATCGTTGCGGAAATCCGTGGCGTGCTGCACGGCCAGCAGCGTGTGTTCGTCAACGGTGTACTTGTGATACTCGTTGAACTGCAGCAGGCAGCGCGCGTGTGACATTGCGGGAATGATCTTTTCCAGGACCCGCAATTGGTGCAGGCGGCGGAGCAGGTGCCCCAGACGGTTTGGCTCTTTGAGCAGACTCATGAATCGCTCAATCGTTTCATCCGTCAGGTCATCGGCCGGTGGGCTTTCCATCATTGCCGCGCGCACGGCGATCCAGGTGGGATGGTCGATCCGCTTGTTCCAGGTGTTGGCCAGTTCCATCAGCCGTAATACCTCCGGCAGGCTGCGGGTCACTTTTTCCAGTCCCTCGGGAGTGGCGCCGATGTGCGCGGGCCCAACGCGGAAATCCTCGTCGATTTTGCGCGTGACCAGAGGGGTAAAGAAGGAGAGCCATGACGATCGATACTTTGTGGTTTCGATCAGGTTCGTCACCGTGTAGCGGACCTGGCTGGTGTGGTCGAAATAGTCGCGCATGAACTCTTCAACCGGCAGCATGCCATCGCAGCCTGTGTAGCCGTATTTCTCGGCCAGCCGCATTTGTTCGTGCCGATCCAGGACGTCCACGGCCTTGCCGGCGTGGAAGTGCAGTTCGTTCCGCATTTTCAAGAGGTACTCGCGGGCATTCCGCAGGATGTTGCGATCTTCCCGCGACAGATAACCCATGCCGCGCAGTTGGCCGGGATCTGGTTCGCCGTAGCGGATGAAGCCCAGCCAGCGCGCCATTTGCAAGTCTCGCAATCCTCCGCGCGAGCGTTTGACGTTCGGTTCCAGCATATAAACCGACTCGCCAAACGTCCGCCGTTCAGCGCGGCGAACGTCGTCGATGAGTGGAATCAAGCGGCGATGCCGGCTCATCGTGGCCCGCTTCAGCTTCTGCATGTAGCGGCGGGACAGGGGGACGTTGCCTCCCAGATAGCGGGACTCGGCTAGCGAAGTCAGCGTCTTGGCGTCGTCCAGCGCGAAGCTGACCGCTTGTTCGGGCGTTCGCGGGCTGAAGCCCAGGTCGAGTTCCGCGTCGGTAACACTCAAGCTGAGCTGTTTGGCGAGCGGCGCGATGCGGTCCCTGGCGGCCGGGCTGTGCAGCAGCATCAGGTCGATGTCGGAATAGGGCGCCATGTCGCGTCGACCGAAGCCGCCGTGAGGGACGAGGGCGATTTCGGCTTCCAGTTTTCCGCCGGCCGGACCCAACTCGGACAATGCCGAATGATACAGGTCCAGCACGACCGACTCGAACAAATCCGTCAAGCCCGCGCAGACCTGAATCCCCGGCGCCCCCGATTCGTGCAGGAGTCGCATTTTTTCGCGTCCCCGCGCCAGTTTTTCACGCGCCGCGAGGACTGCCGGACGCAAGCGAGGAGCGGTTTCCATGGCGCTACTGTTCGAGAAATGCCTGAACGCGGAATCAAGTCGTGGCACAACAAATCGACGGGTGGCAGGCGGGTATCGACCGGTCGCCGCGAATAATGAAAACAGCCCAACCACGCTCGACAACGTGGTTGGGCTTGCGATGATACACCGTGCTCGCGACTATAACGCGTCCTCGCCCGTTTCCCCGGTCCGAATACGAATCGTATTCTCAAGGTTGCTGACGAAGATCTTACCGTCGCCAATCTGCCCGGTTTGCGCCGTTTGCATGATCGTGTCGATGACCTTTTGCAGGACGTCGTCCGCGCAGGTGACTTCGATTTTCACTTTCGGCACGAAATCAACAGCGTATTCGGTACCACGGTACATTTCCGTATGACCTTTCTGCCGGCCAAACCCGCGTACTTCTGTGATCGTCATGCCGTGGATGTCGTTTTCCGTAAGAGCGTTCTTCACGTCTTCGAGCTTGAAGTGGCGAACAATCGCTTCGACTTTCTTCATAGCCCTACTCCTTGAAAGCAGCTACGTCCGCCGGCGGCAAAGGTCCGCCGGCGTCGAACTGTAGATCTATTCTAGTGGATTACTAAACGTTGTAAATGTAACCTTCTTCGCCGTGCTCGGTAATGTCCAAGCCGCGCGATTCGTTCTCTTGGGTGGCTCGCGCGCCAATGGTCACGTCTACCAGCTTGAACAAGATGAGGGACGCTACGATGGAGAAAACCCAGGTCACGATCGTTGCGACAATTTGCCCGACGATGACACTACTGCCCCCTTCGATAAGCCCGAGCACCTTTCCTTCGGCGATATCCCAGCAGGCGCGCGTCGCGAAGACGCCGGTGAGTATCGCCCCCAAGGTCCCGCCGACGCCGTGCACGCCGAAGGCGTCGAGCGAGTCGTCATAGCGGAATTTGGACTTGATCGTGGTACAGGCGAAGAAGCAGACAATGCCCGCCAGGACGCCCATCAGCAAGGCCGGCATCGGGTTCACGAAGCCGGCGGCGGGAGTGATGCAGACGAGGCCCGCGACCGCTCCCGAGGCGGCGCCGAGTACGCTGGGCTTGCCGCGCAGGATCCATTCCATCATAGCCCACGCCACCGCTCCGGCCGCCGCCGAAAAGTGAGTCACGGCAAACGCGCTGGATGTCAAGTCGTCCGAGAGCAGTTCGCTTCCGGCGTTGAAGCCAAACCAGCCAACCCACAACAGGCCGGCGCCGATCGCCGTGTACGTCAAGTTGTGCGGCGGCATCGGCTCGCTGCCAAAACCGGCTCGCTTGCCGATCAGCAACGCGCAAATCAAGGCCGACACGCCGGAACTGATATGCACGACCGTCCCTCCGGCAAAGTCGAGCGCGCCGCCGGCCAAGGCATGGTCGCTGCCAAAGGCCAGCAGACCGCCGTCCCAGACCCAATGGCACAGCGGGCAATAGACAATCAGGCCCCACAGTGTCACGAAAGCCAGCATCGCGCTGAACTTCATTCGTTCGGCAAACGCGCCACAGATTAGGGCGGGCGTAATGATAAAGAACATGCCCTGAAAAAGCATGTGCGTCAGACGAGGGATACCGCCCTGCATTGGCGTCACCGCGCCCGTACTGTAGTCGCCACTTTCGTTCAAGTCCGTGTACTCCTCGCCGTCATCGTATTCTCCGTTGCCGTTGGCGTCTTCGAACGGCTCGTTCCAGACCCGCGAGACGTTATTCATGAGCGCGAATTCCATGTTGCCGACCCACTTGCCGTCGCCGCCGAAGGCCAGGGAATAGCCGATCAGGCCCCACAGGCAGGTCATCCAGCCCATGAGGAAAATGCATTGCATCAACACGCTCAGCACGTTCTTACGGCGTACCAGTCCGCCGTAGAACATCGCCAGGCCCGGCACCGTCATGAACAGGACCAGCGCGCAGCTTGTCAGCATCCACGCATTGTGCCCGGCCAGTTTGCCTTCTTCCGCCGCGGCACTGACGTCCGCCAGCGAGAGCTCTTCTTGAGACAATCCAGTGGTCGCCAACCCCAGATTGAGAACCATGGCGCAACACCAGAGCGCGAACAACAACTTGAGTTTCATTAGTTTTCCCCTACCCACTATTTGTTGGGATGAAAGAACCGCGTTCTCCAGCGCACCGCCAAGAGGTGCCTTCACACCCTGCGCCGAAACCAATTTTGCCACCTCGCCCTCCGGAGGAGAGCCGGAGTTTGCCTGGCACCAGGGGACACAAGCAAGCCGATCTTGTTAATTCGTAATCTTTCACGCGTAAAGTACCCAAAAGTGCTTGAACTGCTTTCTCGCGAAGGTGCTGCGGAACCGCCCCCGGTCGGCAAAATGCCTGAGATCAACCGCGGCACGGGAATCCCGAGGCGAATGGCGGCGTCTGCCGTTCAGGCGGACGGCTGCCAAACCTGCTCGGGGCAGTTGTTTTGTTGGTTGGCGAATCGAGCTAACACAAAAAGAAGATCACTGAGCCGATTGAGATAGCGAATAATATTCAGCGAAATGCGGATTCCGTCGGCGCGGGCGAGGCTTACCGTGCGGCGTTCGGCACGCCGGCAAACGGTCCGCGCAAAGTGCAGCAAGGCACCGGTTTGTGAACCGCCTGGCAGAATAAACTGCGTTAGCGTGGGGAGCTGGGCGTCGAAGTGGTCGATGGCCTGCTCGAGCCGGGCAATCGCCTGGTCGCCAATCAAGCTCGTGCCGCGCGATTCGGGATCTGGAGTCGCCAATTCGGCGCCCACATCGAACAGGTGGTTCTGGATCGCCGTGAGCAACGAGTTCACTTCGGTTCCACCGTCCTGGACAACCAGCATGCCCAGCACGCTATTGAGTTCATCGACGGTGCCGTAGGCTTCGATGCGAAGATCGTCTTTCGGGACGCGCGGGCCTCCGAACAGCCCCGTCTCGCCAGAGTCGCCGGTCTTGGTGTAGATTTTCATTGCGGTGTTCTCACGGGGCGCCTGCATGCTAAGGAAACGACAACATTCTAACGAAACGAAAGCGGTTGGCTATCATGGCAGAGTATCAGACGAGAGCTTGTGGAGTGCTGGTATTCCGGAATCGCCCCGAACGATCGTTCTTGTTGATGCGTCATCCGACTCGGTGGGATCTTCCTAAAGGCCACTTGGATGACGGCGAAACGGACCTGGAATGCGCCTTGCGCGAGTTGTCCGAGGAGACGGGGATCCTGCCCGACGACGTTGCCGTGGACCCGCAGTTCCGGTTCACGATTCAATACCCGGTGACCTATAAGAAGCGATTTGACGGCCGGGAGGCCTTGAAAACGGTCGTCATTTTTCTTGGGGAATTGAAACGAGACGTGGCCATCCAGGTGACGGAGCACGGCGGATATGAATGGTTTCCGTGGAAACCCCCTCATGATATTCAGGAGCTGACGATCAATCCGTTGCTCCGCGCCGTGGCCGCCCATCTTGGGCCTGATTAGTTGCATTGGCCGGGCGACGTGGTATGGTGGTCGCAATCGTCATGCAACCGAATCCTTCACTGCTGATTGAATAAAGGAAACCATTGATGAAGCGACTAGTTCAAAAGATGTTCCGGGCGGCCGCGTGGGCGGGCGCTCTGGCGCTCATGTATTCTCCGCTGAACGCGGAATTGAAGCTGCCTTCCATGTTTACGTCCGGCGCCGTTTTGCAGCAGGGCATGGCCGTCCCCGTCTGGGGATGGGCCGATCCCGGCGCGGAAGTGACGGTCTCATTCGCCGGCCAGACCAAGAGCGCCAAGGCTGGAGACGACGGCAAGTGGTCGGTGAAGCTGGATGCCTTGGAGATGAACAAGGAACCGGCCGTGATGACCGTTGCTGCCGGCGACACGAAGCTGGAAGTAGCAGATGTTCTGGTTGGCGAGGTCTGGTTCTGTTCGGGCCAGTCCAACATGGAATGGACCGTCGGGGGTGCGATTATTCCCGATTTCGTGAACGCCGACGAGTTGCCCATGATTCGGCACATCAAGGTTCCTCACGTCCGCGCGCCGGAACCGGCCGAGGACTTTTCAGGGCAGTGGCGAGTCTGCAATTCCCAGACTTTCCGCAGTTTCACGGCGGTCGGCTTCTATTTTGCCTATCAGCTGGAAAAAGAACTGGATTGCCCGATCGGTTTGATCGGTTGCAACTGGGGCGGCACGCGCATCGAACCGTGGACGCCGCCGCAAGGTTTCGCGCAAGTTGAGGAGCTTGCCGATGCCAAGATCAATGACGGCTCGACCATGTACAACGGCATGGCCGCGGCGGTGCAGCCGTATGCGATTCGCGGCGCTTTGTGGTACCAAGGGGAATCCAATGGCCGAGAAGGCGAATCGTATTTCCACAAGATGAAGGCGTTGGTGTTGGGTTGGCGTGCAACGTGGGGTCAGGGCGAGTTTCCATTCTATTTCGTTCAATTGGCCAACTTCCAGAAGCCCAACGAAGACCCTGCAGGGGGCGACGGCTGGGCGCGGTTGCGTGAAGCCCAGTTAAAGACGATCCGGGAGGTGCCGAAGACCGGCATGGCGGTCATTACCGACGTGGGGGACGCGGCCGATATCCATCCTCGCAACAAGTACGACGTGGGCAGTCGCCTCGCGTTGTGGGCCCTGGCCAACGACTACGGCAAAAAGGACCTCGTATTCAGCGGTCCGTTGCTCGAGGAAATGAAAGTCACGGGCAATAAGGTAAGGTTGACGTTCGAGCATGTCGGGAGCGGGTTGATGGCCGCGAAAAAGGAAAGCGAAAAGAGCATCGAACCCCCGCGCCCCGTCGATCAACTGGAAGGCTTTGCCATCGCGGGAGAAGACAAGAAATGGGTTTGGGCCGAGGCCGTGATTGACGGCGACGCGGTCGTCGTCTCGTCGCCGGAAGTTCCGAATCCCGTGGCTGTGCGGTACGGCTTCTCGATGAATCCGGTGAAAGCCAACCTGTACAACCGCGAAGGCCTGCCTGCGTCGCCTTTCAGGACCGACAACTGGTAGTGCTTTGTCAACGCTTAATCTTAGGGTGGCTGGGTTCGAACGACAGTGAGCCCCCAGGCTGCAAAACACTGGGGCCCGTTACACTCGACCCCAGCCACCCAACCCCAATGCTTCTACTTGACAAAGCTCTAGGCGCGGTTCCTAGCGCAATAAGGAGGGGGCTCGGTTGCCACTGCAAGCGAGCCCCTTTTTGTGTAACGCGGTGGCCGACGGCAATTCCGGGACGGAGCCGTCGCCTGCGGCTTCGGGTTAAACAGACCCGGTCGTGGCGG
Organism: uncultured Planctomycetaceae bacterium; assembly: GCA_937967665.1. Lineage (GTDB taxonomy): Bacteria > Planctomycetota > Planctomycetia > Pirellulales > Pirellulaceae > CALBSZ01. The sequence goes on from CALBSZ010000309.1 coordinate 15,456, forward strand.
CGTGCCTCTATTCGTAGCTGCGGAACAGTTCGTCGAAGCCGCGGCCTTCTTCGTATTCGCTGGGATAGCTGTCGTAACCATGCGACGCGCCCGACGATCCGGACGGCTGGTCTTCCAGGAACATGTAACGGCGATAAGCCTCTTCATCGTCCAATTCATTTTGGATGTCGAAGCTACCGTCGGGTTTTACCAGGACCACTTCGCCCGGTGAATGCAGCGGATTATCCTTGTCGCCTCCAGGCAGGGCCTGTCCACCATCGACGTCGGCAAGGACCGCATTGGTCTTGAAGGGGAATTGCGACACGGTAAGCAACTGCAGTTTGATCGGATGCAGGACATCGGCATCGGCGGTGAAATTCAAGAGGGAGCCGCGCCTGAATTCGCGTTCGGCGGGAACATGTGTCGCTCGTTTGGCATCCCAGGCAACGGTCAGGACCTTGGCGACCGGTTCTTCGAGTTCAACCGCTGCGCCGCGGTCGCCAATGGAGGTCGACCGTGACCGTTCGACGTCGACAGCGAGGAATTCACCGCGGTTGGCCGAAACAGACACGACTTCGCTGGGGTCGCTAAATGGAGTCTTGCGGTACCAGGTGTTTTCGGGGTCGCTCTTCATTCGCTTGACGACATTGGCGTCCAGGATGTTGAGCGGCGGGGCCAGTCGCGGATCGCGCGGCCGGTTGGGATCTTCGATCGTCATTTGGACGCGATATCGATACTTGCGTCCCGGCTTTGCGCGGTAGTCAAAGAAACGCAGCATCTTGAATTCCACTCGAACTTCGGGTTCCCGCATCGCCATTGCGCCGGGGTATTCGCCTTGATGCTCGGAGGTCGGACCAACGAACTCCTCCGGGTACTGTTCACGCGGCGCGATTCCCGGGTTGGGCTCGGCTGCCGGGATGGAGGGAGCGGTACTCAAGTCGGCGACAGGGGGACCTTCTTCCAGATTGAGGGCCGCAGGCCCTTTCGGGTCCGCGCCCGCCGCGCTGGCAGCCAGGCGGATTTCTTCATCCGAGAGTTTCGGTTTGATCTTGCTGTGCCGCGCCAAGGGGTCCAGTTCGGTGAGCAGCACGGGCGGAACGGGATGCGTGGCGATACCGTTGAGCAGGTACGGATCGTCGACGATTTCCTTGGGCACGTCCTTGAGGACCTTGGAGATATTCAACGCATCTTGCGTATTCGTAATGGCCACCCAGTCGTCGTCGGTAAGCACCTTGTTGGGATCGTCGGTGACGTCGGCGCGATAGACCGTGGCATAGACATAGTTGGGCTGATCGTCCCTCTCCTCGACAAAACCGGCGGCCTGTCGGAACGCGCGGACGTATTCCTCACTTTGCTTTTCGATGGGAATCAGCGCCTTGATCGAAACCACCGCGCGGGATTTCGCCGCGGTTCCTTCCACGGCGGGGGGACGATAGCCGGGCAACGCGTTGATATAGTCGGCACTCAACTTGCGCAGTTGGCCGGCATTGCTGGCGGCGGGTACTTCGGCGAATTCGGCCGGGTCGAATTCAGCGTACTCCTCTTCGCCGCGAGTCGTCCGCGGTCGGGAGCGGGGTCGCGACCTGGGTCTGGTTTTGGATTCCTCTTCCGGCTCTTCACGATAAACGGCCGGAGTGTCGGCAATGTACGGGTCAACTTCGTTGCGGCCGAGCGGCCACAAGACGGGTGCCATCAGGGCCGTGACCTCGATATCCACCGGTGCGTACAGCTTGGGGTCTCGCCGATTCGTTTGCGGCGGAATGATGGGAGGGATGAGCGACGAGGTCAGGGTATATCCGGCGCTGACGGAGTCTTTTTGTGCTTCGTCGGCGGCCAGGGAAAATTGCGTGTCCTCGAAACCTTTGCTTTCACGGCGTTCTTCCCACGTGTCCTGGTTAATTATCGCGTCCGCGCGTTCGGTTTCTGCTTTCAGGTCGGCCGGCAGTTTCGAATACCCTTCCTGCTTGGCGCCGGAATAGATGAACAGCAGCACCAGCACGATCGCAACTCCCAGGCCGATCTTTTCCACGTGACGGATCAGAGCCCCTTTAATGCCGCCTTCGCCGAGGCTGAGTTTGAGTTTCAGTTTTGGTTTCTTCATTTTCCAAAGCTCCTCGTTACCCCACTCCGTATTCTTTTACCCCATTCCGTATTCTTGCTGTCCGTGTGCCTGCTGTCACGGAACCTGATTTGAAGTTCATTCAAGCTGGAATGTTCGCTTGGGCAAACTGCCGATCTTTCTTTTCAGGACCATATAAACCGTTTACTCAGGTTCCGCGGGTTCGGCTGGTGGTTCGGCTGGTGGTTCGGCTGGTGGTTCGGCTGGTGGTTCGGCTGGCGCGGCTTCCTCGGCGGCGGGCTCTTCCGCTGCCGGCTCGGTAGCGGGCTCCTCCGTCGTTTCGGCGGGCGGTGCTGCCGGAGGCAACGGCTTGTCGATTCCCAGTTTGTCCAGATCGGGCCGATTGTAGATGTAAACAACGCCGGAGATTTCTACGGTGACGTCGCGCGTTTCCGGGCTGCTCAGCGTGGCACCGCCGACTTCGGGTTGCGGTTCACCAAAGCTCATCACGGGCGCCCCGATGGTCGTTGACGTATCGCGAGGATTGACACGAACCTGGCGTACCTCCACGGTCAGCGGCGAATTGCCGCATTCCGTCAAGAGGCGGGACAACTTGCTGTATTCCATTTTCAGCTGCATCCGCACGGGCATGCGTTTGGCCACGATCAGGAAGGCGTCGTTCGGATCTTCCGACGTGAACGCATTGCGCAACTTGTCGGCCGACACACCTTCCAGGCGATCAGCGTAAACGTAGCGCTTGTCGGCCGGATCCAGCTTCCCTTCCGAAATAGATTCGGCCGTGTTTTCCAGAGCGCGGTCGTAGGCCTGTTCGTCGCCGATGGCCGCGGTCTCGTCCTTGATCGAGACCCCTTCCATTCCCGAAATCTGCCCGCGTTTGGCAATCGCGGCTTTGCCGATTTCGATGCTCAGGATCTCCTTGATCGCGGCTTCGTGATGGACTTCCGCGCCGGCATTCGTTTCGGCGATGATGGTCATCAATGCCCGCAAGACCCAGATATCTTCCTGGGCGTAGAGGATGTGGATCGTATTGGGAATGCCGTCGGGGAGGAAGTTCCATTGAAAATGAGTTTCGACCAGCCGATTCTGATTGGCGGGATTCCAGATGACAACATACTGGCTGGCGGCGGGCGTTTCGGTCGGAGTCACGACTTCCCGTTCGCCGCCTTGTTCAAAGGGATTGCCGAATTCGCCGGTGAGTCCGCTGACGTTCGCCGTCGCGCCGGCATCGGGAGACCAGTTGGCGTTGGCGATCGTGGCCAATTCGGGCAGCAGTGACCGAACGTAGTCGCGATACCGCTCGCGCAGCTGGCGGGGAAGCTTTTCCACGGGATCTCGCGGGCCGACAGCCGTTTCGAACGGTCGCAGGTCTTTGACGCGCGTCCAGAAGTCGTCTTTCAGCTGTTCGCGAGGCCAGACCAGGATTGCCTCCTGCCGCTCGTACTGTTTTTTCCAGGCGTCGCGAACGTCCAGTTTGGAAACGGCGATCAGCTGCTTGACGCCTTCGTGGGAGACCGGGTTGGGATGGAATTCCTTGCCGGCAATCGTGCGGTCCTGCTGGAACGAGCGTTCGATCTGGTTCTTGTTGTTCGTGAACTGCTCTTGCAGGCTTCCCGATGCGACAAACCAGCTGCCCAATCCCACGACAAGGATCACGGCACTCAGCACCCAGAATCGATGGGTGAGCGCCAAGCGGATGTACTTTTTGACTTGATCCATCGCTATTCTCCCGTCGGCTCGAGCGCCGCCACTTTGTTGGGAACTTCTCCACCCTCAGCTGCCTCGGCTGCTCGCCGCTCGGCTTCTTCTTCCGCTTCACGCCGTTTCTTGGCGAGTCGTTCGGTGAGCAGGTTTTCCTGCCAGCAGAACTGGATGCGGAAGTCATGACGCGGCGCGCTAATGAATTGCGGCACGGTGATCTGCTCGGCCACTTCGGTTGGCGTTTCGCCTTCCGGCGTTTCGCCTTCGCGGATAGCGGCCGCCGCGGCAATCTTGGCCACCGCCGCCTCGTACTCGGGGTTCGGAATCTGATTCTGCATGTTGACTTGGGAACTGTACGCCAGTACGACAAAGCCAATTCCCAGTTCCTCGGTCGTAAACCCGACGGGAGGTTCACCGGGTCCGGCCGGCAATTCGATCACGGCTTCGCGAAGACTCTTCATGATCGATTTACGAACATGGGCACCGCCGTAGGTTGCCGGGTCGTTGGGATCGTTGTGATAGTGGTAGCCCTTCAATTCGATCACCCAGCCTGGACCTTGCGGTCCGGCGGCGGCATCTCCGGCGGCATCTCCGGCGGCATCTCCGGTTTGGGCCGTTTCGGCCGCCGGCTCGGCTGCTTCCCCGTCCGCGCCAGCTTCGGCGGCTTCATCATTCAAGGCAGCAACTTCTTCCGCGTGAATGTGCTTGACGGTTTCGTACCAGGTGGACAGATTTGCAAAGTGTTGTGATTCGATGTACTCGATGTACAACTCGTGCCGCTTCACAATCGGGACTTCTGCCAGCGTCGGAATTTCGCCTGGTTTGAGACCCGGAGTGCGCGGTAACGAATCGTTAATCGCCTTCATCAACTCCAGCCACAACAAGCGGCGGTCCGAGTTGCCGGAAACTTCTCGACCAATGGCCACCAGGCGTTCGAGCTTCCTTTCCTGCTCGGACTGTTCCGTCTCCCAGGCGTTGCTGCGATCGGACAGGCGCTTGGCGTCGGCTTGCACCTGTTCCCAGGTGAGCCCCGCTGAGGCGTAGGCAGGGCGAACCTTGTTCCACGTGTTGTAACTGAAAAAATAGCTGAACGAACAGCCCAGCAGCATCGTGCCGACGGCGGCCACGACCCACGGCTTTTTGGCGCGAATGAGTCGGTTGGTGACGATTTCCTTGGGCAGCAGGTTCGTCGCCAGCTTGCTGACGCCGAGCGCTTGGAGACAAAGTCCGTAGCAGGTCCCGAAGGCCCCCATGTTCTCCTTAAACTTCGGCGACGAGAGGACTCCCGTGCCGGACATCTTCGCTGCCCAGGCCACGGAGTCGACATTGACTACGTTATAGTCCAGGTTCTTGGCAAGGTACTGATGCAGTCCGGGAAGCTTGACCGGATTTCCCAGGACCACCATGCTGCGAATCTTGGCCTCGCGTTCAATATTCTGGAAGTAGCCAATCGAACGCTGGACTTCGGTGAGCAGGTCGTTGAAGACGGGACGCATCGATTGGAAGATCGTCTTCGCGTCTTCGGATTGCCGGGCATTGCGTTTCAAATGTTCTGCTTTGGCGAACGTCAGTTTCAGATCCTTGGTCAACTGCTTGGTAAAGTGATTGCCCCCAATCGGAATGTTGCGGAGCCACACTTTGAAGCCGTTGGTAACGATCAGGTCCGTGGTGTCGGTGCCCAGGGACAGCACGACCATCATCTCCGGCGGGTCGGCCGGATCGTACTCGTCCGGCGTTGGTCCGTCCGCCAGCAGCGTATGCATGAGAAAGTTGTAGACGGCCAGAGGGCCCAACTGGACCACGTCGACTTCGATTCCCACATCCGTGAACGGTTTGAGTGACTTGTACACCTGCTCGCGCTTCATCGCGAACAAGCCGATTTCGGTATCCAACGCGAATCCGTCGACGTCGGCGGTTCCGCCCAACCGCTGGTAGTCCCAAATCACGTCGTCCAATTCAAACGGAATCTGCTGACGCGCTTCGTACTTGACGATGTCCGGAATCTTTTTCGCGTCGACCGGAGGCGGTTTGAAGAAGCGCGCGAGTCCGTTTTGTCCGGCCACCGACATGGCGATCCGGTCGCCCGTGACTTCGTTGCGCGACAAGAACTGTTCAAACGCTTCACGCACCAGCCCAGCCGGATCCGCCTCGGGCTGACTGAGAATCTTGGGATATTCGATGAAGTCGAAAGCATCGGCCACCAGTGTCTGGCCATCGCTATCGAGTTTGCAGCGCAGCGCTTTTAGAGCGCATTGACCTACATCAATGCCCCAAACCGCGTTCGTAGCAGCCATCTATTCTGTTCCTTGAATTGCATGCGAATACAAGACGTATTCTGGAAACGACTTGTTCCGACGATTCTTTGTGCTTGCGTGATTATGAGAATCTATGGAAATGGAAACAGCAAGCATCTTGCACGGATTGGTCGGAGAACTCCTCCCGTTTCGTCGGCCCCTGGCGGGCGCGCTCTTGCCTTCGCGCAACCGGCTGGCGTCTTCTGTTACCTACTATTTAATGACAAACGGGTAGGAATGTCAATCAGAACCCCTGCAATTGTAACGACCTAACCCAAAAGTAGCGTGCAAGATGCGCCGATTTGCGCGATGATCCACCTGGCAGGACGTCGGCCGGCGGTCCAAGCGAAATGCGGTGACCTTCGCAGGAACTTGCTGAGTTCGCATCGTCCTCCGCTTGGCTGTACAGTTTGGGGCATCACCTGCGGGAGGCGGCTTTCAATGGGGCCACCGTCCCGAACGGCGCACCTCGACGGAGCGGCAGCGACCGGATATCCTCGTAGCTTGATGAATCACTCTCCGCCGCGGCCCACGTGAAGCAACCATGAAGTACCAAGAAATCGCCATCCTGTTGCCGTGCCACAGCTTAGAAGACTTCCCCGTCCACCACGACGGCCCGGACGCCGAAGGGCTGTTGGCCGGCTGGTCGGCCCTCTGGCATCCCGCGCTGATTACTGCCGCGGAGAACATGCCGACATGGCACCGCCTGGACGACCTGCCGCAGGAACTGGACGCCAAGCTGCTGATCATTCCCTCCGTCAGCATGGATGACTTGCCCACCGGATTTGTGCAGCGAGCGAAGGACGCGGGCTGCGTGGTGATCCGGCGCCAGTCCGATCGTGGGGCGATCCTGCAAACGGCATTCGAAAACCTGGACGGCGGGGATGCCGGAGTCGATCCCGAAATCGCCGCGGACTTCATGGCTTTGGGATACTGTTATCTGCAGGTGGAATTGCTGACACGCCAGATGCGCTACAGCAGCAACCTGGACGAACTCCATTTTCAGAATCTGGTTGTCGCGGGAGCCCAGGCGGCGGTCAGCGGGGACGTGGTCACGGCTGACGAGAAGCTGCGCGCTGCGTTCAACCTGCTGGCCGAAGAACGCGATCATTACTACCCCGTCGATGCGTTCGTCCTCGATCTTACCCTGGTCGCCAGCACGACGCTGGGGGCTTCTTTACGCCAGCAACTTGCGGAAGGGACGCCCACGAACCTCCTGATCACAACAGCCGTGCTGGCTCAAATGAAAAGCCAGCAGCCCGCGTCCTTTGCCGCGGTGCAGCAGGGAATCGACGATGGTCAGGTGACGCTGGTCAGTGGTGTCACGACCGAGCAGCGCTGGTCGCTGATGTCTTCCGAAGGCGTGCTGCAGGAACTGCAAGACGCTACGCAAGCTTCCGTCACACTGTTGGGTAAGCCCATCAAGGTCTTCGGGCGACGGCGGTTCGGTCCCGTGGCCTCGCTGCCGCAGATCCTGCGGAAGCTGGGCTATGAAGGCGCGGTCCACGCAGGATTCGAAGACGGGAAGCTGCCCGGCGGTTCGCAATTTAAAGTGGGTTGGGAGAGTCAGGATGGGAGCGCGGTGGATGCCATCGTCAAGTCGCCGCAGGATGCGTCCCAGGCGGGGACTTACTTGAAGTTGGCCGTCAAGCTGGGAGAGTCCATGGATACCGACCACGTGGCGACGGTTTGCCTGGCACACTGGCCGGGAAAAGCCAGTTGCTGGTACCGTGACTTGCTGCGGATCTCGAAATACACGTCAGCGCTCGGGAAGTTTATGACGCTGGAAGCCTACTTTCAAGAAACCGATCACCCCGTGCACAACGACTGTTACGAAGCCACCCAGTACGCCTCGCCGTACCTCCAGCAAGCGGTGATTCGCGGCACCGAAGACCCGGTTTCGGGCACGTCGCGGTATTGGCGGCGACGCCTGGCGGCCCAGGCGAGTCAGGCTCTGAATTCGCTGGCCGCATGGATCCGCAATGACTTTACTGGCGACATCGACGCGCTGCGGCACGCCGTGGAGCAATCGGAAGAGGGGGTGAACGCGAACGACCTCGACGCCGAATCGGAAGCGGCACTGACGGCCGCCGTCACGCAATTCGCGGATGCGCTGCCCCGCCAGGATTCCACCGCGAAAGCCGGTTATTTGATTGCCAATCCGTGTAGTTTCGTACGCCGCGTCGGTGTCGAACTGCCGGAGCTCGAATCGCCCCCGTCGGATGAAAAACCGGTCTACAGCAGCGCTGCCGTGGACGGGCGCAACCTGGCTGTGGTCGACGTCCCGCCCATGGGTTTTGCCTGGGTAACGGCCGGTGCGACCACCAGCCGTTCGACGGAACTGATGGCGGATGACGAGGAACCGATCTTGCGGAACGAATTCTTCGAAGCGGTCTTCAGCCGCGAAACGGGGGGGCTGCAGTCGCTGTACGAATACAAGACTCGCGGGAACCGGTTGTCACAGCAGTTGGCGTTCCGACTTTCCCGCAAGCCGTCCACGCATGCCGGATACGAACCGCCAGACGAAGGCAGCTACTCGCGCATGGTCGCCGACCGGGTGGAGGTCACCTGTCGCTCGGCCACGCTCGGGGAACTCGAGTCCGCCGGCCGGCTGATCGACGCGGAGAGTGAAACGCTTGCCGAATTCAAGCAACGTTTTCAGGTATGGCGAGGTTCACGGGTCATCCTTTGTGATGTGGAACTCACACCGCACGTCCAGCCGCGCAGTGACCCATGGAAGTCCTATTACGGAATTCGTTTCGCCTGGGGCGATCAGGCCGCGGACCTCTACGGCGCCGTCAACGAATGCCGCCAGCAGTTGCGGAAAAAGAAGATCGAATCTCCTCTGTACATCGATATCACAGGGGAAAAAGGCAGTACGACCATCCTCACGGGCGGCTTGCCGTTTCATCACCGCCAGGGTTACGACAGGCTGGATACGCTGTTGATCACGCGTGGCGAGCGGCAGCGGCAGTTCCGCTTCGGCATTGGGGTGGATCTCAAGCAGTCGCTGCACGAAGCCCTGGGCATTTTGTTGCCGCCGACGATGGTGCCTCAAGTCGCAGCGGCGCCCGCACCTGCCGAGTCCAGTTGGCTGTTCCACGTCGATGCACGGAACGTGGTGGCAACGCACTGGGCACCGCTGATCGAAGACGGTCGCATTGTCGGTTTTCGAGCGCGGCTGCTGGAAACCGCGGCCCGCAAGTGCCGCGTACTGGTGAGTGCCTTTCGTCCGCTGAGCACGGCCACGGAACGGGACTTCCGGAATGAAAAGCTGGGCGAACTCAATGTCGAAGAGGGTAAGCGGCGACTGGAATTCGAAGCGCACCAGTGGAAAGAGGTCGCCGCACGATGGTCGTAACGATTGATGGGCCCGCCGGCGCGGGTAAGAGCAGCGTGGCGCGGACGCTGGCGAAACGCCTCGGGTTTCGTTTCCTCGATACGGGAGCGATGTACCGCGCCGTGACACTCGCCGCGGTCCGGCGGCAGCTGGATTGGAACGATACCGCGGCCCTCGGCGCGCTGGCCGGCCGCGTCGCGATCGAACTGCAGGACAAACGCGTCCTGCTGGATGGCGAAGACGTGACCGACCAGATTCGTACTCCGGAAGTGACGGCCAAGATCCACTATGTCGCCGATAACCGCGAAGTTCGCCTCCGGCTGGGCGAATTGCAGCGGCGGGAACGTGAGAAAGGGGACATTGTCACGGAGGGACGAGATCAGGGCACGGTGGTCTTTCCGGATGCCAAATGCAAAATATTCCTGACGGCCACGCCCCAGGAGCGGGCGCGGCGGCGGTTGCTGGAATCACGCCGACGCGGCGAGGACGTCACCCTGGAAGAAATCCTGGCCCAACAGGACGAACGGGATCGGCGCGATTCGGAGCGGCCGTTGGGAAGACTGGCCGCCGCCGCCGACGCACTGGTAGTCGTCAGCGACGGCATGACCCAGGACGAGGTGGTCGATCATTTAGAGGAGCTGGTGCGACAAAAGCAGAGTGAAGAGCAAGCCGCCGATGACAAGACGTTCGTTCTCAAAGCGTATTGGATACGACGCGTTGCGCCTGTTGTGCCGTCTGGTCGGCGTGCTCTTCTTTCGCGTGCGCTGCAAACGACGGCACTTGCAGCCGTCATCGGGAGGCGGGCTGATCTGTGCGAATCATCAGAGTTTCTTCGATCCGGTACTGGTCGGGATCGCCTTCCAGCGACGGCTCAACTACCTGGCTCGCCAGTCGCTGTTCCGCCACACGGCGTTTCGCTGGCTGATCGATTTTCTCGACGCCATCCCGCTCGACCGCGAGGGTAGCGGGCTGAGCGGCCTGAAGGAAAGTTTGAAGCGGCTCCGGCGTGGGGAGCTGGTCGTCATTTTTCCCGAGGGAACTCGTTCGACCGACGGCGAGCTGCGGCCGCTGAAGCCCGGCTTCATCGCGCTGGCGCGACGCGGGAAGGCACCGCTCATTCCCGTGGCGATCGACGGGGCCTACCAGGCGTGGCCGCGCACCGCCCGCTGGCCGCGACGGAGTGTCATTCACGTCGTTACGGGGGAAGCCATGTCACCGGAACTGGTGGCGGAGTTGAGCGATGAAGAACTGCTTGACGAATTGGAGGTGCGAATCGCCGAAGCCTTCGAAATCGCCCGCGCCCAGAAGGCACCGGACAAGCGGGATAACCTCGTCCCCATCTTCCTGCACTAGCCGTACCAGGATTCCCGCCTTGTCACACGAAACGCGTTGTGGTGCCAGGCGCTGTTGTGAGGCGTGGCTGGGGTCGAGCGCCGCGAGCCCCCAGAATCCGCAGCACTGTGGGGTCGCTGCGCTCCACCACCCTTTCTCCGGTCGTGAGACAGAGCCGGATGTGACCAGTTGTCGGGTTCCCCGGCTCCGCCAGGGAACGCACCGTCTGCGAGGCTCCGCCTCCCTTCCATGCAATGAAACGTCCCTCGCCAAACGAAAACGGCGACGTGGGACTCGACATCTGCGCTCGAAACTGCGAGAATAACAAACAGCGAGATCTGGGCCGGCGTTCGTCCGCGCTTTCCAACGAAGGAGTTTCCAATGTCACGTCAGCGAACATCGGGTTTCACGCTGGTAGAAATGTTAGTCGTTATCGCCATCATCGGGATCCTGGCGGCTCTGCTGATTCCCGCGGTTCAGGCGGCGCGCGAGTCCGCGCGCGGCGCGGAATGTACGAACAATCAACGGCAAATCGGTCTGGCCATCACGCAGTTCACCGCGGCCAAGCGTCACGTTCCTCCCACACGCACGAATCATCCCTACGACGACACCAGCCCTCCGCCGATTTCGTGGGTCCCGATGATCTTCCCGTATTCCGGAAACCCGGACTTGTGGAAAGTCGTGCGGGACGGCAACGTACCGGCTGAACGCGTGTCGATCTTCATGTGTCCCAGCGACCCGCCCTACGATGATTCCGAAGCCGCGCCCAACAGCTACGCGGGGAACGGGGGGCGCGAGAACAGCACCAGCGCCGATCCCAACGACTGGACTGCCAACGGACTCTGCGACGATCGCGTTGCCCGTGCCACCAGAAAGCCGAATGACCTGGGGAGTATTGAAGACGGCGTGGCAACGACGCTCATGCTTTCCGAAAACGTCAATCTGGGGCAATGGACCGACGCCGCGCAGGAATTCCAGTCGGCCATCTTATGGGCGAAGGCGCAAGCGCAGCAGGCAGGATTCAACAAGGATGTGGACGTGCCCATCGACTTCGAGCACGCACGCCCTTCCAGTCGGCACCCCTCAATCTTCATCGCCACGTTCTGTGACGGCCACGTTCGGACGGTGAGCGAAGAGATCAATTATGAGGTGTATTGCAAGTTAATGTCCTCGGATGGACGCCGGGCCCGCGACCCGGGTGCCCCAGTCACGGCCGCCCCGGATCCCGCGTTTCAAGGCCAGCCCGTTTCGGAAGCCGATATCCCATAAGGGATGTGGCTCGACAGCGAACCGTGGTGCCTAATCCGGTAACGCCAGGTTCGGTCGTCTTATCAGCTCGAAACGCAAGCGAGTGGGTACCTTATCTCCGGATCCACTTGCTGGCGCTGCGTGCTTGTATTTTGGCGGGTCAGTTTCGACCGGATCCACTTGCTGGCGCTGCGTGCTTGTATTTTGGCGGGTCAGTTTCGACCGGATCCACTTGCTGGCGCTGCGTGCTTGTATTTTGGTGGATTGTCGAAATGTTGGCGCTGTCCCACGGAGTTGTGGCACTCGTTTGTTTAGCCCCAAGGTGCTGGCTCGATCCGTGCAGCGGCATCTGGCCGTTCAACGATCTGACCACATGCCTGCGGACTACCAGTACCACGCAAACACTTTTTCACCCTCGACACGGCCGCGGAGTCGGTCCCGGCTGCTCGCTGGCGGGAGCCCGGCGTTGTCCCTGTGGGCTATTTTCGATTGATGGCGCCGCAGAGGCCGTAGGCGATCGGTCCAAAGACCAGCAGCGGCAGCCAGGCGGCCAGGGCGGGCCGGACTAGATAGTTGCTGCCCAGTGCGTGGCAGGTCAGGATGACCAGGAAGAAGCCGGCGACCATGAGCAGGCATTTGCCCGTGGCGACAAAGATATTGCGGTTTTCGCCAGCCAGCACCAATGGCAGTCCCAGAAACAGGAGTGTGACGTCGAGCAGCGGCTGCACGAATCGCGCATGGACGGTCACCCGCACGTCGGCTCCAAAATCATGACTGGGGCTGTGCAGGCCGCGGATCAATTCCAGCGACGATGAGAACTGCTTCCACGCTTTCCCTGCCGCCAGCTGCTCGAAGCTGATGTCGCTGGCAACGAAGCATTCTCCCGGCTTGAGCCAGGGAGCGTCGCGTGCGGTGAGAATCGCCGGCCGCCCGTCCAGTTCGGCCGATTCGACCGTATCGATGTCCGCCGGCTGCGTGACTCCAGTCAACAGGTAGCCGCTGGGATGCTGGTCGCTGGCCGCTCGATAATAAGCCGTCTCGGCCAGCAGTTGCTTGCCAAACTGCCGGAATGTCCGCGGCAATCGGAAGGCGGGATCGGCGATGCGCTGGTCCCTGGCAACGGTGTGGCGGCCCGCCAGCAGGATATCGGTGCGATTGTCATAACGCGGCTGTAGCGTTTGCTGCCGGTCGCCGTCCAGGTTTTGCGCATTCCGCGTCAAGTCGTCGCGTACGGTCGGCAACAGCATTTCGCGGTTGATCACGCCCAGCAGGGCCACCACGCCGACGGCGTAGACCAAGGGTCGGACGACGCGCAGTTTCGAAATACCCGCGGCCATCAGCGCGGTAAGCTCGTTGGACCGCTGCAACCAGGTGACGACGAAAATGGCTGCGATCAGCGACAGCAACGCACAGGTTCGATCGAAGAACGAGAGGACACGGGGCCCGTAATAGTCGGCCAATACGGCGGGAACGCTTTCGCCCGCTTCTCCCATGGAAAGGAATTCATCCAGGTTGCCGATCGCATCAATCACCACAAACAACCCGGTCAGGCTCAAGAAGCTGACGCACAGGATGCGTATGAATTGAGTCAAAACATAGCGATCGATGATGGTCATCGGGATGCCAATGTTGCAGCTTGCCGCGTCCCGCCGGCGCCGAAACGAAAAACGCAGCCGGGACGCGATGCGGGGTTAGTAATTCGGGGTTGGTGGACGGAAGTGGCTAAGGTCGATGGAGCGAAACCAATCGATCGTCTTTTTCAGGCCCTCGCGCAACGGTACGGTGGGCGCCCACTGCAAATGTTTGCGAGCCAGCGTAATGTCGGGCTGGCGTCGTGTCGGGTCGTCTTCGGGCAGCGGTTCGAAAGTCAGCTGGGACTTCGATCCGGTAATCTCGATCACCAATTCCGCCAATTCGCGAATGGTGAATTCGCCGTCGTTCCCCAGGTTCACCGGGCCGTAGAATTCCGCGGGTGCGTTCATCATTCGGATGATGCCTTCCACCAAATCGTCCCGGTAACAAAACGATCGCGTTTGCGAGCCGTCGCCGAAAAGGGTGATGTCTTCTCCCGAGATGGCCTGGCGAATGAAATTCGATACCACTCGGCCATCGTACGGATGCATGCGCGGTCCGTAGGTATTGAAAATTCGAATGATCTTCGTATCCACGCGATTGCAACGGCGGTAATCCATAAACAACGTCTCGGCGGCCCGCTTGCCTTCGTCATAACACGCGCGCGGTCCGATCGGATTCACGTTGCCGCGGTAGTCTTCGGTCTGGGGATGGATTTCCGGGTCGCCGTAAACTTCGCTCGTCGACGCCAGCAGTACGCGGGCGTGACAGCGTTTGGCCATGCCGAGCACGTTGATGGAACCCATCACCGAGGTCTTGATGGTCTTGATCGGATTGTATTGGTAATGTCCAGGCGCGGCGGGGCACGCCAGATGATAAATCTGATCCACTTCCAGCCAGAGCGGGATGATGATGTCGTGGCGAATGAGTTCGAAATTGGGCTTGTCCAGCAGGTGCGCGACATTCGATTTCTGGCTGGTAAAGAAATTGTCCAGGCAGATGACATCGTGTCCCTGAGACAGCAAGCGTTCGCAGAGGTGGGAACCCAAGAAGCCGGCCCCACCGGTCACCAGGATGCGTTTGAGTACGGCCACGTTTGAATATCCTGTTCTTGAAATCGAAAAGATATGCCGGAAGTCGGGTGGCAAGGGTAGCGGCGCTACTGTTGTAGGGAAATTGAAGGGTTATGAAGCCGATTCGGCAGCTGACCCCCTGTCGATGCTAGCATTTTCGGCGTGGACACCAGTCCAGGTTTTGCAGTATCCTCCGCCCTTTCCTTGACTTCGTATGCCGGATTCGGCGGAGGTGCTCATGCGTTTCGTTCCCTTTACCGCGGGGGTTTTGCTGGTGTTGCTTCAGGTGGCCGTAGCTCGATCCCAGACGTTTCGAGTGGAGACGGATATCTACGTTGGCAGTGAGAAAGCTCCCGTATTGCAGACACTCACGCTGTTCGATGCCGACGTGGTCTACGACCTGGTGGACGGCAACGTCGACGAGGCGACGGTGTTTGATCTGGAACGGAATCGCTTTATCCTGCTGGATCGCAAGTCGCAGCGCAAGACGGAACTCACCAAAGACGAGGTCCTGGGTTACGTGGGTGACGTGAAGAACGTGGTCACCCGCGAAAAGCCGGTCCTGTTCGCCGCCGCGAACCCGGTGTTTCAGGAAAGCTACGACGAGGCCACGCATTGGCTGACATTGTCCAGCGACCATCTGACCTACCGGGCGCTCGGGTCGGTTCCCAGCGAAGAGGGCATCGTGGCACGCTATCAGGAGTTCGCCAATTGGTCCGCGCGGCTGAATGTCCTCATCAAGGGAAGTCTGCCGCCGTTCGCCAGATTGGAACTCAATCGGCAACTGGCGGAGCGCGGGTTCGTGCCGAGTGAAGTGGAACGCACGACAGTGGACGGTTCCGGTTTCCTGGCAAAGAAATCGCTGATTCGCGCCCAGCATCATTTCAACTGGTCGCTCTCCAATACCGATCGCGGCCGCATCGACAAAATTGGCGAGGAACTGGCCAGTTTTTCCCCCGTCAGCCTGGTCGAATTTCGCCAGACGCCCGCGGTTGCGAAAGCCGAATAAGACGCGCCGCTCGCGTCATCTGCAGCCACCGATGCCCGTCCGCGGCTACCCTTCCGATCGCGCTCCAGATCGCCTGCGACCCCGTTATCTCCCGGCCCTGGTGACGAAATGCTGCGCCAGCAGGCTGCCTGGTAGGAATCGCCGTTTCTTCAGATTAAACTACGGTTCTGTTTTCCTGCCTTGATGAATTCATGCTTGCGAGGAGTAACCCATGCGCTATTTGCCCATGTTCGCCCTGTTCGTGTTCGTCTTTCAACTACATGCTACCGCCGCCGAGAAGTTTTCGGTCGAGAAAGGGGATGGTGGCGTGACGGTGAATCTGCAAGGAAAACTCTTCACACGTTACATTGAAAAATCCGGAACCAAACCGATTCTCTACCCCATCATCGGGCTGCACGGCGAGTCGATGACGCGGGCTTATCCGATTGAGGACGCCAAGGACGGCGAGAGGAGCGACCATCCGCATCACCGCTCGTTCTGGTTTACTCACGGCGATGTGAACGGCGTGAGCTTTTGGCACGAAGGAGATAAAGTCGGCACGATCGAGCACTTGAAGTACTTGGAAACCAGCGGCGGCGAAACCGCCACCATCCGTACTCGCAATGCCTGGCTGAGTCCGGATGGCACGAAGTTTTGCGAAGATGAACGGACGCATACCTGCGGCGCGGACGAAAAGTCGCGGTGGATCGACTTCACTTCGACGGTCCATGCCACCGAGGGCGACGTCAAGTTTGGCGATACCAAAGAGGGCTGCTTCGGTGTCCGCGTCGCCGGTACGATGAAGGTCGACGCGAAACTCGGCGGCAAGATTATCAACAGCAACGGGCTCACCAATAAGTCGGCCTGGGGCAAGCCGGCGTCCTGGGTTGACTACCATGGCCCGGTCGACGGGAAGACGGTGGGGATTGCCATTCTGGAGCATCCCAGCAGCTTTCGTCATCCGACCTATTGGCACGTCCGGACTTACGGACTCTTTACCGCCAATCCCTTCGGCTTACATAACTTTGTCGGCCAGGGGCACGACGGTTCGTACACGTTAAAGGCCGGTGAGTCGTTTACGATTCGGTTTCGCGTGTTGATTCACGACGGCGACGAAAAAGCAGGACGCGTGGCGGAAGTCTACGAATCCTTCGCCAAGTAGCTTCGCCGGATAGCCTGATGATCTCACCGGACTTCGATTCGACGCCCCCTGCCGGCGCCCTGAACGCGTTGCACGAAACTTACATGCGCATGGCACTTCAGGAAGCACAGCAGGCCATGCTGGAAGACGAAGTGCCGGTGGGTGCCGTGATCACACACGGGGGGCGCGTCATCGCGTCGGCACACAATCAGCGGGAACAGTTGAAAGACCCGACAGCGCATGCCGAAATCATCGCTATCACGCAAGCGGCCGCCAGTATCGACGACTGGCGTTTGGCCGAGGCCACCCTGTACGTCACGCTGGAACCGTGTCCCATGTGCGCCGGCGCGATCCTGCAAGCCCGCATCCCGACGGTCGTGTACGGTGCCACGGATCCGAAAGCTGGCGCCGTGAACACGCTCTACCACTTGCTTGACGATGCGCGCTTGAACCATCGCTGCGATGTCATTGCGGGCCTGCTTGCCGCGCCTTGCGGCCAGCTACTCACCGAATTCTTCGAACAGAAGCGACGGCTGGGAAAGAAATAATTCCGCAAAAATGGTTTTTGCCGCGTTGTCGCCCGGCGTCTCGCCAGCCGACACCTTACGTCAATCGCCGGCTGACGCTAGACTTTGTAAAACTCGTGTTGTTGTCATGGGTGGCCGGGGTCGAGTGAAGCGAGCCCCCGGAATCCAAGGT
>CALBSZ010000310.1 GCA_937967665.1 uncultured Planctomycetaceae bacterium
CCGTCTTCCAGCGGTGCCGCCGCGACGGGAATGATTCCCCAGAACAGCGACATTTGTCGTAGCGTCGAATCGCGTCCGCTGATGCCGAGCGTTCGTGTGAATTCCCGCTGCTTGGCCTTGACGCGCGCCGTCGCGCCGCTGTCGCTGGCGATCACGACCAGCCGGGCGTTTAGTTGCGAAGCAATTTCGCCCGCTCCGCGCACAACCGCGGTGGTAATCGGATGCACGCCTGTGATCTCGTGTGTCACCCGATTCTGAAACGGCTGGGTTTCAAGCATCCTTTCGGTGGCGTGCATGATCCGATTCATCATGTCCACCGTCTCTCGAGGGAACTCGCCAATCGCCGTTTCGCCGGAAAGCATGCAGGCGTCGGCGCCGTCCAGGATGGCATTCGCCACGTCCGTGGCTTCGGCACGCGTGGGCCGCCGGCAGCGTTGCATGCTGTCCAGCATCTGCGTGGCAACGATGACGGGCTTGGAAAGCCAGCGGCACGTTTCAATAATCTTCTTTTGCGCTACTGCCGTTTCCGCCACATCAATCTCGACTCCTAAATCGCCACGGGCCACCATGATCCCGTCGGCGGAGGCGACAATGGCTTCGAGGTTGTCCATGGCTTCACTTTTTTCGATCTTGGCGATGACCATGGCCGACGAGCCGTTTTCTACGAGCAGGTCCTTCAGTTGCAAGACTTCCACGGCGGAACGAACGAAGCTCAAGCTGACGAAATCAACTTCCGCTTCGGCGGCCCACCTGGCGTTGGAGAAATCAGCTTGCGTCATGGCCGGAACACTCAAATTGACGCCCGGCAAATTGATTCCCTGCCGACTGCGCAGCACGCCCGCGCCGGTCACCTGGCATTGAACCAGATTGGCCTGGCGTTCGACAACCTGCATGCCGACGGTCCCATCCGCCAGCATCACCAGATCGCCCACGTTAAGTTCGTCGATCAGCAGGTCGTAGTTGCTGACAAACTCATGCTTGCTCCGCGGCTGGCTGCCGCGCACGAACGTAAACCGGTCGCCCACATTGCAAATCGTGGGATCTTCGACCAGTTCGCCGAGTCGAATCTTGGGACCGGCCAGATCGACCAGGATGCCGACTGGGAACTTCGCGTGGGCACTTGCCGCGCGGATGGCGTCAACCGCCTGCTGGTGCTCTTGGCGATCTCCGTGAGCCGTATTGACGCGAAACACATCGACGCCGGCCTTGATCAAAGCGACCAGCTGTTCCACTTCGCGGCATGCGGGCCCGACTGTTGCCACGATTTTTGTGCGGGCCCGATTATGAGATGCTTCGTTGTTTGGCATAATGGCCCCTGGGAACGTTTGGTGATGGATCCGAGCTTGCAAGTGGCATGACGTGACACCGCCGGACGTCATTATACGAAATCAGGATTATACGACATCACACGACATGGCCGACCTCGATTCCCGTCCGCCTGACATGAAATATACGGCTCGCCGCTTTACCGCCGCCGTGTTGGGCGCGGTTTTCGCCTTGGCTTGCGTGGTGGGGTACAAGGTATACACCGGCGGACCGCGACTCCCCGCGCTCACCGCCGCCAGGTTCACCGCGGCGCGGGAGAAGTGGCAGCAGTTGGCGCCGCCCAGCTACGACATCGAAATCGTCGTGTCCGGCCGCCAGCCCGCCACTTACCGGGTGGAAACGCGCGACAACGCGGTTGTGAAGGCGCTGCGTAACGGTCAACCGCTTACCAACCGGCGGACTTTCGAGACCTGGAGCGTTCCGGGCATGTTCAACACGATCGCGAAAGACGTTGAGAATCTGGAACGCGTCGCCAGCGGCCGGGCGGACGCCACCACACCGCGATTATTATTGCGTGCGATCTTTAACCGCCACTACGCGTACCCGGAACGATACCTGCGTATCGAAATGGTCGAGCGGGGCGAGAATCCTCAAGTTTCGTGGCAAGTCACCGAGTTTTCCGTGAAAGAGTAGTGTGACGTACTGGCATCACAAAGCGGTATTGATCACGGGCGGATCCGCCGGCCTGGGCCTGGCCATCGCCAAAGCCTTTGTATCTGCCGGCGCGAACGTGATCGTTGCGGGGCGCGGAGCGGAGCAATTGCGGGCGGCCGTGCTGACGTTGCAGGAGCACGGTGAAGCGGACGGTGTCGTGGCCGATGTCACCGATCAAGCGCAAGTGGATGCCGCGATCGCCGCCACGCTGGAGCGTTTCGGGCAGCTCGACGTGCTGGTCAACAACGTGGGCTTGTCGATGCGGGGCGAAGTTGTTCATACACCGGTCAAAGATTTTCAGCGGTTGTGGGAAACCAACTTCTTGACGGTCGTGCGCTGTACTCGCGCTGCTGTCCCGCATCTATTGAAGACTCGAGGGCACATCGTCAACATCGGTTCGCTGGCCTCGAAAACCGCCTCACCGCTGCTCGGGGCCTATCCCGCGACGAAGTTTCCCGTCGCCGCCTATTCGCAGCAACTGCGCTTCGAGCTCGGTCCGCACGGCATTCACACATTACTGGTCTGCCCTGGTCCGATCGCTCGTGACGATGCCGGTTCTCGCTACGATGCGCAAGCCGCGAATCTTCCCGAAGCGGCTCGGCGACCCGGTGGCGGCGCCAAGATCAAGGGTATACGACCAGAGGTTCTCGCGGAAAAGATTGTAGCTGCCTGCCGCAAGCGGCGCGCGGAACTCGTGGTGCCTCGACGCGCCAAGCTGCTGTTCGCAATCTCGCAACTCGCGCCATGCTGGGGTGACTGGATCGTTAACAAGATGACGTCAAGTTGATAAGGCGGCTTTCCATGACTGCACGTCACCTTGCGGTTCTTGGTTTTCTGGCATTCGTGCATCTCGCCTTGGCGGCAGTCGTGGTCGTTTGGGGCATTGTTGTGCGGAACGGCACTGGTGCGGATAGCTTGCTGGGGGTGGCCTTCGGAATTCCCTACGGGCAATTGGGCTTTGCGGCAATTTGGGCTGTGATGGCGCCCACGCGCGTCTCTGTACGAGTGCTGGTGTCCTCGGTTTTGGGCGCCGTCGCTATCGCTGGCTTCGTCGGTTTCTTTGGCGCCATTCACTTCGAAGATTTCGTCCTGCTCATTGTTGCCGTATTCGGAGTCACTTGGATCCTGCTGCAGATTCCCCTCTGGATCTGCCGACTTGGTTTTGGCTGGCAGTTGCAGCTGGTAAACGGTACGGCGTCGACGGATTCGCACGACGAATTACAGTTTGGTATTCGACAGCTTCTCTTGTGGACAACGATCCTCGGAATTGTCTTCGGTATGGCGCGCTGGGGCTTCGCGGAATCGAATTGGGGGGGACACGTTTTCGAATCGCAGACACTGATCGCTTTCGTGTTGCTCGGTGGTTTCAGTTTTCTGTTGACCGCGCCCATGATTTGGGCCACACTGCTCAAGGCATACCTTTATGTCACCCTGCCTCTGGCGATCCTGTTCGTTGGAATGGTCACACTTGTCGAACTGCCTGTATTCAATCTTTGCCTGGACAAGAGTGGAAATCCATCACCGCTGTTTTGGTGGCTGATGAACTTCATGCACACGGCGGTCCTGCTTGTTAGTCTGTTTGCCTTGCGGTTTGCGGGCCTGCGCCTGTCGCGCCGCAGGATTGCCGAACGGACTTGACGAGTCTTTGTTTGTTGTAATGGGTGGCCGGGGTCGAGCGCAGCGAGCCCCCGGAATCCAAGGTTCTGTGGGGTCGCGTCGCTCCACCACGGCCACCCTTCTGCAGTTCTAAAACAGAACCTGGTTGGTTGCATTCGCAATCTGGTCGTCATAAGATGCGAGCGGAATTTTCAAACAAGGAGCATCGAAATGCGTCGAGTTTTGTTCGTTGTTGCCGCCTGGCTTGTATTCGTAGCATCACCGATTTCACGGGCCCAACAGCCGCCGAATTTTGTCGTGATTTTTTGCGATGACCTGGGCTATGGCGACCTGGCCTGCTTTGGACATCCGACCATCGCCACGCCAAATCTCGACCGGATGGCGGCCGAGGGCATGAAGCTGACCCAGTTCTATTCCGCGGCGCCCGTCTGCACGCCGAGTCGTGCTGCGTTGATGACCGGACGATTGCCCTTGCGCAGCGGCATGTGCAGTAACAAACGCCGCGTGCTGTTCCCGAACAGCAAGGGAGGAATTCCGGCCGATGAGATGACGATCGCCGAAGCCTTGAAGTCCAAAGGGTACGCTACCGCGTGTGTCGGTAAGTGGCACTTGGGTCATCTGCCGCCATTCCTGCCTACGAGCAATGGCTTCGATTCCTATTTCGGCATCCCCTATTCCAATGACATGGACCGCGTCGCCGGCGAACCGAAAGGTCGTGACGCTTTTTGGAATCCGAAATCCGAATACTGGAACGTGCCGCTGCTGCGTGACACCGCCGTGACCGAACGACCGGCCGATCAGACCACGATCACTCGCCGCTACACCGAAGAAGCCGTGAAGTTTATTAAGGCGAACAAAGCTCAACCTTTCTTCCGGTACTTGCCTCATAGCATGCCCCACGTACCGCTGTTTCGCAGCGAGTCGTTTGCCGGCGCCAGCCGTCGCGGCCTGTTTGGCGATGTCATTGAGGAAATCGATTGGAGCGTCGGTCAGGTTCTGGATACGCTGCGGGAACAGCAACTCGACAAGAACACGCTGGTAATGTTTACCAGCGACAACGGTCCGTGGCTGATCTTCGATGATCATGGCGGATCGGCGGGACTGCTGCGCGACGGGAAGGGATCGACCTGGGAAGGTGGCATGCGCGAACCGACCCTCGCCTGGTGGCCCGGCAAAATCGCAGCCGGCAGCGTCGGTCGTGAAGTTGCCAGCACGATGGACGTGTTCGCCACCGTGCACTCGCTCGCCGGTATGGAATTGCCTACCGATCGCGTTTTGGACTCGCACGATTTGAGTCCGCTGCTGTTCGAAAACCGTCCGACGAGTCGCCAGGCGCTGTTCTATTACCGCGCGTATGAATTGATGGCGGTCCGCGTCGGACCCTGGAAGGCGCACTATCAGACGCAGGATGCCTACGGTCCCAACTCGCGCCAGGCGGTCAAGCACGACCCGCCGATCCTCTACAACCTGGAAGTCGATCCGTCGGAACGGCAGAACATCGCCGCGCGGCACCCGGGCGTGCTGAAAGAAATCGCCGCGATCGTTGCCGAACATCAGGCCAACCTGAAGCCGGCTCCTTCACAGCTGGAACTTTGACGCGAAATCGCACGGAGATGATCTTCGCTGCAGCCGGTTTCCACTCCCAAGGGAACTTGGGAGCACCGTTTCGCGGCTGCCTTCAATGCGTCAGTCGGTTCTTGCCGACGCGGAGGAATTCTGAGACAATCGGGAGTTTGATTTGGACCAGAATTTCGAGAGAGACCAAGCATGGCACCCGCATTTCCTGAAATCGACAAGATCCGTTACGAAGGCCCGGAATCCAAAAACCCGCTGGCGTTTCGCTGGTACAACGAAGAGGAAGTCGTCGAAGGGAAGACGATGAAGGACCACCTGCGGTTCAGCGTGGTCTACTGGCATACGTTTCGCGGAGCCGGCTCGGACCCGTTCGGTCCGGGAACGATGGTGCGACCCTGGGAAGACGGTACGGATTCGGTCCAGAACGCACAGAATCGCGCTCGTGTGGCCTTCGAATTTATGGAGAAACTGGGCGCTCCCTATTATGCCTTCCACGACCGCGATATCGCTCCCGAAGGCGCGACGCTGAGCGACAATCCGGTCTCTCCGGCGCCCGGATTCACGCTGGGCAATGCTCACGTCATGGCCGGCGTGCCCGCAATCTTTACGGCCCTGCCCGCCGGGCTCCTGCCGACGCGGCGGGCCGGCCGCCGGC
>CALBSZ010000311.1 GCA_937967665.1 uncultured Planctomycetaceae bacterium
GAAATTCACGGTGATGCTGCCGGTGATCTCCGAAGTATCCGTCGATTCGTTGAGGTTCGTTTCGGGGGGCGAGCTGACGACAGGCGGATCATTGGCGCCGTGGACCGTAACGGTGACCAGCCCAGTATCGGTATCCGCTCCATCCATCAGTGTGTAAGTGAAAGTATCGGTTAGCGGCGGATCCCCCACGGCAAGCGCCTGCAGGACGGTCGAACCGGAAGGGTCGTAGGTAAAGCTACCGTCTGCGGTGAACGTCACCGCGCCCTTGGTGCCGGTGGTGTCGACACCGGTGACGCTGAGGCCGGGAAGCTCGGAGACCGTCAGCACCTCCGAGAGACCATACAGGCCTTTCAGATCGGTCTGGTCGATGCTGAATCGGTCGATCCAATGGCGCCCGCTGGTATGGCCCCAGAGCCCCGTGTGGGACGTGCCGTCGTCGTCTCCAAGTTCGTCATTGGCCTTGATGTTCCCGAATCCATCCGAACCCGTCCAGACGCTCGTGTAATCACCGCCGTCAAAGGGCGTTCCGCCCGTTTCCGATTTATTGATGGCTGACGAGTGCGTTGCATTTCCGTACAGGTCGGCATAGTTGTCCGCCACCAGCGACGTGCCATTTACAAGCCAGATGCTCTCGCCCGTACCGGTGTCGGTCGACGTGTTCACATTGGCGGCAACCGTCGCTGTCGAGGCCATCGCCCGCCATTCAACCGAACCAAGCCCCAATGGGCTCGCATTCGCCAGGTCCTGCACAAAATCGTTGTAGTAACCTATGTCGGTCGAAGTTGCCGCCGTCCCGGTGCTGGTCGCGAAGATGAACCGATAGGTATCTCCCGCCTTCCAGGCCGCGCCCGTCGTCGGATTGATGCCGCCGTTGGCGGCCAGATCCAAGATGCCCAGTTCGGTCACCAGGCTGCCGCCCGCGCCTCCAATATCGTTGGCCAGTAAGCCCGAGGCCGCAGCGATATTCAGCGCCGTATTATCGTCGGTCGCGTAAGTGTCGTCCACGGCTCCGGTAACCGTGATCACTTCGGAAAGTCCGTAAACCCGCAGCGACGTGTCAACACCGCGCCGGAGGTGACCACCCTGTGCAATCCAGCCTCCGCCGCTGGTAGTTGAACTCCCGGTGCGCCCCGACTCGGTACCGTTGCCCAGCGGGTAGTTGCTGTCAATCTCGCCGGCGCCGTCCGACCCCGTCCACACAAAGGTGCCGGTCGCGGAACCACCGCTTTCGTTCGTCGAAATGGGATTCTGGAGGCCGCCATCCCACATATCGGCAAAATCATTGGCAACCAGGACACCATCGGTACGATAAACCGGGCCGCTCACCACCGCATGGTCCTTGGCCGCCACCGTCGTGGTGGATGCCACGGCAGACCAGTACAGGTCGGACACGCCCGACAGCGTCGAGCTGTCCGCGACGCCATTGATCCACGCATCCCAATCGGTGATCGTGGAATCGTCGCTGCCATCAAGGTTTCCATCCAGTGCATCACGCGCCGTCGTCGAACTGGATGCAAACACCAACTGAAATGATTCGCCCGGGTCCACTCCCGCCGGGACCAGGGGATGGCTGGCAATCAAGCTGATACCTGCGATCTCCAGCGTCGTGTCATCGACAATCGCCGTACTGGTATCCAACAGGTTGCCGCCCGTGTCTTGAATCGCCGCGGTTGTGGGTAGCTGCAACTGCAGTGTCCCCGCGGATGTTGGAGTGACGTCGACCTGAAACACGCCCGAAGTGGGTGTTGTCTCCATAATCGCGCCGATCGAAATGTTGGCCGAACCCGCGTTGCCAAAATCTTCGGGACCAACCGTGCTCTCCAAAATGTCCTCGCTGAATGTCAACGTATACGTGACCTTCGTCCCCACGCGAACCGGACGACCACCCTGATCGTCGACCATATCACTCGACGCCAGCGTCGGCGGAGTCGTATCGCTCGTGCCGGCAACCGTAATGACTTCGGAGAGTGCGTAGACGCGCAGGGCGGTGTTGACGTTGCGGCGGAGATGCGCACCCTGCGTAATCCAGCTCGCCGTGGTAGTCGCGTCCCCGGTACGTCCATCGCCCGTACCATTGCCCAGTGGGTAGGAACTATCGACCGTACCGGAATTTGTTGAACCAGTCCAAACAAATCTTCCCGAACCACTACCTCCCGCTGGGTTAATCGGGTTACCGCTTTCGTTAATCGAAATGGCGTTGGCCACACTGCCGTCCCACATGTCAGCGAAGTCATTGGCCACCAAGGTACCGTCGGTCATGTAGACCGCCTCGCTAACCACGGCGTGATCCTTCGCATTCGTTCCAGGCAAGGAGACAATCGCGAACCAATCAAGATTTGGAATTCCCGCCAGCGACGAACCATCCGCGACCCCGTTCACCCAGCCGTCCCACTGGGCAATAGTCGAATCGTCACTGCCGTCGTCGGCGCCATCCAAGACGTCTCGCTGAATCTTCGAGTCCGAAACGAAGACCAACTGGAACGAATCGCCGGCGCCCAGCCCGGCGGGAATCAAGGGGTCGCCAGGATTGACTGTGGCGAGCAACTGGCGTTCTTCCATCGCCTCGAACAATAGTGGACGACGCGCGCGGCTGCGACGACCGCCAGCCGACGGCTTGCAGGTCCTGACACGTTGACGACGCTCGAATCGAGTGGATTTCATGAAGTTGCTCCGCGGGAATTGAGGTGTGTTGGATACTCGATGGACCGGGTTGGCGTGCTTCGTCGATGATGTGTGTCTTGAACCAACTGCCGGGAACCCGCCGCAGCCGTCCCGTCAATAGTCAAACCACCAGGTTAGGGCGAAATACGTTGCTGAACGTAACGCCCCGGGATCCATCGAGATGCTCGCTCGTCTCGCTCGCTTTCCGTGCTGCCGGAAACCTCTGTCCAAGACGGACTTTTCGCAGCAAGCATTTGCGAATGGCGATCGGCGTGGGGAGGGATTTACGCCGTACGCGTGTTCCTCGCGTTGATCTGCCTGTGTCCATTATGCACAAACACATCATTGCCTGAAGGAAAAAAGTGCTCGTTTTTGCGCATGCCATCCAACCCCTATTTTCGGAATAAAGCGCAGTTTTTTGGCGGGGGCGAGTCGATCTGGGAATCGAGGCTGCGGGAAGCGGAGGATGCCGGTTTTGCGTGTGCACCCACCGGAAAACGGACTTGCTCACTGCTGGACTACTTCCGCGCGCACATGCGGCTGTCTATTCCATTCTTGTTTTGCTGATCGCGGCACCCGTAGCCGAGACAACGGATTCACTTACAATGTTGCCTTCCGCTAATCGTTGCGAAACAGGTCACTCCGCCGGGGTCTCAGTCGACACGTCGACGAATGCGCACCACTGCTGACTCACACGCTGGCTCCATGGCCGCAGAAAGATGAACATGACAAAACAGACCAAAACGTTTGCCAATCCGGCCGCTGCTGCCGCGGCGTTGGCTGCTGACTTTGCCGCAGAAGTTAACAATACGCTTTCCGATCAAGCGAAACTTACTATCGCTCTTTCCGGCGGGAACTCGCCGAAAGAGTTCTTCGCATGCCTGGCCCGGGATTACGCAGACAAGATCGACTGGAATCGCATCCATTTCTTCTGGAGTGACGAACGGTGCGTGCCGCCGGACGACAGCGACAGTAACTACGGCATGGCAAACGAACTGCTGCTCAGACACTTGCCTCTGGATGCCGGCAATGTCCATCGCGTCCATGGCGAAAGCGATCCCGATGAAGAACGGTCACGCTACGAGAACGAAATCTACGGCGACGTGGAACTCAACGACCTCGCCGTCCCCCAATTCGACTTCATCCTCCTGGGCATGGGAGAAGACGGCCATACGGCTTCGCTGTTTCCGCACCAGATGCAGTACATGACGTCGGATCGCGTCTGTGAAGTGGCCATCCATCCGGAAACAGCGCAGAAACGAATCACGCTGACCGGTCCCGTGCTGAATGCCGCTCGAAAAATCGCCTTCCTGGTTACCGGCGCCAACAAAGCCAGGGTACTCGGCGAAGTCATTCACAAGACGGGGAACCATGACTCGTATCCCGCTGCGCATGTGGCCGCCGCGGACATGACGTTTTATGTCGACGAGGCAGCCGGCAGCGGCGTCTGAGTCACGGCGAATTCAAGCCGCCTCGCCTCAATTACGGCGCGGAGAATACCGGGACAACGACCGTTGCGGACGAGCGGTCAAAAAGATCGGTGAGTTGCAGATGGGCGTAGATTTCCTTGGTTGCCGGTAACCCGAGTGCCGCAATGTCCAGCTGCGACTCGCGCACCTCGGCCCGTGTTCGGGATTCCGCCAGCAGCGGTTCCCCCGCCCCGGCTCGATTGTCGTGAAGTTCGATACGATAAGCGAATTGAGGCGTGGTGACGTCACTCACCTTCCAACGAACGGTCACGCGCTCGGCGTCCCTGGCAGCATGGGCTTCGGTGATGCGGATGGTTTCGAAATCCGGTTCCGATTGATTCCGCGCAATGGCATGCGTTGACGGATTCTCTGTCGCTGAAACGGTTTTCTTGCCGCCACTGGTCATGAAATAGAATTCACCTGTCTCGTCCCGCGCCGTACCACCGTTCCAGCGCGTCCGATAGTTGTACGACCGCTTGCCCTCGACCAGGTCCCAGGCATTCACGGAATACCGGCCTTTCCCGAAGGGAAACCAGCTGCCGTCGGTGCTTCGTTTCCAGCCGCCGCGCAGGTGCGTCGTGCGCGCGTGCGTCCCCGAACTGGACCAGTCTTCGATGAAGGCGTCCGTACCGCCCTGAAAGTGCGCGCCGGCCACAGCCACGTCCATCGTCACCAGGTGAGTCCACTTTTTCGTATCTCCCGCCCTGACCCAGAAACCGAAGTGGGTGTGTTCACCGACCGGCCAGTTGCGGGCAACCAGGGTATACCAGACGTCGGTGGACCAACCGAGTTCAAAATTCCAGGACTTCAAGCCGGTGCCTTCGCCGCCGAGCCCGACGGCTTCCGTTTCCGGTCCGCGAAAGACAGCGGAGATGGGCGCCGTATGCTGCCGGTGATCCCAGATCGAAAAGATAAAGTTATGGGCCTTCGGATGCGATTGGATACCCGCGTAGCCGGCTCCGGTACCGCGCCAGCCCAAGGCTTCGTAATACGTGTATAACGCTTCTCCCGACTTGGGGACGCGCACTTCGTTGATGAGAATATCGCCCGCGAAGTTGTCGTCAAACACGAGGTGGGACGACGGCGCCGAATTTTGTGCCATGACCACCTGCACGCACAGTACCGTCAGGCAAAACAAAGTGAACCCCAAGTATCTCTGCACGAATCATTCCTTTCGTTTGATCGCTTTATGTCCGTCTGCAATGACGATCCCCATCGCGCGCGGCGAGGCAAACCAGTTCCCGGTCATTGCGAAGAATGAGCAATCCGTTGGCCAGCACCGAGTGCCAACGTGTTGACCCGAGCACCTGACAACGACCGATCCCATCGTACTTTTCCGGGGAAGCACGCACAACGACCAATTCCACTTTCCTTGTCTCATTGTCGAGATCGACGAGTTGCCGTCGGCGGCGATCAGATTCCCCTTGCCGAAACGCAGTTGCTGCCACGCCAGCTTGCCTGCCGCGCCGAGCATATTGCCTGTCCCTTTGGTGTCCTGTGAGGAACGTGATAGCCCAGTGTCCTCCAGTCGCAACGCGACGATATGTGTCCTAGCCGGTAACGCAGCGCAGGTGCCTACAAGGCTTTCGGAATCGTGATGACCGGCTTCGCCGGCGCGGGACGCGGTCGAGTGGCGGCACCGGAATTCACATTTGAGCGCAAAGGGGACATAGCACGCGCCTTTCGGCAGTCGTCGCTGGTCGTGATCGATAGTGGCCTTTAAAGTCACCCCGAGTTACAATGAACCAGCACTGCCAGCATTCAGTAAGTGAGTTGTAAAATGAATTCATCTTTCCAAATTCCCGTAGAAGTTCAGCCGCTAGTTTCGGCAGCCGTCGCGAGCGGGCGTTTTGCCAATGAGCAGGAACTTGTGTCCGCCATATTGAAAGTGGCTGTCCCCTCACTCGACGAATTCGATCAGCTACGGCGCGATGTTCAGGAATCCATTGCGATGGCAGATCGTGGCGAAATCTGCCAGGCCGATTTTGACAAGATTCGCAAGCAGCTATGTGATGAGTACACCGCTGAAGGAAAGCGGAAGTAATGGCAAACGTATGGTGGACCGACAAGGCGGAAGCAAGTGTCGTTGCCATCGCAAGTCGAATTATCGAACAGTCACAGAGTCGGCAACGGGGCCTGGACGTACTCAGCCGCATCGAAGACAAGTGTCGCCTATATGCAAAACTTCCCTTTCAGGATCTTCACGTGAGGACATCGGCCCGGGACTTCGGTGCTTTCCGGTAGATCGTCTCGTTGTCATTTACCGTCCTTTCGAGGACGGTATTGTTGTCACGCTCGTAGCGCACGGATCTCAGGACTTGCGTTCGATCGTTGCACAACTCTTTGAATAGGGCAAGTTGCACGTACCTCTAGCGTCTCCGGCGTTGTAAATCTTCGCGTCAAATGGGTCCGCGAAAGGGGGACAGGCTCGGTGATACAAACGGGTACCAGCTTGCAAATCCGGTCGCGTCCGCCGTGTCCCCCTTTTCTCGCAGGCCCCATTTTTTGCAAGCCACGGGTGATACTGGTCCGCGA
>CALBSZ010000312.1 GCA_937967665.1 uncultured Planctomycetaceae bacterium
CCTCCGCAGCCGTGAAGGACTCTGAGATCGCGGAAACCTGCTGGGTCTCTGCGATCCCTTTGGCGACCACCGACATTGCTATCCGAAGGAAAAACGACGCTCCCTGGCGGACAAACACGCTCCGGCCGGACTGATGGGCGACCACGTTCACCATCAGGGCGAATGGATGGTCGAATACAAGTACATGAACATGTACATGCAGGGGAATCGTCAAGGGACCACGGACATTCCGACAGCGGCAACGTTCGATATCACCATTAACGGCGCGACCACGAACATGCACGCCACGCCGCTCAACATGACCATGGAAATGCACATGCTGCATATCATGTACGGCTGGTCCGACGACGTCACGCTGTACATCATGCCGATGTGGTCGTCGCTGACGATGGACCATCAACGCGACACGCCTTTTGGCCCCAATCCGATGCTCAGCGGAACCACCTTCACCACGCACAACAACGGTTTCGACGACATGGTTCTCGGTGCCCTTTGGCGCATCTATGAAGGATGCACGGACGAACTGATTGTGAACCTGGCCTTCAGCGTCCCCACCGGCGATATCAACCGCACCACGACCGTTCCGCTCGGCACGGGGATGGCGGTTCCGTATCCGTATCCCATGCGTATCGGCAGCGGCACGGTGGACGGTCGCCCGGCAGTGACTTACAAATCGTATTACGACCACGGCAGCCTGGGCATCCAATACGCCGCCGACTTGACAATCGGCCAAAACAGCCGCGACTACGCCGTGGGGGACGAACATCGGCTGAATGCGTGGTACACCTGGCTGCCATGCGATAACCTGGCACTCAGCTACCGTGTGGAGAATCTCTGGCGCAACAATTTCGATGGCGCCGATCCCATGGCGAATCAAGGCTTCATCAGCACCAACCGGCCTGACATGCGCGGTGGCCACTGGGTGAACTTCGGCTATGGCGGCGCGCTGCTGGTAGGCAAAGGGCACCTCTTCAGTTTCGAAGCCGTGCACCCCGTGTACCAGAACCTCGAAGGCATCCAGCTCAAGAGCGACTGGTGGTTCAACGCCAGTTGGTCCAAAGCGTTCTAGAGCGTTGCGGCCTCAACGTTCAGTGCGCGTGAAAATCGTTTAACCCCAAGCCGCAGGCGTCGGCGCACAATCGGCCGGCGCACAATCGGCCGGCGCCTGCGGCTCTGGGTTAAACACGAAATCTGCCGGAGCGGGCACAGGCTGGTTCGAATCGACGAGCCCCCTGTCCAACACGGCGTGCCGGTCGCGTAAGACCGGCTCAATGCGACCGGCTCACGACGAAATCACCTAGTGCGCGGAGCACTTCCTCGGCGGGGGACGGATTGAGTTGCGCGAGTTGCTCCTGCGCCAGCCGCGCGTGCCGCGCGGCCACATCCTGGGCGTATGAAACCGCCTGCGTTGCTTCCAGCAGTGGCAAGAGACTGCTTCGGCGTCGTTGCGGATTATCGTCGTTCAAGACTTCCAGGATTTCCTCCCGCCGTTCCAGTCCCGCGACCTGCAGCAATCGAATGATCGGCAAGGTCGGTTTTTGCTTGTCCAGGTCGGTGCCGAGTGACTTGCCGGTATCCTGTTCGGTGCCAAGCAGATCGAGCACGTCGTCGGCAATCTGAAAGGCGATCCCCAGATAACGTCCGTAGTCCGCCATCTGCTGAACGATGGCCTCCGGAGCTTGCGCGTAATGGGCGCCCAGGCGGCAACTGACTTCGCAGAGTGCCGCGGTCTTGGCGTCGATGATGCTGATGTACTGCTCTTCACTGATGAGGAAGTCACCCCGGCTCCCTTTTTGCCGCAGTTCTCCCTCACAGACGACATTGGTCGCCTTACCGATCCAGCGGCAGGCCAACGTGGTGTCCAGGCTGCTGGCGAGGTAGAAGGCGTGGGTGAACAGAAAATCACCCAGCAGGATGCTGGCTTCGTTGTCCCAGCGGGAGTTCACGGTGGCCAGGTGTCGCCGCATCTCCGCTTCGTCCAGAACATCGTCGTGCACCAGGGTGGCCGTGTGGATCATTTCCACCACGGCGGCCAGCGTGAGGTGTTGCGGTGAAATGTTGCCGGCGGCCTGCGCGGTCAGCAGCAGCAAGGCGGGTCGGAGTCGTTTGCCCCCCAGCAGGAAGCCATGCCGAACCAGTTCATCCACATACGGGTATTGGCTGTGCAGTTCTTTGCGCAAAACCTGTTCTGCTTCGGCCAACGGATCCGCAATGGGAGCGAACATCGTTTGGACGGAACGGGTAGTCATGCTGTTTCGTCGAGTCAGTTGGTCCATGTCAGGCATCTTCGCTGGTTCGAACGTAGTGACCGCTGCGGCCTCCCGATTTCTCCAGCAGTTGGATCGATGCGATCGTCATGCCGCGATCGACCGCTTTGCACATGTCATAAATGGTCAACGCGGCCACGCTCACCGCAGTCAAAGCTTCCATTTCCACCCCGGTCCGCGCCGTAATCCGCGCCTCGGCCGTAATGCCAACGGACCGGTCGTCGGGGAAGTCGAATTGGATGGAGACGGCGTCGAGCGCCAGCGGATGGCAGAGCGGAATCAGGTCGGCAGTACGTTTCGCTCCCATGATTCCGGCCAGCCGTGCGGTTTCGAGCACATCTCCTTTCGACAGGGCCTGATCCCGAATCAAGGTCAACGTGGCGGGTTCCATGGCGACCACAGCATGAGCCCGCGCGATACGCAGCGTCGCGGGTTTTTCGCCAACATCAACCATGTGGCTGGCACCATCATCGTCGAAATGGGAAAGCGAATTGGCCATGCTTGCGTCTCGACGTCCGAAAAGGTCACGAATATGGCGAACTCACGTCGTCACGTCCGTTCTACTGGAGAAACCGCGAAGACAACAGGTCGTTAACCTGCGAGAGGAGCAAATTCGGCCAAGAAAAAAAAATTCGATGGGAAGGGTTACCGGACCGGGATGCCGGATACCCGCTGGTCGAATCATTCGACCGCCCATCGAATCCTATTAAAAAAAAGCCGTTGCGGGGATCTGCCGCAACGGATTTTGATTCGGCGATATTGACGTTTCCGAGGGGGACGCGTCATATCACTTGGTCTTAGACCAATTCTTTTTTAGCGCCGATGAGCGTTCGGAGTCGTTCCGCCAAAAGTTTGGCATCGAACGGCTTTTTGAACGTCTCATTGATCGCACTGCGATCAAAACTCATCGGACTTCCATCGTCAGGCAGCAAAGCGATCAGGATCGTTTCGTTAAAGTCGGTATTCTTACGCAGATTTTGACAAATCTGCAAAGCTTCCACTTTACCAATCGAGAAATCGCAAATGATGCAGTCCGGATGGAAACTCTCAGCTTGGATTCCCGCTTCAAAACCGCTCGAGGCAACAGCTACCTTGAACGACTTTTCAGGGGGAAGTTCCCGCTTGAGGTTTTCGATCAAAACCTGATCCTGTGCCACGATCAGAACCTTGGCCATCGCCTCGTCTTCGAGGTCGCCAAGGGGCATACCGTGTTCTTTAAGGAATTTGATCAGATATTCACGCGGGATTCGGCGGTCTTGTGATCCGGGGATCCGATAGCCCTTGAGGCGCCCGGAGTCGAACCACTTGCTCACCGTTCTTGGTGCCACTTTGCAGATCTTAGCGACCTGACCAGTTGTGAAGACCTTCATTGCAGGCTCTCCGTAGTCACTCGTTGACTTCGTAACAGTCGCGTCAGCACATAGCCAAGCACGACCTTCTTGCCCCTTGTCCGTGGTGAATGACCGAACACTCGATCACCCGCGTTGACTGTGGGGAGTCAACATGCCACTTACATCTGGGTCGGGGCCACACGTATTTTCGCTTCTGCGGCTTTGGTTCAGATCCGTCTGTTCCGCGCCCTACAAAAACACATCGGCAACTGCATATCCGTAACTCGGCTAAAATCCGTAAAATGGAGAAGAGTCAGGCGACGCTCCCGTTTACGGAACCGACCGAATATCCAGCTACATGTACTCGGCGTAGTACGTGGTGGGAGAAACATGCGGAAAGCAACACGCGCCCACTGGGTCGCGAGCGTGACTTGCTTGGCATCGTCTAATTGCGTAGACAAAGGCAGGTTCCCCCCTGCAGAAAGCCGCTCAACAAGCCGTTGGCTGTCACAGCCACCTCTGTGCGAAACGTCCTTCCGAATGTTAGTTTCGATTCAAATGGGTCGTGATCTTTAGAAACTTTCGCAGATCGTAACGGAACGTTCGGTTTGTCCGTCGGTATGCATGCCGTCAAGGTGAGCGGTTGCGGAAGTCTTAGCGGTCGAAAGTGTTGATATTGCTTGGACTAACGCGTGCGATGACGGAGAAAGTAACGACTGGCGGTGTCGCGTGCGGTCGTCCCAATAATTCTTTCCAAGGCGAGTAGCGACCGCGGGCAGGATGTGGCGGTTGTAACGACTGGACCGATGAGAGGGCCTTGGAGCGCCGAGCGAGGCGACGTTGGGCGGGCGTCGTGGCTTAGGAGATGTCGGCCCGCGTCCATTGTCCGTCGACGCGGCGCCAGGCTTCGCTGGGGTTCGTGTCGCGCAGCAACGGAGGCAGGCGATGGTGGCGAACATTGTCGTAACAGCGGAGCATGGCAAAGCGGATCAGCGCGGCAG
>CALBSZ010000313.1 GCA_937967665.1 uncultured Planctomycetaceae bacterium
ACCATCCCCTTCTCCATTCCCGCAAAGTAAAGAACGGGCTTGCGCTCGGTCTTGCTCTCGTTGGAAACTTCTTCCATCTGGCAATTGACAATCGTTACGTTGACGTCCTGCCCTTTCAAATCGCCTGCCGACACGTACTTCGACGGAAAACAATCCCAGATCCTCATAGCGCAATTTCCTCTCCGTTGACGTTTAGAATCGTGACATCGTGGGCCAACTCCCACTTGGCTGGCGACTCGAAGCCTGGCCAGTCGCCGCTCTCCTCACACTTGCGAATCGTCTCAAGCGCTTCGCGATACTGAATGCGCCCAAGCCGGACCGCTTTGCTGTCAACCGGAGCCGCGCCGCACTCGTACGGCATCTCCTTCTCGCATGCGGCAATCCAGAACTCCGTCTCCTCACCAGTGAGCGCTTTGATGCCGTCGGCGTAGAAAGCCGCCTGTATGTGATAGCCCCACTTCTTCAGACTCCAGGCGAAGCCGAAGATGTCCGCGGTGGACTTCAGGTCACAGATGCGTCGCCGCTCTTGTTGCCAGTTGTCGATGCGGGCTTTGCACAGAAAGCCTTCGTACTCCCAAACGATCGAGACTTCCTTCTCGCCCTCGACCAGGCAGTCGCGACACTGTTTGTCATCGGCCATTGCACGAACCATGCCGTCGGCCGTATCCAGCCAGTCGCGATCGACAAGTTCGACGCCGCCCCGTTCCTTCCACCA
The DNA here is from genome assembly GCA_937967665.1 of uncultured Planctomycetaceae bacterium. Lineage (GTDB taxonomy): Bacteria > Planctomycetota > Planctomycetia > Pirellulales > Pirellulaceae > CALBSZ01. Next base: position 716 of record CALBSZ010000313.1, read on the forward strand.
GGCGTCAACTCGCTGCTGGTACATGCCCGTTTGTTTGGGTTTGGATGACGGCTCGCCGTTGGCTTTCGTGCACGGCTCTTCAATCCACTCTTCTCCGTCGTAGTAGCCGTTCTCAAACGGAGGCAGAACGGCGTACCGCTCGTGAATCTTCGTCGGCTCCAACTGCGTCGCGTGAACCAGCGTTCCGAGCGGCATGGCGTCCGTCGGTTCGATGGCCTTGCCGAACTTGTACTTCTTGGGCGACTTGAGCGCGATCTTCAGACTGCTCTGATTGATGGCGTCCCAGTTCAAGTACTCCTCGAAGTCCACGTCGCGGTGAATGCCGACTTCGGGAACGATACGATCCGTCATACTGCTTGGCCCTCCAGCTCCCAGGCTGAGATGCCTTGTTTCTTGAACTCGTCATCGATCGCTTTAATGAATTCTTCGAAGCGGTGGTCCGCGTAGATCTCGTCGATCCACCACTTCTGAATCACGTCAATTTGGAACTGTCTCAGTTGAGTTTTCTCCAGACCAATGACGACGTTGATGACGTCGCAACTCCTAATCTCCAGCGTTTCGTAGTCCGGAACGTCGTCCTTGAACTGGACGTCGAAGCGAACGCGCAAGTCCACGTTGAAAACCAACAACCTGTCGAATTCGGCATATTCAAACTCGAACATCGATATCCATCTCGGTCTGTGTAAAAATCGGCCAGGGAGCGCAGCGCCCACACGCGGTAAGAAATCCCCACGACCTGGCCGGGTGTGTCAGCGGATGCTCTTTTTCATCTTCCGCTCAATCATCTCCTTCGCCTGCTTCTTTGCCCTCGTCTCGAGCTGACGCACACGCTCCTTCGTAACGCCGCCAACGTCCGGATGCTGGCCTACCTCCTTAAGCGTGACTCCTTCCATGCGCAGGCGAAGAACCGTGCTGAGCCTCTTTGGCAAATACCGTAAGACCCAGTGGATCAGCGCGATGCTCTCGTTTCGGCACGACTGAGCAACTGGCCCTTCGTGCTTCTCGTCGATCAGCAGCGCCGCCCTGCTTTGCGTTTCTTCGCGCCCGAACGCCGCAGTGATCGAATGTCGCTGCGCTGCATTCGCCGCGTCTGCCTTGCGACCGTCCGACCAGTTTTGCTGAATCCGCTCCCGTGATTCCGCGCCGGAAAACTTCCAACGAGCCACATCGTTCGGCAACATCACTCCGGGGGCCATAACGACGATGTGACGCCAGATACACGACTGAATGACCCGGTAGCAGTACGTCACGAACCGGACCCCGGCGTCTGGGTCGTACTTGTTAGCGGCTTCGACCAAAGCGCGATTCGCTTCGCTAATCACGTCCTCAAAGTCAACCGCCAAGTACTCGCACATCCACTCGTACTTGTGGGCAAGCTTCATTGCCCAAGCCAGGCAACTTCTGATCAGCGTGTCCTTCGCCGCGCGAACAGTTGCGCGATTGCGGCTCTTCAGCTGCTTTCGGACGACGAGTTCTTCTTCCACCGTTAGCCAGATCGAGTGCTTCTTGATGTCATCCTGCCAAAGTTGCGTGCTCATTTCGGCTCCCTTCCGATGTACTTACCGCATATGCGGCAATGGACGATGCCGTCGCGAACAACGTAGTTCTCAGGGTTGTTGTGTGGGCGACAGGATTGTGGCGATCGAGCAACGTAAACAAACGCTTTGCGACCGGAACGTGTTGGACGAACAGCGGCCGTGCGCTCAATGCGACCAGCGTCGCGAAGTTCCTTCACACGCGCTGATGCAGTCTGATGGCGCATTTCAAAGTGCACTTCGATCTCATCGCATGTCGCACCGATCGCCCCACAGCGAACGATGTACTCCAGGATCGTGTCCCGAAGTGTGCCAGCAGACGAGTTAATCGACTTCGCTGCCGCTCGACTTGTTTCAGACGCTGTCATGTTCTTTACGCTCGCTCACGACCAAAGCCGAATCGCGACGATTGTGGCTGCCGCAATCACGGTGAGCCCGATGGCAACCAGCAATGCGACAACGATCTCTCGTCGGTCAAGGTCGTTCATCTTGAGTGGTCCTCAATCCACCGTTCGGCTTGCCACTTGTACGGCGTACGGTAGGCGACGACGCCAAGTGGCGCAACGATCAGCCAAAGCCTGTTGCCTTCGTCCCACTCCACTCGCCACATCTCGCTACTCCCTACTCCTGGTTGAAAAATGCTCGGCAGCCCACCCCGTCCATGCCGTCGGCCGTTGGCGTTCTTGCCGGTGATTCCTGCCGGCTGCCGAGCTTCCTTGAGCAGCTACCGGTCGGGCTCGAACCGACTTACCGAGGGACAGCTTGCCTGGCAGGTGGCTTCGGGAATTCGTGCTGCTGTTCCGGCGAACGGAACTCGCATTTGGTCCGACCGCTGCCGCTCGTTGCCGTGGGCGCCTGCCGCGCCGCGGTAGCCGCAGATACTGTCACCTCCCTTCAAGCCAGATTTTCGGTTTCGGCCCAGCGCTGGCATTGGGCTCGGTTTCGCGTTCGTCGCCCCCGAATTGCTGCCGGCAGTTGCGGTAAGGCTCGCCGTATTCGTCGCGGCGAAAATCGCTGTGCGGGCGGCGGCGTTAGCGGCGTCGGAGGCTCTTTCTTCTCAATTGTCTCGGCCGCAATCGGCGACCAGCCAGAAGTGGTCTGCCGGCAATCGCCGGTCCCGGCGTTGTAAACGACAACCGTTCCGTCGGCGGTGCTGTAGTAATTGCAGCTGCAACCCGTTCCGCAATCACGAGCAAAGGTTGATGTGGCCATGCCGTCCATGTCGGCGCGCACCGCGAACGCAAGAGACGATCGGGGCGTGCCAGCTTCGTGGTCAAATGAATCCTTGAAAGGAATACGACGCAATAAAACCAAATGGACTGCGGGCTCCGATGACACGTTACACAATTCAGCCCAACGCGGGGTGAAGCCACCATCGACGTTGTCGAGTCCCGGGTCGTGGAATCGAACCACGTTTTGCGAGGTTATGAGCCTCGTGAGATACCTCACCTCCCACCCGGTAAGTTGCCGGTCTTTCCCGGCTGTCAGGGAGCAGTCAAGCAACCTTTGGCCGAAGCTCGTCCCGCAGAACTTCGACCGTTGTCGGCGCCTGGATACCAAGCCGCACCTGGTTGCCAACAATCCGCAACACCTTCACCTCTACCTCGTCTCCTATCCAAATCGATTCGTTCTCGCGTCGAGTCAAAACCAACATCCCACTGACCTCGTTCACCGTTGAATCGCTCCCTCGTGGTT
>CALBSZ010000314.1 GCA_937967665.1 uncultured Planctomycetaceae bacterium
TCAGTCACGGGATCCGCATCATCGACGGCGCCTCGAACAATATCATTGGTGGCCTTGTGGCGGGGGAAGGAAACATCATCGCTTTCAGCGGCGGTGACGGAATCACCACGAACAACCTGGCCGGTGCGGGCAACTTGATCATCGGCAACTCGATTCATTCCAACACGGAACTGGGCATCGACCTCGACAACAATGGAGTGGACGTCAACGACGGCGGTGATGGCGACGTGGGGCCCAATAACTTCCAAAACTATCCCATCCTCGCGACAGCAACCTCGGCGGGTGGAAACACAACCATCACTGGCACGCTCAACAGTACGCCGAGCGCGACGTTCGATCTCCACTACTATTCCAGTCCCAGCGCTGACGGCTCCGGTTTCGGTGAGGGTGCCGTCTATCTCGGCACCGACAGCGTGACGACGGACGGCGCCGGCAATGCCACGATTAATTCGACGCTTACCGGCGTGAGCGTCACGGCGGGACATGTAGTCACGGCAACTGCAACCGACCCGGCGAACAATACGTCCGAGTTCAGTGCTGCCGTATCCGCTACGAGCAACGTGGTGGTCGTTGACACAACGAGCGATGTGTCCGACGGCGATACCTCATCGATCGCGAATCTGGTGGCCAGCCGCGGCGCGGATGGATTTATCTCACTGCGGGAAGCTCTTGAAGCGACAAACAACACTCCCAATGGCGGCTCGCCCGACGAAATTCACTTCGAGATCGCTGCACCACTCATCGGGGGCGCTCATACGATTAACGTCTCGGCCGTTGGTTTGCCGCAGATTACCGAGGCGGTGGTCATTGACGGAACCACCGACAGCGACTTTGCCGGGACGCCCATCATTGAACTCGATGGTGCCACTACCGGAGGTGGCGTTGACGCCTTGTATCTGGATACCGGCAGCGGCGGTAGCACGGTTCGCGGGCTGGTGATTAATCGCTTCGGACGCGATGCCATCCAGGTTTGGACGGGTGCAAGCAATGTGACCATCGTTGGCAACTATCTCGGCACGGACGTTACCGGAACAACGGCTTTAGGAAATGGCCAGATCGGAATTCGGACATCGAGCGACGGTACTGTCATTGGCGGCCCCGTCGCAGCGGACCGGAATGTCATCGCGGCCAATGGAAGCTTCGGTATCCAGTTCGCCAATGGGTCGAGCAATAACGTCGTGCAGGGAAACCTGATCGGACTGGGGGTCGGCGGCCAGGCCCTGGGGAATGGTACGAGCATCGGCTTTGGAAACGGAGGTACCTCCGGGACACTCGTTGGAGGAACGGGACCGGGCGAAGGGAATACAATTGCCCACAGTACCAATGGCAATATTCGAACCACTCCTGCCGCCGGTGCCAACAATGCGATTGTCGGGAACTCGATCTTCGGCAGCGGCACATTGGGTATCGACCTGTCCAATAACGGCGTAACGAACAACGATGTGGATGACGCGGACAGTGGTCCCAACTCGCTGTTGAATTTCCCTGTCCTGACCAATGTCACTCAAACGGGTCCCGATCTAGATATCGACTTCGCGGTCGATCTGCCCGCGGGCAACTATCGTATCGAGTTCTTCGAGAATCCCACGGATAGCAACTTGCTCGGCCTGGGCGAGGGTCAGACGTTGCTGGGCGCCGTCACAATCACCACCACCGGCGCCGCGGGATACGAATCGTTTACGCGCACGCTGACAAGCGTCATGCCATCGCAGATTGCGGGCATCGCGGCCACCGCGACCATTGATCTGGGCGGCGGGACTTACGGCAGTACCAGCGAATTTGGGCCGCGGTTCGAAGGTCTCGGCGTCCTGGTCGTCAACACGACCAGTGACACACTGGACGGCGATACGTCGAGCATCCTCAACTTGCTGGGAAATCGCGGTGCCGACAATGTCATCTCCCTCCGCGAGGCCATCACCGCTGCCAACAACACGCTGAACAGCGGCTCGCCCGACGAGATCCACTTTAACATCGCGGGCGCCGGCCCGCACACGATTCAACCCACTTCGAGTCTGCCGGATATCACGGAAGCGATTATCATCGACGGCACGACGGAACCCGACTTTGTAGGGACACCGGTCGTCGAACTCAATGGAAGTCTCGCGGGACTGAATGGCGACGGCCTGCGGCTGGTGGCCGGCAGCGACGGCAGCACGATTCGGGGACTGGCGATCAATGGCTATCTGCGCGACGGACTGGTGATCGATCAGAGTGACAGCAATTCAATCGCCGGCAATTACCTCGGCCTGGATACCGATGGCACGACCACGGTAGGGAACTTCCGAGGCATCTACGTCAACCTCGGCGACAACAACACCATCGGAGGCATCACTGCCGCGGATCGTAACGTGATTTCGGGGAATTTCAACGAAGGAATTTTGCTGGCGTTCGGATCGGACAATAACGTCATCGAAGGCAATTACGTAGGCACGGACAGCACCGGCAGCCTCGACCGCGGCAACGTGTTCGGTATCTACGTCGCTGGCAACGCCAATCGCATCGGCGGAAGTTCCAGCGGGGCACGCAACGTGGTATCCGGCAACGATGACTCCGGGATCCGTGTGTCGAACGGTGACGACAACCTGATTCAAGGGAATTACATCGGTGTCGACGCTTGGGGGGCTGCGTTACCTTCGACGGCGAACGGCATTGTCTTGTCGGCGGGGTCCGCCGGCAATCTGATTGGCGGTACGGCAGCCGGCGCGGGCAATACGATCGCGAATCAGACAGGTGTTGGAATCACGTTGGCCTCGAACACGGGCAACGCAAACGCGATTGTGGGTAATGCGATTTTCTCGAATGGCGGTATCGGTATCGATTTGAACTCCGATGGCGTGACGGCAAACGACCCAGGAGACTCAGACGTAGGAGCGAACAACCTGCAGAACTATCCGGTGATTACGAGTGCCGTTACCGATGGAGCTGACATTAATCTGACCGGTTCACTTAACGGTAACAGTAGCACTACTTACCGTGTCGAGTTTTTCGCGAATGCGATGACCGATCCCAGCGGGTTCGGTGAAGGCGAGCGTTATTTGGGCTTCTTGGATGTGACTACGGACGCCGGGGGCAACGCGGTGATCAGCACGGTCCTCGCAGCTCCCGTCGTGGCCGGCGAGACCGTTAGCGCTACCGCTACCGTGAATCTCGGCGGCGGCAATTATGGCGACACGTCCGAATTCGCCGCGGGAGTTGTTGCTCAATCGACGCCGCCCATGATCGATCTTGATGCGGATGACAGTGCGGCCCCCGGCGGTGACTATGTCACGACGTTTGTTGAAGATGGTGGCGCCGTCGTGATCGCAGACGCCGACGCGACGATTGTCGACCCGGATAGTGCCAATCTGGTCTCACTGACCGTCACGATTACCAACCTGCTGGATGGCACCGCGGAATCGCTCACCGCGAACACAACGGGCACAAGCATCACCGACAGCTACGACAACATGACCGGCGTGTTGTTGCTTACCGGCAGTGATACTCTGGCTAACTACGAACAAGTCTTGCGAACGATCGCTTACAACAACACCGATCAGGACCCCGATACCAGTAGCCGCCTGGTTGAATTTGTCGCCCATGATGGCGTGAACAACAGCAGCGTCGCCAGGACGACGATTGCAATGACAGCCGTCAACGACGCGCCCGGAGGCAGTTTCGTTGCTTCGCAATCGACTCCTGAGGATACCGGCTTGATCTTCTCCACGGCCAATGGAAATGCAATCGTGATCAACGATCCCGATGCGGGTACGAATCCGGTGCGGATCCTGGTCACCGTGAGCAACGGCACGCTTTCGTTGTCCGGTACGACGGGCTTGACCATGCTGCAGGGCGACGGCGCGGCCGACGCGATTCTCGAATTTGCCGGATCGCTGGCCAACGTGAATGCGGCGCTGGAGGGATCGCAGTTCGATCCAGCACCCGATTTTGTGGGGATCGCAACGATCGCTGGCAGCGTCGATGATCAGGGCTTTTCCGGCACCGGTGGGCCGCTGACGGCCGGTGGCATGCGCACGATCAATGTGACGGCCGTCAACGACGCTCCCGTCAACGCCGTACCTGCCAGTCAGATGGTGGCGGAAGAAGTGCCAACGCTACTCAGCGGGATCAGCGTCAATGACGTTGATGCCGCAGGTGGCAACATCACGACGCGCTTACAAGTGGCAAACGGTGTACTCAATCTGACGCTCGCTGGTGGGGCAACGATTCTGGCCGGAGCCAATGGCACGGGCGACCTGACGATTCAAGGCACGGTTGCGGACGTCAACGCCACGTTGGCATCGTTGCAATACACTGGCAATACGGACGTCGTCGGCGTTGCGGCCGACTCGCTGACGCTCACAACCAGCGACCAGGGCAATACGGGCACGGGTGGCGCGCTGCAGGATGTCGACAATGTGCAGATCGATATAACCCCCGTCAACGACGCACCGCAGGCAAACGCGGAAACCTATGGAATCGCGGAAGATACACCGCTGAATGTCAACGCTGCCAGCGGAGTCCTGGCCAACGATGGCGACGTCGATGGCCCTTCGCTAACGGCTTCCCTGCTCACCCCCGCCACTCACGGAACGGTCATCGTGAACGCGGACGGTTCGTTCAGCTATACGCCTGACCCGAATTTCAACGGTGCCGACTCGTACGTCTATCGGGTCACCGACGGAATGTTGACCGATACGGCCACGGTGACGGTCAACGTGTCAGCTGTCAACGATATTCCTCAAGGGGCCGCCGACAGCTACAGTGTTGACAATGTGAATGCGCTCATCGTCTCCGCGGCTAATGGTGTGTTGAGCAACGATACCGACGTGGATGGCCTCAACCTGACAGCCATACTCGTCTCGGGCCCCAGCAGCGGATCGCTGTCTCTGAACCCCGATGGGTCCTTTGCGTACGTTCCCAATCTTAACTTCTCTGGTGAAGATTCCTTTACGTATGTCGCCCATGACGGCAGCGTTGCGTCGTTACCGGTCACGGTGACGATTACCGTCGCGGTGGCTGGCGGTCCCGGTGGAGGTAGCGCGGGAGATGACGATACATCGGACGGCGACGAGGACGACCTTCCGGTGGGAAGCGATCCGGGAGATGGCGAAACAGACGACACCGACAAGGGAGATTCGGACGACAATACGAACGACGACGATGAGCCCATCGACACTAGCGATCCATCCCACAGCGACAACGCGTTGAATCCCAGCTTGCCGCCCGGAGGTGATGCTAAGGACGATGATGCCCCGTTGGCCAGCGGCCTTTTGCCTGGAGAGGAGGCGGCACTGTTTGTGATCGAGAGCATGCAGCAGGACATGAAGATCGCCGGTAACGCCATGGATCAGTTAGGGGAGATTGCGGACCGGCATCGCTCGTCGCGAGTACACACCGGTGACGAGCATGTAGGTAACCTCAGCGGACTTACCGGCTTGCAGAGTCTGGATGAAGCGTCCGCATTCGTGACCCATTCCGGCGCGCTCTGGGATCGGCTCGACGCGTTGAAGCAGGATGTCGAGGACGATCAGGAGATGGAGGAACTCATCGCTGGCACCACGCAGGCCGTGACGGTGGCGCTCACGTCAGGCTACGTGCTGTGGACACTTCGAGCCAGCTACTTGATCGGAGGCATGCTTTCATCATTGCCAGTGTGGAAGACGATCGATCCGCTACCGGTATTGGACTATGAATCGGCAAACAAACGCGGCGGTGACGACGAGTCGCTGGAAGATGTCGCAGCAAGCGGAACGCGCAGTGACCGCCAACAACTTGATAAGGATGAAGAAACGAATGCCAGCCCAACCCCATAGCGCAAACTGCCGGCAGCTTCCTGCCATGGAGTGCCTGTACGAAGCACACGCTAGTACTACAGCGCAGGGTTGACGGTAGCGAAACGGGGACTGGCTCCATCGTTGT
>CALBSZ010000315.1 GCA_937967665.1 uncultured Planctomycetaceae bacterium
GCCAGTACGGCGGCAACCGAGCACAAGGACGCCGCCACCAACATGGCTGCTATGGGAACCAGCGTGGCTATGACTGCCAAGGTCGTGACGATTCCTCCCGCAACCGCGATCACGATTCGCGACAACCGTAGTTCGCGCTGGTCGACCGAGACGACTTCGTCAGATTCGTCATCGGGCTGCACGAATCGTCGCCCCCAGCCATAGCGATGATGAAATTCGGCCAGCCACGTTTGACCCAGCGCATGCAAACCTGCGTCTACCGACGACGCCGTCACGGTGTACAGCAGGATCAGGAACAGACCTCCCAGCGGAAAACATCGCGACCACAGATGGGGCCAGCGTTCGAGCCGGGCCTTGTCGTTCATCACGAACTCGCCGGTTCGCGATTTCCGCACCGCTAAACGCTCGACGTGAATCCGACCTTCCACCGGGTCAATCAAGCCATTTGCCACTTCGAACGGCAATTTGTTGTTCGGCTGCAGAACGCGTCCCTGCTCGACCAGCAGTGGCAGGTTGTCCGCAGTGATGTCGGTCTCCCAGTCGATGGCCTCGACGCCGTCCGCGTAGTAGGTTTGTCGCGTTGTCGAGTCGACGTTTACCACCCAGATCGGTCGCATCTTGTGCGGCTGCGCGTGAAAGTACGCCAGCAGGCAAAAACCCGCGAAGACGAACAGCATGATCGCCGCCGTCACACCGCTAAAGCCCAACAACATTGCCCAACGCGACTTGCGAGCAGTGCCGGTTGCCAGTAATCGTTGCACGGTTACCTGGTCCGCCAGTCCGTGAGCCAACGTCACGACGGCCGCGGCCGCGACAATCAGCGCGATTCCCCACATGCTAACGTTGCCATCCACTTGCGACGTCCCCGCGTCGCGCTGGAATTTCTCGGCCAGTTGGAAAACCTGACGCAGTCCGCTCGACAACCCCGCCGACGGGCCCGCAGATTGCCTGATCACCACGCTCAACAGCAGGCCGCAGCCGACAAACAAGACGGCTCCCATCGACGCGGACATCCGTGCCAGGAGCCTGACACCACCCAGCGCCGCGATCGTCGTGACGACGACCCCAAGGATCAGTGTCACGGCCAGCGTGGTGGTGCGACTACCGATGACCATCGCCGGCAGCGACAGGACGATGGCCAGCCAGGCCACGCGCCAGACTAGAAACAGCATGGCACAAAACGTGCGCAGCCGCCGATCGAATCGCAACTCAAGGTACTCATAGACCGAACTCACTTTCAGTCCAAAATACATGGCGGGCGCGAACAGCATCGCCAACGGCAAACCGATCCAGATCCCCAGTACCGGCCAGAGCCCAAACCAGCCTTCGTCATAAGCGTTCGCGGGCAAGTACAGGAAGCCGAGTCCCGTGAGTAGCGTCATGGCTACTGACAGGGCCGCGACACCCGTGCCGAGCTTGGCGTCGCTGAAATAGAACTCCCGCACATCGCGATAGCCGCGACACGCATAGAGCCCCAGCCCCAAGACCGCCCCCACAAACAGGAACAGTTGGAGGTAGTCGAATTGTTGAAAGGCGAGCATCATGGAACGACAAATACTCCGTCATCCCGGCCACTATTTGTTGAGCGACCATTTGGAATCCGCTGGCCGTATCGCGAGATAAACCGGCCATTTCGCGGTTCGATTCAGAACAGCTGCCAGTTTACGGCCGAATTGATCTCGCGGTAAGGGCCTCTAACGGCGGTGGCGGGCGAGATCGACGATCCGCTCTGCGGTGACGTGGGGCTTCTTCAGGGCGGGCACGTAGCCGCGCTGGCCGTAGATGCCAATCTCTTTCTTGAGATAGCGATGCAGGTTCAGGCCGGGAGCCGGAGAAATGTACGTGATGACGTTGCCTTCACTGTCGGCTATGGCATACGGCGGCACGATCCGTTTGCTGGAGCGCACCGGCATCAGCCACCCGGTGACGTCGTAACGGGGGTCGATGGTAGCTGCAAAATCGTTGGAGGCCGATGCCCGCGGCATGCCTCGCAACCCACTGCCCACCGGTTCGTCAAAGTCGGTGAGTGGCATTGGCGTTTCGGCGGCCGCCAGGTCTTCAGGCACGTACAGGCTTTCATGACGTTGATACAGTTCGTCACACTGTTGCAATCGCTGCTGCAACTGACCGCGCAGTCGCTCTTCGGCAGGCGTCCGCGGAGTGGTTTCGTCGAGCATTGCCATCAACGGGGACAGGTTCCATTGTTCGATCGGCGAGGCCACCATGCGCGACAGTTCGATGTCCAGGGCATTCAAGTTCGTCGGCGCTGACGAACCGCTCGCCTGATGGCGCTCCCCCGGGGCGTCATGGAAACCGGTCAGGATTCCAGGTTCGTTTGCCGCGTCGGGCTCCGCTGTTTCGCGGCGCGTCCAGGGCGAGGAATCCGGAGACGCGCGTTTGTCGAGGTTCGCGTTGTGGAAACCGGTCGCACGTACCAACACGCTCTCCACCCCAGCAGTTTCCGGCGACTCCTGTCGGCGAACGTCGCGTTCATGAATCCAGCGGAATTCGCCGGCGGGGGGCGCAATGCGATACCACAGCTCAGTCGCGCCGGTCGACGGTGCGACCCGCCGTTCCTCGCCCACCACCTCAACGAATTCGCCCAGTTTCAGCCGCACTTGGGAATGACTGCGTACGGGTTGCTCCAGAGTCGACCCGATCCACGCCATGGCGCGATCTTGTGTCACCTCGGCGATCCCCGCTTCGCTTGTCATTTTCAGTGATTGTTCGCGCACCCAACTAAAGCTGTCGGCGGGAGGACGCACGGCCAGCCAACCGCCAAACTCTTTCCGATACACTTCCAGCGTGTCGCCGGCGGTAACTTGTTCCGTCGCGTAATACGCATCGCCGGCACCGCAACGTACGACGCTGTCATTCAAGATCGTGACCGCATAGGGATACGATTCGGCCCACGCCGGCACGCCTACGGTCAAGATCAGGCTACATAGCCAAATCCTTGACATGGTAATGTCCTGAAGGGAACAAAGGAGATGGAACGAGAAGAATGCGCGGCAGTTTGTAGCCAAATTGGCCGGCGGGTTCAAGGCAGACTTCTGCTAGCAGGCTGCGGTTCCTGGCGAAACGCCACAAGGCTGCAGGAGTTCTGGATTGGACTGCGTCCCGGACGCGAAGCGAAACTTGCCGGCGACGGCCTCTCAGAACTGGTGACCGGGCCGGGGCCCGTCTTGGGTCAACGTGAGGATTTCGGGGCCGTCTTCCGTCATCAGAATGGTGTGCTCGAATTGGGCCGACAGCTTGCGATCGCGCGTGCGAACCGTCCAGCCGTCTCGCTTGTCCAGTTTCGTATAGCGGCTGCCTTCGTTGATCATCGGTTCGATCGTAAAACACATACCGGGCAACAGGAACTCCTTCTTCGATTCCGCCGTCGGGAAATGGGGGATCGACGGATCCTGATGAAAGCGACGCCCCAAACCGTGTCCCACGTATTCGCGGACAACGCTGAATCGCTGAGCCTTCGCGTGGCTTACGATGGCGTGCCCGATCTCCCACACGGGACAGCCTGGCGAGATTGCATCGATCGCGGCGTAGAGGCCGTCGAAGGAGCACTGTGTCACGGCTCGCGCCCGGTCGGACACGTCGCCGATCAGGAACGTTTCCGACTGATCGCCATGCCAGCCGTCCACAATCGTCGTGACATCGACGTTGACAATATCGCCTTCCTGCAACTTGTAGTGCCCGGGGATGCCGTGGCAGATGACATCGTTCACGCTCGTACAGCAGCTCTTGGGAAAATTCTGGTAATTCAGCGGAGCCGGAATGTGGCCATGCGACTTCGTGTAATCGGCCACCAGGTCATCGATTTCACCTGTGGTGATGCCCGCTTTGATATGGGGGCGGACGTAGTCCAGCAGTTCGGCATTGAATCGCCCCGCCGCGCGCATCCCGTCGCGTTCGGTTTCGGTGAGTTGCAGTTCGTGTCGTTTAACCAGCATGGCGCGTTTCGATTGTCAGGTGAGCTTGCGAAAACTGCGAGTCTAACATGTTCGCCATCATACAGGTATCCGCATATTTTCGCTTTTGACGCTTCGACTGCGGTGCTGTAGCCCAAGTCTGCCTGACAGACTAAAATCCCCAGGCAAGCAAACACTGCAGTATACCTCACTTATCGTATTCGAAAGACCGACAGAATGCCTCGCTACAACCCCGCGGTCCTAGAGCCGAAATGGCAGAAATACTGGGAAGAAAACCACACCTTCCGCACCCCCGACCTACCCACGGGCGAAAAGCTGTACGTCCTGGACATGTTCCCGTACCCCAGTGGAGACGGGTTGCATGTGGGTCATCCGGAGGGGTACACGGCGACCGACATTGTTTGCCGTTTCGAACGGATGCGGGGGAAATCCGTGCTGCATCCGATGGGCTTCGACGCCTTCGGGCTCCCTGCCGAGGAGCATGCCATCAAGACCAACACGCCGCCGCGGGCATCGACCGAAAAGAATATCGCGACCTTCCGGCGGCAGCTGCGGATGCTCGGCTTCAGCTACGATTGGGAACGCGAGATCGCCACGACGGACGTGGACTACTTCCGTTGGACCCAATGGATTTTCACCGTGCTGTTTGACACGTGGTTTGATTCCGAACAGCAGCGCGGACGCCCAATTGCCGAGTTGCCGATCCCGGCCGACGTCGCCGCGGAAGGGGAGACCGCGGTCCGCACCTACCAGAACGAACATCGACTGGCGTTTCAATCCGATGCCCTGGTGAACTGGTGTCCCAGCCTCGGCACCGTACTGGCCAACGAAGAAGTGATTGATGGCATGAGCGAACGGGGCGGCCATCCGGTGCAGCGGATCCCTCTCCGCCAGTGGATGCTGCGGATCACCGCCTACGCCGACCGGTTGGAAAAGGATCTCGACGGCCTGGACTGGTCCGAGAGCATCAAGACGATGCAGCGCGAGTGGATTGGCAGAAGCACGGGCGCGGAGGTCGATTTCTTCATTGGCGATTCCAGCGCCTGCGACGCCTGGCGCGCCGCGCGGAAGGCCCACGGAGTGCCGCGGAAACCGGGCGACGACGTGCTGCGCGTCTATACGACGCGCCCCGATACGCTGTACGGCGCGACGTATATGGTGATCGCTCCCGAACATCCGTTCGTCGACCGGCTCACCACAACCGAACAGCGCGCCGCCGTCACGGAGTACTGCGAACAGGCGGCTGCCAAGAGCGACCGCGAACGACTGGAAGTGGTGAAAGAAAAGTCGGGCGTGTTTACCGGTTCCTACGCCACGAATCCGGTGAACGGCAAACAGGTTCCGATCTGGATCGCGGACTACGTGCTGATCAGCTACGGCACGGGCGCCATCATGGCCGTGCCGGCGCATGACACCCGCGACTTCGAATTCGCGCGGCAATTCGACATCCCGATTATCGCGGTAGTGGATCCGGGAGAGGACGAAGAAGTCGACCGCGACCAAGTCCTGGCGGGCGAGCAGTGTTTTGCCAAGTACGGGACCGCTATCCATTCCGAAAAGTACAACGGGCTGCCGACGGCGGAATTCAAGACCCAGATCGCGGCCGACCTGGAAGAGGACGGCCTGGGCCGCGAGGCGGTGAACTACACGCTGCGCGACTGGCTGTTCAGCCGCCAGCGCTTCTGGGGCGAACCGTTTCCCATCCTGCACGAACTGGATGAACAGGGCCAACCGAATGGCATGCTGCGGGCCGTCGCCCCCGAAGACCTGCCGGTCGATCTGCCGCATCTGGACGATTACAAACCGCATGGCCGCCCCGAACCTCCGCTGGGCAAAGCGCCTGATGAATGGCTCTACCCGACCGTCGACGGCAAGCGGTATCGCCGCGAAACGAATACCATGCCCCAATGGGCCGGTTCGTGCTGGTATTACCTCCGTTTCATCGACCCGCGAAACGATCAGGTGTTCGTCGATCCGGAAAAAGAAAAGGCCTGGATGCCGGTCGACCTGTACGTTGGCGGCGCCGAACACGCCGTACTGCATCTGCTGTATGCCCGCTTCTGGCATAAAGTGCTCTACGATCGGGGTTACGTCAGCACCGTGGAACCGTTCCAGCGACTTGTCAATCAGGGCATGATCCTGGGGGAAGTCGAATACACGGCGCAACGCGACAGCAGCGGGACGCTGGTGAGTACCGATGAGGCGGCGCGCCGCATGGAAGCCGGCGAGGAGTTTGAAACGATTTCGCTGGCGGCCGAGGAGGTCGAAAAGAACGGCCCCAATTTTGTGCTCAAACGCGACCCGAGCATTCGCGTCGACAGCCGCGCCCACAAGATGTCCAAGAGTCGTGGGAACGTCGTCAACCCGGACGAAATCGTCAAGAATTACGGCACTGATTCGCTGCGGCTCTATGAAATGTTCATGGGGCCGCTGGAGGCGGTGAAGCCCTGGAGCATGGCGGGCGTGAACGGCGTGCGCAACTTCCTGGATCGAGTCTGGCGGATGATCGTGGACCAGCAGGCCGACAGCATGACCTTGAATGCCGCCGTCCAGGATGTGGAACCTACTGCGGAACAACTGCGTGTCCTGCACAAGACGATCAAAGCCGTGACGGACGATGTCGCCGGCATGGACTTCAATACCGCGATTGCCCGCATGATGGAGTTCGTCAACTACTTTACCAAAGAATCCACTCGCCCGCGTTCCGCCATGGAGCAACTGGTGCTGATGCTCTCGCCGTACGCGCCGCATATCGCCGAAGAGCTGTGGGAGTTGCTCGGCCACACAAACACGCTCGCCTACGAACCGTGGCCCACGTAC
>CALBSZ010000316.1 GCA_937967665.1 uncultured Planctomycetaceae bacterium
TTGAAATGCTTACGTCTAATGGGTATGCAGGGATCCAGCTTAGGGCAGGTAGGCTTTGTTGCTGTTTTTGTGGGGCTGTCACCGTATCGGGAGGCCTTGAATGGCTGTAGTCTCTGATTGCTTCGCCTAAGTACTTCGCGGATCACGTTTCGTTCCTGGCCGGCTTTGCTCTCTTCTTTGGCCACCTGCGAACTTTCTCGTTGTACGACTTGAATTCCATCTGGCGCGCGATGCTGCGCACTCGTCATCTCGCGCGCTGACGCGTGAAAAAAACCGGTCCCTGGTTTTCGCGCTACCCGTATGCGCCGATCGCGTTCGTCAGGACTCGTCGGCCGGACAATTCTGAGTCACCCGTCAAGCCTTGCGAGAACATCATGTTGCTGCTCAAGAATGCTCGCCGTCCCAAACGGAAACGCCCCTTTTATGGTCTTCGAACCCAGCGCGAAGCGTTGTTCGAAACGCTGGAACCGCGGCAGTTGCTGGCCGCGGTCAGCGGATCCGGACAAACCGCCCCAGGCCAAACCTATGCGCTGCAACTCGACGCGGAGGGCCAGGACGTTTCGGAGTGGAATATTGATTGGGGGGACGGTCAGTCAAGTTCCCCGGACGGCACCGCCACGATTGCAGAACACGCTTACGCCAGTGCCGGAACTTACGAAATCAACGCATCCGCGTTAGACAACGGCGTGTGGACGCCGGTGACGACGGGGCATGCCGGTGAACTGGACCAGACCTTTGGCATTGCCGGTGTGGTTCGCGCGGATATCGGCCAATGGGAATGGGCATCTGACGTTGCCATCCAGTCCGACGGCAAGCTGTTGGTGCTGGGCAACGTCTATGGGAATAACGAATATGAGATGTCACTCTTGCGCTACCATGCCGATGGGACTGTCGATACAAGTTACGGTGATCACGGCGTGGCCGCGATCGAACTGGGCGGGTCGTATGCTTACGCCTATGCGCTGGCGGTACAGTCGGACGATCACGCGGTCGTGGTCGGCTATAACGACTCGGGCGACTTTGTCGTGACGCGGGTGAATGACAACGGTTTTCAGGATGCCGGTTTCGGCAACGGCGGCATTGCGTCGGCCGATATCGACGGCTGGGATTACGCCAACGACGTCACGGTCGACGCCTTCAATAACATCGTCGCAGTCGGGTCCGACGGCAGCGGCAATGTCGCCGTGGCGAAGTTCGCTGCGACGGGTACGCTGGACGCCAGCTTCGGCCTGGGCGGGGTTGTTAGCAGCTCGGTGAACGGAACCTGGTCCTACGCGTCGGCCGGAACCGTGCAGCCGGACGGCAAGGTGCTGGTCGCCGGATCCGCGCAGGGCGACATGCTGGTCGTACGTTACAACCAAGACGGAACCCCCGACGCGAGTTTCGGGAATAACGGCGTGGTGCTCATCGATAGCGGCAGCTGGGATTCGGCCTATGACATTGGAGTTTTCGATAACGACACGATCTACGTGACCGGCTACGACGGCTCGGGCGACTACTTTGTCGCCCGACTGGACGGCAGCGGGACGCTGGATGCCAGCTTCGGCGGCACCGGTATGGTAACCACCGACATCAGCGACTGGGACAGTTCGATGTCGTTGTCGATACTGCCGCAGGGAGATGTCGTCGTGGGCGGCATGTCGGGAGACGGCCAGATGGTCGTGATTCGCTACCAGCCGGACGGTTCCCTGGACAGCGGCTTTGCGGACAGCGGCCTCGCCCGGACCGGTGAATCGTGGAATCCGTCTTTTTCGAAATTGACCAGCGACCGCAGCGGCAACGTGTTCCTCGTCGGCACTACATCAGACAACGACGGCGAATACTACCTGGCGAAACTTTCCGGCGGCCAGAGTTCCCATCGTGTCACCGTCCAATCACCACTGCAGGTCACGGGTCCGGCAATGCTTGCTGAAGGGAGCGACTACACGCTGTCGCTCGACAGCCTGGTACCGATTACCGATTGGTCGATCGACTGGGGGGACGGTTCGGCGAGCGAAATCGTCGCTCCCGGCGAAGCCGAAGTAACGCACGTCTACGCGGACGACGGCGTCTATACGATCTCGGTATCCGCGAACGGCCAGCTGCTGGCCGCGGAGCCGTTGCAGGTAGACGTCCGCGACGTAGCGCCTGCCGTGACGCTATCCGGATCGGCCAGCGTCGATCGCGGCGCCGACTACGTGCTGGACATTGATGTGAATGACCCCGGCGATGATACAGTGACTCGGGTCACCGTGAACTGGGGAGACGGTGTCACCGAGACGTTCACCGGCAATGTCACGTCGGCCACGCATTCGTATCACGATGGCGAACAGACCTACTGGATCTCGGTTGCGGTCGAGCAGGATAGTTCCGACTGGACCTACATGGACTACGTCGGGCGGCCAGGATCTCTGGACGGCAGCTTCGGCGGCGGGCGGGTGACCAACTACTTCACCAGCAGTTGGGTCGACGTGCAAGACGTCGTCGTGCAAGCGGACGGCAAGATCCTGATCGCCGGCACCGACAGCGGCAAGTTCGCTGTCTTTCGCTATACCGAACGCGGCACGCTCGATGCCACGTTTGCCGGCAGCGGCAAAGTAGCGGTCGACCTGGGCGACGCCTCGGGCAGCGCCTATGCCATGACATTGCAACCGGACGGTCTCGGGCGCGACAAAATCCTGCTGGCCGGTTACCTGGACGGGGATTTTGCCGTTGTCCGACTCGATGCCGACGGCGAACTCGACCACAACTTCGGCGACAACGGGGTCCAGCGGATCGACATCCGCGGCGGCTGGGACGACGCGCGCGGCATCACCGTGCAGCCGGACGGCAAGATCCTGGTTGCCGGCACCGAAGGTTCGTACGGCGACTTCGCCGTTACCCGGCTGGAGCCGGACGGGCAGCTTGATTCCAGTTTCGGCGAGAACGGCAACGGTACGACCAGCGTCGACATTGCTTACGGCTGGGACTGGGCCACGGACGTCGCCTTGCAATCGGACGGCGGCATTATCCTTGCCGGGTCGGATGGCGGCGGCGGCAAGTTTGCGCTCGTGCGACTCGACGCGCACGGCTACCTGGATCCCAGCTTCGGGGGGAACGGCCGGGTCACTACGCAGCTCTACGGCTGGGACGGTGTGAACGGTCTGGCGATCCAGGACGACGACAAGATCATCGCCGCCGGTTACGAAGGAGGCGGCAACTTCGGTCTGGCTCGCTATCACGCCGATGGCCTGCTGGACACGTCGTTTGGTGAAGAGGGAATCGTGTTGACCGACTTCGGCGGCGGCTGGGACGGCGCCAACGACGTGCTGCTGCAACCGGACGGCAAGATCATTGCGGTCGGTTATGACCACGACGGCGATTTCGCTGTCGCGCGGTACAACAGCAACGGTTCGCTCGATCCGCAGTTCGACGACGACGGCCGCGTGCTCACCGATTTTGGTGAGGGCTGGGACTATGCCAATGCGGTTGCCTTGGATAATCACGGCAATATTGTTGTCGCCGGTACGTCTTACAACGCGTACGGACGCGTGGCCGTTGCTCGTTATTATTCGGGGCTCGCCGGCAAGGGAGTGGCTGTCGAAATGCCGGTGACGATTCAAGGCGCTACGGCCGTCAGTGAAGGCCAGTCCTACACGCTGCAGCTCGATCGTAAGTCGCAGTCGGTCGACTTCTGGGAAGTCGACTGGGGAGACGGCAGCGACGTGCAGGTTGTTCCGGGTGACCAGGAATTCGCCTCGCATGTTTACGTGGATGGCCCCGCGACATTCGAAATCCACGCGAAAGGGGTCGAGTCGGGAGCGCGTCACCCGTCGAACAGGATTTCCGTGGAAGTGCGGAACGTCGTCCCGGAACTGACCGTCACCGGTTCCGGTCACGCGCCCGTCGGCGGCAACTACACATTGCAGCTGTCCGCCGATGATCCCGGCGCCGACAACATCCTGCGCTGGCAAGTGAACTGGGGCGACGGCAATGTGACGACCTACGACGGAAACCGCTCGCAGGTGACACACGTCTACGAAGGCGTGGGCGACCATACCGTGTCGGTGTTGGCCGAAGACGACGACGGCTGGCACAGCATCGGCGCGGTCGGCGCACCCGGCGCGCTTGATCCGACGTTTGGCGGCGGCAATGTCGGTGGCGGCGGACGCGTGCTCACGGGACTCAGCGGAGGCTGGGATACAGGACGCGATGCGGCGATCCTGCCGGACGGTAGAATCATCGTCGCGGGAACGGCGTCTCCCGCCACGCGAGACTTTAGCGTTGTCCGTTACCACGCGAACGGCACGCTCGATACGTCCTTCAGCGGCGACGGCAAGGCCGCTGTCGATTTCGCCGGTAAGTCTGACCATGGCGAAGGAGTGGCCGTTCAGCCGGATGGCAAGATCATCGTGGCCGGCAGCGCCACGTTGGATAACTACGATCGCGATTTCGGGCTGGCCCGTTTCAACGACGATGGCACGCTCGACACGACGTTCGGCGTCAATGGCAAGGTGACCACAGACGTCGGTTCGTACGACTACGCCTACGACGTGGCGCTGCAACGCGACGGCAAGATCGTAGTCTCGGGCACCAGTCACAGCGACTTCGCCGTGGCCCGCTATCTCCCCAACGGCCAGCTCGATGCGACGTTTGGCGATGGCGGCGTTGTGGTGACCGATCTCTTTGGCGGCTACGACGTCGGCTACGGCATGACCATTCAGGCCGACGGCAAGATCGTCGTCGCCGGACAAACCAATCGCCACGGTTCCGGCGACTTCGGCCTGATCCGTTATCTGAGCAACGGGGCGCTCGACGTTTCTTTCGGCCCGGACCACACGGGGAAAGTCGCCACCGATTTCGACGACGGCTATGAAAGCGCCAATGGCGTGGCCGCGCAATCGGACGGCAAGCTGGTGGCCATCGGTTCCGACGGCAAGAACTTCGCACTGGTCCGCTATCGCACCGACGGCACGCTCGATACGGGTTTCGGACCGAACGGCGACGGCCTGGTCTCGACCGACATTCAAGGACATTACGAAAGCGCCTACGACATCGTGCTGCAGCCCGACAACAAGATCGTCGTGGCGGGTGTGGAAGGCTGGCAGGACTTCGGCCTGGTCCGCTACACAGCCGCGGGGATTCCCGACCCGACGTTCGGCGCCGGCGGCAAAGTCACCACCGACTTCGACAACGGCAGCGACCATGGCTACGCCGTCCTGCTGGATCCCCACAACCAGATTGTCGTGGCCGGCGCCCACGCAAAATACGACTCGCAGGACTACACCAGCAGCTACAAATTCGCGCTCGCCCGCTACCTCTCGGGGCTCGGCGTCCATAGCGTGTCGACATACGATGTCTTCGCCGGATCGACATATGCCGTGACAAACTTCGGCCTCGGTCGCGACACCGGACCGCTGGCTGCGGATCTGGTCTCGGCCGATCCCACGCTGTCGTTGTCCGTAACGGACGGCGGCGCACCTCAAGGCGGCGTGCTCGTGCAGTTTGACGTCAATGGGGACGGTATTGCCGACGCAAACGCCGTCACGGCCGGCGACGGCGTCGCGACGTGGCAGCCCGATTTGCCGCGCTACGATCGCTACTCGATTCGCGCCCGCGCGTTGCAGTGGGATCCGGCTGCGACTACCTACTACGCTACGGACTGGTCGACGCTGGCCTTTACATTCGCCGCGGATCCTGCCGGGGCGTACGACAACCCGGTGGCGACGACAGGGCTGTCCGATGACGACGTGCGGCTGCTTGGGAATCCGGACGACTATGCGGTCGAAGCGGGCGTGCGCTATGACGCGATGACCGGCTTTGAGTTGTATGTGGGGGACGACGACGCCGAGGGAACGGCGGTCGAGCCGTCGGTTGGTCAATCGTGGTCGGCGGGGCGCGAGGTCGAGTTCTCGCTTGCTGTTGTCGACAACGAGGTGACGTTCGCCGTGGGACCGCAGACGCTTTCGTATACGCTGCCCCCGGAGAGACGGTCGTATACGGACCTAATGATCCGCGCACTGGGAACGAATGAAGCGGAGACACGCGCGCAGCTGTCCGACCTGCGCTACGACGGCCGGGTGGTGCGCGACGCCGAAGGGGTTCCGATTACCCGCCAGCAGGCACCGGACGTCGGCGCCGAGAACCTGCGGATCAGCGGCGGCATGTTGGAAGACGGGGTCACGATCACCGGCAAGTTGACGTTCACGGCGCCCGCTGCCCCGATCATCGCTCCGCCGCCCGACGACGCCGAAGGGGAAAGCCGACCGGGCAAACGGCCGGCGATCGCCATGCAGCTGGTGGCTTATCCGTTCGTGAACGTGCAATCGGGCTGCTCGTGTACGTGCGTCTGCAGTTGCAGTAGCGTCTCGTCGTCCTTCGATCTGCAAACGGGCGACTTTCAAACGTCCCACAATGGCACGAAACTGTCGTACCGCTCGTCCACTGCGAACGCGCGTCTGCTGCTGCCGGTCGATCTGCCGGTGACGACAAACACGTTGAAAGCGGACTACGTCCAATCGCAACTCACGTTCGGACCCGCAACCTACGCGCCGACGAAGTACGAATCGCGGGGCGTCAAAGCGGGCGAGTCGGCGCGCTTCACCACGCTCGTCGATACGTCATCGCTCCCCACGGGACGGTACACGTGGGAATATGCGATTGCCGAACTGCAGGCCGACAAGTCGTCGACCCGCTTTCGGAGCGGCGCCCGTGACGTGGTGAACCGGGGCAATAGCGTGTTCGGCAACGGTTGGGCGCCCGCCAACTACACAACGCTGAAACCGCAGTCGGGCGGCAATCGCGGCGCGAGTCTCGTAACGGGGGCCGGTGACCTGTTCTGGTTCCAGCAACTCGGCACGAATTCCTTCTTGCCGGCTGCCGGTACCTGCCAGTACACGACGCTGGCCAGGAACCCGGACGGCAGCTATACGATGAACAGCGGCGGCGAGTCCCAGACGCAGTTCACGGCGGATGGGCTCCCTATCGCGACCACCGACCGTAACGGCAACGTCACGAAGTTCATCCACACCGACGGCGACGGGGACAGTGTGGCCAACGAACTGTCGCAAGTCGTCAGTCCGTCGGGACGCGTTACCAAGTACGGCTATCATAACGGCCGTGTCCAGACGATTACCGATCACGCCGAGCGCGTGACCACGCTGGCACACGACTCCGACGGCAATCTGGTTTCGATCACGTCTCCCGATCCGGACGGCGACGGACCGCAATTGCCGCCGGTCACGCTGTTCACGTACGGCGGGCCGAGTGGTTCGCTGCTGACCGGCATCACCACGCCCGATGGCCTGACGGAATCGATCACCTATTCCAGCGCGGGGACGGTCGAATCGCGTGAATTGACCAGCGGCGGTACGATCGAACTCGATGCGGAACTGCTCAGCGGCTGGATCGCACCCGATTCCGGCGGCAATGTGCCGCAGGGGGGCGAAGGGCTGCCGTTGCTCTTCCCGACCGCTGAAGTTCACGCCGCCACGCGCGATCCCCTGGGTCGCGAAACGGAGGTCGTCTCCGATTCGTTCGGCAACCCCACGATCGTCAGGTCCCCAGACGGAACGACAAGCTGGAATAGTTATGACCGCAATGGCCGCCTGACCCTCGCCGTCGAGCCCGATCCCGATGGACCCGGCAGCTACAGCACCAGCTACACGCGCGACTGGCGCGGCAACGTCACCAGCGTTACGTATCCCGATCATTCCTCAGAAAGCTGGGTGTATCATCCGACGTTCGATATCCCGCTGAGTCACCTCGACCCGCGCGGGAACGTGACCCAATACGAAGTCGATCCGTCGAACGGCAATGTGCTCAGTGTGCGCCAGGTGGTTGGCGACGACGATCTGACGTCCGGGGAAGGGGATGATGTGACGACCAGCTATATCTACACCAGCAGTGGCAGCGGTACGCTGGGCGGGCTGGTGCAGATGGCGATCGAACCGGCCGGGCGACTCACCGAGTTCGCCTACGCCCCGACCGGGCAACTCGAGGCCGTTTCCTTCCCCGACTTCACGTCACGGCAATTTGAATACGATCCCGTCACCGATAACCTTTCCGCCACGCTCGACGAACTCGGCCGGCGGACCGAATACACGTACGACAACCTGGACCGGCTGACCCAACTCACGTTGCCCGATTCGGCCACTTATGTTTTCGAGTACGACGGCATGAACCGTCCGCTCTCCGAAACCGACCCGCTGGACCGCACGACAACGTACACGTACGACGTTCCCCAAAACCGTCAAACGGTCACGGCCCCCGACGGTACCAGCACGACGTACCAGTACGACGTCGCCGGGCAACTGACCGACGTGACCGACCCGCTGGGCCGCGTCACGCAGTTCACCTATGACGCTGCCGGCAACCAGGATCGGATTGTCCTGCCGGCGCCGTCAGACGGAGCGGAAAATCCCGTTTACGACTTCAACTACGATTCGCGGGGCCGTTTGACGGCCGAGTCCGATCCGCTGGGCAATACGGTATCGTATCGCTACGAAAACTTCGGTCGTCGCCAGATTACCACCTACCCATCTCCCGACGGAGTGCAAGTTGTATCGGCCAGTACGGAATACGATGCGGCCGGCAACCCAATCGCCGTGACCGATCCGCTGCAGCGCACCACGACCTATGTCTACGATGAACTCAATCGCCTCACCGCCACGACGCTTCCCGATCCCGATGGCAGTGGTCCCGCAACGGCGCCCGTGATTTCGCGCGCGTATACGCAGGCGAGTGAACTGAGTCGCCTCACCGACGCGCTCGGCAACGTGACCAACTACCGCTACGACCTGCGCGGCCGCCTGTATCGCGTGATGGGTGCCGATCCGGACGGCGCCGGGCCGCTGACTTCGCCCGTGACAACCTATCGCTACGACGACGCGGGGAACCCGACGACCATCACCGATCCGCTCGGCAACCAGACGCAGTCGACTTACGACGAACTGAATCGGCTGCTGTCACGCACCGAAGCATTCGGCACGACCGATCACAGCACGGTGGAATACACCTACGACCTGGCCGGCAACTTGCTCACCCGGACCGATTCGAGCGGCGTGGTCACCCAGTTCACCTACGACCTCCACGACCGGCTGATTGCGGAACAACCGCTGATCGACGGGCCGGACGATTACGTTACGTCGTACGTCTATGACGCCGCCGGTAATCGGCTGTCGCTGACCGACGCCTCGGGCAATACGACCACTTGGCGATACGACGATCTGAACCGCATGGTCCTGGAGACGAACGAGTTGGGGGACAGCCGTTCGTATGTATACGACCTGGTCGGCAACCTGAAGCGAAAGACCGACCGCAACGGCCGCGTGACGGAATTCGGCTATGACAACCTGTACCGCCGCACGGCCGAATACTGGCTGGACGCGGCGAACAACGTTGTCCGGACCCTGCATTGGCAGTACGATGAAGCTGGCAACCTGATTTCCGCCAGCGATCCGGCCGCCGCGTATGCCTACAGTTATGACGGCCTGAATCGCCGCACGTCCGTCACGCATTCGCCGACCGAGTCAGGAATCGATGTCGTCATGGCCAGTACGTACGACAACAACGGCAACCGCACGTCCCTCGCCGCCACCATCGATGGCGTTGCCGATTTCCTCAACACGTATACCTACGACCATCTCCATCGCATGACCAGCGTCGCTCAGTCGTCCCAACTGGGTTCTCCCAGCAGTCCCATTGCCGATAAGCTTGTCACCTTCAGCTACAACCCCAGCCATCAATTCGACACCATCACCCGCTACGCCGATCTGGCCGGGACGCAACTCGTAGCTGCGTCGACCTACACCTACGACAGTCAGCACCGCCTCGTGGAACTCGACCACGTTGATGGCATGGGCATCGCGTTAGCCGGTTACGACTGGAACTACGACAACCGCGGCCAGCTGATTCGTTTCGATTCGCTACTCGACGGCACGGTCCACTACGAATACGACGACCTGCAGCAACTCACCTCCGCCGACTACGACTACCAGGAAGACGAGAGTTTCAGCTATGACCAAACGGGCAACCGCACCAACGACGGTTACCGCACGGGCGAAAACAATCAGCTGCAAGGCCTTGGCGACTATGTCTACTCGTATGACGCTGAGGGCAATCGGGTTCGGATCGAGCCTCTGGAAATCGGCGTCGTCTTCACTTACGAATGGGACCACCGCAACCGCCTGGAATCGGTGACGATGCGCGATGCGACGACCGTCGGCAACGTGATCAGCACTTCCACCTACACCTACGATATTCACGACCGCCGCATCGCCAAGACGGTTTCAAATGACTCCGGCACGTTAACGGAATACTACGTTCACGACGGCGAGCGTTGGGAGCGCGGTCGCGCCGGCGACCACATCAACCTCGTCTTCACCGACCCTGACGGTCCCGCAGGCTCCGCTGCCGCATCGCTCACCGAGCGTCATCTGTACGGCCCCGCCGTCGACCAGATCCTGGCGACCGAACAGATCGATCCCGACGCATCCTCTTCATCCACCACCTGGCCTCTCCCCGACCATCTCGGCACCATCCGCGACGTCGTCGCCTTTGACGCCGTGCATGCCGAGACCACCCTCCTCAACCACCTCGTCTACGACGCCTTCGGTGCCATCACCGATCAAACCGACTGGACATATCAACCCCGCTTCACCTTCACCGCTCGTGAACTCGACCCCGCCACCGGTCTCCTCCACTACCGCGCCCGCTACT
>CALBSZ010000317.1 GCA_937967665.1 uncultured Planctomycetaceae bacterium
CCTGGGAGCTCACTGTCGTTCGAACCCAGCCACCCTAAGATTAAGCGTTGACAATGCACTACTTCGCGGCACGTCGTGCCAATGCTAGTGACATCGTGCCGCGCTGCCCCCAACCCGCCGACAGTCAAGGCGTCCCAGCGATTCCCGGCGAGTTTCTCTCGCCGCTAGCACGTAAACGCATTGACAGTTCTTTCGCGTTTCGAGTACAAACCTGCCGCTTATCTTCGAGAGGCGGACTGTGCAGCGAGTCGATGGCATCATCGGACGCGCTCCGCATCCCTTCCAAATCGTACTCTTCAACTCGACCGATTCGCCGGCGAAAAGGACGTCAGGCTCATGTCAACGGACACGGAAGTCCAACAACCCGAAGTGGCAGAAGCACGATCGCTTGGGCACCGCCTGGCGGCTCCCTGGCGTGCCATGCGCCGTCGCCCGGTTCGCAGTGCGATACTGATGGGCGCTGCGCTCGTGGTGGTGGTGCTGGCCGCGGTCGCCGGCGGTTATGTCGAGAAGCAAAAAGAAAAAAAACAAATCGACTTCACCATCCATGACGCGCTCGAGCAGCTGGCTCAGGGAAATGACGACGAGGCGCGAAAAATGGCCGTGCGGCTGAAGGCCAGCGGCACACTACCGTACGAAGATCTCGGCGGCCCGGCCTACATCCTCGGCGTCGTGCTGGCTCGCGACGGCGATTCTCAGTGGCACGAGCAAGAGAAGCGCACGCTTTATGGACTTGCCGCGCGGTACCTTGTCGAAGCGGTGGAACGCGGCGCGCCGGCCGGACACGAAGCCGAAGCGGACTACTTGCTGGGTCGCTGCCTGCACGAAACCCAGCGATTCGCCCAAGCCATCCCCTACCTGCTCCAGGCGCTCGACGCGGGAGGACCACGGACAAACGAACTCATTTGGCGTCTTTCGACCGCGTACTTCTCGGATTCGCCGCGCGACCTGGAACAGGCTCTGAGTTTCGCCGACCGCTACCTGGAATCCGACGAGCTTACCGCCGAGCAGCGCCATGCGGCCGAACTTCACGCAGCCCGCATACTGCTGGCACAAAACGATCTTGATGGAAGTCGCGAGCGTCTCGAACAGATCCCCGAAGATGCCGACGTCCGTTCCGACGTGCTGGTCATGCAAGCGCGCTTGTTGATGGCCGAAGCCGCGCGGATACAGCGGGCCGCCGCGGCCGACAACAGTGAACCAGGCGAACCCGTCGCGGAACAATACGCGGAAGCATTAAAGCTGTTACGTCTGGCACAAACCCACGACGAATTGGGCAGCCCGTCCACACGGCGGTCGCAGTACCTGATCGGCGTCTGTTACTCCGAACTGGGAAACTTTGAAGCGGCCGCGAAGCAGTTCTCGATGACCCGGCGACTGTATCCTGGAACGCCTGAAGAACTGGCAGCCAGTCTCGGCGAAGCCGAATCGCTCCGGCAGAACAACCTGACCGCGGAAGCGTTGCTGGCCTACGAAACCGCGATTCGCGACGGCGCGGCACGCTTGTCACTGGGCAACCCATGGTTTACTGAAAGCGAGTTTCGCGAGCGCATTTACTCGGGCTACGTCGCCTACCGTGATGCGGCACATTTCCAGAATGCAATTCGGCTGGCGGAAATGATGCCGCCGCTCTTTCCGCGGGATGAGTCGGTTCAGTTGCAGGCCGAAGCTTATGAGAAATGGGCGGAAGACCTGGATCGCCAAATCAAACGCTTGCCCGCGCACGAGCAGGGACTGCGAACGTCGGAAGCGCGCAGCAAGTGGCGGCAGGCCGCAAACCTGTACGTGGACCTCTCTCGCCTGCGTTTCGCTACGCGGGAATACCCGGAATACCTCTGGCGCAGTTGCGAGGGCTTTATCAACGGCCGCGACTACCGCCGCGCTGTCACGCTGCTCCGTGATTACCTGCAGCAGGAGCCGCGTCGACGCCGCCCGCGCACGCTGGTCGCCTTAGGAGAATCGCTCCTGGCGCTCGGACGCGTCGACGAATCGCTGGCGCCGTTGAACGAATGCATCCAGTTCTATCCCAAACATCCAGACAGCTATCGCGCTCGACTGATCCTGGCTCAAGCCCATGTCGAAGAGGGCCGGATCGAAGCGGCCAAGTCCCTGCTGTTGGACAACATCGAGAACGAGGCGTTGACACCCGACAGCGTTGAATGGCGCGACTCGCTATTCACCCTGGGCATGGTCTACTATCGACTCGGCTTGAAACTGGACGCTGATAGCCGTGTGGCCGGCATCGACGGCGACTACGAGAAGGGACGAATGAAGGGCTTGCAGCTGCTGGCGGATAGCTACGATGCGCACCAGGAAGCCATCAAGATCCTGACGGAAACCGTTGAGCGTCATCGGCACGACCTGAAACGGAACGACCCGAAAGCACACGACCCACGCGCTATCGAGCAAGTCATTCGCGCGAAGTACTTGATTGCGGAATCGCATCGTCACTCGGCACGCTGGCCGCGCAAGAAGTTGCCGACCGTCATTGTCGCGACAACTCGCACCAAGCTCGAAAGGCAAGTTCAGTCCGAATTGCAGACGGCCATCCGCTACTACGACGAAATCCTGCTGCGCCTGAATGAGAAGCTGGAACGAGCTTCGACACTGTCGGAAATAGAAGAACGCATCTTGCGAAACAGCTACTTTGCGCGAGCCAACTCGCTGTTCGACATGGGGCAGAACGAGGCGGCCGTGCAGGCTTATTCCAATGCCACGAATCGATACCTGAATCAGCCGGAAGCGTTGGAGGCCCTGGTTCAGATGGCGGCCTGCTACCGGAATTTGAATCGGCCGGACGAAGCGCGAGGCCAGCTGGAACAGGCCAAGCTTGTACTGAAACGATTACCGCCGAACCTGCCTCTCGAGGAAACCACGCGGTACACACGAACGGACTGGAACCGACTCTTGACGCTGCTCACGGCGTTTTAGGACACAGGCGTGAATACATCGACTGAAACCGACCTGCTCGCGGAATTGATTAACCAGAAACACGACGTGCTGGTGCAGATGCGAGATCTATCCCGGCAGCAATCCGAGCTCATCGGTCGCGGCGAGATCTCGCAGCTGCTGGCCGTACTTTCCGCGAAACAGACGCTGTTGATTCAATTGCAAAAACTCGAAAAACAACTCACGCCTTTTCGGGATCAGGATCCGGAGAGCCGTCAGTGGCGGAGCGTACAGGACCGCCAGCGCTGCCGCCAGGTTGCCGAACGTTGCGAAACCCTGCTCAAGGAAATCATGCTCGTAGAACGTCAAAGTGAAACCGATTTAACATACCGCCGCGACCAGGCAGCCGAACGGCTGCAGGGCGTCCATGGCGCGGCGCAGGCACGCCGCGCGTATGCGGGAGCTACCAGCCCCGTCCGCAGCCGCTTGGATGTCAGTGAATAGCCGGAAACCTGAAAATGCTCTGCCAGCCATGACCGTCGATATGAACGAAACGACCGAACAATTTGAACTCCACCGCGACGTGGATCTCGACACGATCCTGGCCGCCTGGAACAGCGCGACGGACCGTTTGCAAAGGACCCATGAAGCGCTGCGGTCCGAAGTCAGACGGCTCTCGGACGAATTGGAAATCAAGAATCGCGAACTGGCGCGCAAGAATCGGCTGGCGGATCTGGGTCAGCTGGCGGCGCACGTAGCACATGAACTGCGCAATAGTCTGGTACCCATGACCCTGTACCTCAGCCTGCTGCGCCGGCAAGCGAACAATGATCAAGCGAGTCTCAGCATCATCGAAAAAATCGAACATGGATTTACCGCATTGGAGGTTACCGTGAATGACTTGTTGAACTTTACATCCGATCGGGCTCCTCAGTTGGCCGCCATTGGACTACGAGACCTGGTAACGGCCACCTACGAATCGGTGCGGCCGCAACTGGAAGGGCAGGGGATTCGCGTGGAAATCGACGTGCCGCCGGACATGACGCTGTGGGCGGACCGTGAAATGCTGCGGCGCGCCCTGCTGAACCTGGTGCTGAACGCGGTCGACGAAATGGGACAAGGCGGCATCTTGACGATCACCGCCGTCGACACTGGCCAGGGCATTGAATTGGAGGTGGCGGACGACGGCCCCGGTATCGACGACGAAATCTTGCCTCGCCTGTTCGAACCGTTCTTCACACAAAAAGTACACGGCACCGGCTTGGGACTCGCCATCGTCGGGCGGGTCGTCGAAGCTCATGGCGGGAATGCTCAGGCTGCCAATTGCCCCGATGGCGGCGCGGCTTTCACGCTTCGCTTCCCCAAACCTGCCGGAAGGAAGGCCGCATGACCGTAGCCAGCGAAAAGATGACTGGTCGCATCCTGGTTGTCGACGACCATACGAGCGCCCGCCAGTCGATGGCCGACGTGTTGCAGTTCGCCGGGCATCAAGTCCGCACGGCGGCAAGCGCCGTGGAGGCGTTGCAGCTGCTGTCCGAGGCCGCCGTCGACTTGATCATCACCGATTTGCAGATGCCGGGGATGTCCGGCCTGGAATTCATTCGTGAACTGAACCAGCGTGGCTCGGACGCAGCGATCGTCATGGTAACGGCGCACGCCAGCGTCAGCACGGCGGTCGACGCGATGCGGCGCGGCGCGTTCGATTACATCGAGAAACCATTCGACGCCGATCAGCTGGAAACGCTGGTGGAACGGGCGTTGCGACACGGTCAGACCGCGGGTCCCCGATCGACGGTCCCCGCCGACAGCAGCGCTGCGGATCCCACCATGATCGGCGACAGTGCCGCCATGCGGAAGCTGCGGCAGCAGATCGCCCAGGTCGCGCCGACGGACGAAACCGTGCTGATCACCGGCGAAAGCGGATCCGGCAAGGAACTTGTCGCGCAAAGCATGCACGCCAAGAGCCGCCGCGCGGGCGGGGCGCTGGTCAGCCTGAATTGTCCAGCCCTCTCGCCGCAGCTGATGGAAAGCGAACTGTTTGGACACGAACGGGGTGCCTTTACGAGCGCGGACGCGCCGCGCGTCGGCCGCTTTGAACTGGCCGAAGGAGGCACGATCCTGCTGGACGAAGTGACGGAAGTGGAACTGAACTTGCAGGCCAAACTGCTGAGAGTGCTGCAGGAACGGTGCTACGAACGCGTCGGCTCCAGCGAATCCCGCCAGGCCAACGTTCGCGTCCTGGCCACGACGAATCGGGACCTGCAAGAGGAAGTGCGGGAGGGACGTTTTCGCGAAGACCTGTACTTCCGCCTGGCGGTCGTCCCCCTCCGCGTCCCGCCGCTGCGGGAACGACCCGAGGATGTACCCGCTTTGATCGAACACTTCCTGCACCAGTCCGCCAAACGACTGCAGCGAGAGCCCTGCGTCCTGCAACCTCAGGCGGCGGAACTGCTGCAGGAATACTCCTGGCCCGGGAACGTGCGGGAACTCGAAAACATCGTGACGCGGGCCAGCGTCCTCAACACGTCCGGCCACGTGAAGGCGGAGGAACTTCGACCGTGGCTGCTGGGAACCGGTTCGCCGCATCCGCGTGGAATTGTCGCGGAGGGAACCAGCCTGCACGACGTGGAACGGCAAACGATCGAATCCACCTTGGAACGTTTCGAGGGCCATCGGACGAAGACAGCTGCGGCGCTGGGAATCGGCGTCCGCACTTTGGCAAACAAGTTGAAGAGTTACGGTTACGCTCCACGCGAAAAAGTGTTCTCGCGGTCAGCCTGACCCGGCGGGCAGCGACATGACGTGGTTCGAAAACTTCAGGGGCCGGAACGGAGAATGAAAGCAAGCGGAAAAACCTGCCGGTTTGTTCCGGCAAAGATTGCCGGTCGACCGTCGGCAGGCCGGCTGTCAAACGACGTAAGCTGTGGAAACGATGGTGTTTTTGACGTGGGCCCGTCCCCGTTGATAGCACGGCACGCGAATTGCGTTCAACAACACGCGAATTGCGTTCAACAATAGGGAAAGTACGAAAGTGTTTGCCAACGTGCTCAACTCGACAACCATTCCCGCGCTGCAAGAAGTGATCGGGTTTGCTCAGACGCGCCACGAGCTACTGGCGGGCAACATGGCGAACATCGACACGCCCGACTATCAGATTCGAGACCTTTCGGTGGAAACGTTCCAGGCCCGCTTGAAGGAGGCGCTGGAAACGCGAAACGCCACCAAGGAACCCTTGTCCTCGGGATTGATCGGCGACGAACGCGATGACGAAATGCACAAGGTGCGCGAGACATTGAAACACATCACGTTCCATGACGGCAGCGACCTGAGCATGGAACACCAGGTGGCCGAGATGTCCAAGAACCAGTTCATGCACAACCTGGCGATTTCCTTGATGAACAGCCAGTTTCGGTTGTTGCAAACGGCAATTAGCGAGCGGATTTAAGCAACGTGCTAACAGGAGGACGAGCATGATTTCGGCGTTAGATATCAGTACCAGCGGACTGGTGGCGCAGCGCATCCGACTGAACGCGATTTCCAGCAACATGGCCAACATGTCCACTTTGAGAAACGAAGACGGCGACATCGAGCCGTACCAGGCGCGGTATGTCGTGATCCAGGCCGATGATGCACAGCAAACGCCGCACGGCGCGGAGGGCGTGAAGGTGTCGGCCGTCGAAACGCAAGACGTCGAACCGAACTACCGTTACCAGCCCGGGCATCCGCTGGCCATTAAGGAAGGTCCGCGACAGGGTTACGTGGCTTATCCGAGCGTCAATATGATTCAGGAATTCGTCGATGCCCTGGAAGCCACTCGCGCGTACGAAGCAAACATTGGCGTCATGGAAGTGACGAAGAACCTGGGGCAAACAACACTACGAATCCTGGCCTGATCGCACGGCTGCATTCCATACCGAGTGGATCCGCAAACATGAATCCCATCAACAACCTGAGTACCTCGTTTCCCCAGCTGAAGGCGATGGAGTTCCCCGCGCCGCAGGCCAACGAAACGCAATCATTCAAGAACTTCCTGTTGGAGTCGCTGGACCACGTCAACAACATGCAAAAGGATGCTGACAGCGCGGTCGAACAGCTGATCACCGGCGACGACATCAATCCAGCAGAAGTGCTGACGGCCGTTCAGAAAGCAGACATGACCTTCAAGATGATGTTGCAGATACGGAATAAACTCGTGCAGGCCTACGACGAAATCAAGGATATTCGCATTTAGCGGCAGGTCGGTTGCCGTTGGCAGTTCGCTCATCCAATGACGGGCCGGAACATCAACTTTATCACTCACCGCTGACACGCCATTCATGAACTTTATCAACACATCCCTGGGTGCCATAAACGATCTTTTCCGTACGATGTCCGTAGGCGCGCGCATCACTTCGGCATTGCTGCTGGCCGTGGTGGTGATCAGCCTGGTATACCTGTTCCGTTACCAGACCAAACAGGCGGACGAATATCTGTTCGGAGGCGTCGGCGTGGACCCTCAGGAACTGATCGCGATTGAAGGCGCTTTCGGCAAGACGGGGCTGGGCAAGTACGATATCGAGGGCAATCGAATCCTGGTTCCGCGCGGTCAGAAGTCCGTCTACATCGCCGCCTTGGTGGATAACGACGCATTGCCGCGGTCCTTCGGGGACGACTATGCCCGCAGTACCAGCGAAACGTCGATCTGGGTCAGTTCCGACCAGCGCGCCGAAAAAGTCAAGGCAGCGCGGCAGAAGGAATTGGCGCGAATCATCTCGTCCATGTCGGGCATCGCCGAAGCAACGGTCGAATTCGACGAAACCACGCGCGGCGGCTTTCCGCCTCGAAAAGAACGTACTGCCGTGGTCGCCGTACGGCCGACCGCGGGCAAGTCTTTGGACGCAGGCCAGATCAAGTCCATTCGCCAGGCCATCGCGGCGGCCATTGCCGGCTTGGACAAACGCAATGTCTCCGTCGCCGATCTCAATTCCGGGAACGTTTACAGCCTGGACGAATCCGGGATTCCCAGCGGCGCGGATAACCCGCACCTGGAAACGAAACTGGCTTACGAAACGGAATGGAAGAAGAAGATCATCAACCGGTTGTTGCATGTGCCGGACGTGATCGTGGAAGTCAATGTGGAACTGGATCCCGAACTGCAGAACGCCACCAACAGCCGCACCGTCGATAAACCCGTACCGCTGCACATCGAGGAGAGCAGCGTGACGGACAGTTCGCGCGGGCCCACACGGGGCGGCGCCCCGGGGACACGCTCGAACGAAGTGGGCAACCAGCCGGCCGTCGTCGCAGCCACCGAAGGTCCGCAAAGGGAGCTGAGCGAAACCCGCAGCACGCAAAGCAGCGTGGTCGGACAAACCATCAACAGCACGGTAAAGGCGCCGCTGACGCCGACGGCCGTGGCCGCATCGATCGCCGTTCCAGCCTACTACATCGAGCAGATTTGGAGAAAGCGGAACCCGACCCCCGAAGGGCAGGAACCCGAGATACCCGACCCGGCCGAACTGCTGGCAATCCGGACAGCCACCAAGTCGGACATCGAACGGGCCGTGAACGGGCTGCTGCCGAAGTTGCCCAACGGCGACGATCCTTACCCGCGCGTCGATATTTCCTTCTACGACACGATTCAACCGCCACCGGTCGAAACGCCCGGGTCGATGGAACAGGCCACGACCTGGCTGGCTGGCAACTGGCAGTCGATCGGCATGGTCGTTGTCGCCTTCGTGTCGCTATTCATACTTCGTAGCGCATTGACGTCCTTCGGGCCGGTCACCCCTGACGACAACGCCGGCCTGGACGACGACGCGGCTGTCGCAGGTGCCGGTACGGATGCGTTGGAGGCCACGGGCGACGAAACCGCCGAAGAACTCGTGGACGGCGTCGCCAAGAAGCGTTTGAAGAAGCAATCTCCCGACGTTCGTGCGCAACTGGCAGACCTGGTACGCCAGGACCCGGATGCCGCCGCCAACGTTTTGAAGAGCTGGCTTGGAGCAGCCGCGTAGAGCGTCGAGCAAGAGTGACCAGCGGCGGCGGAGAACGCCGCCGAACTAAAACGACTTAGATACACCCAAGGCCTGAGAATCCGCGAATGGAATCGCCATCGTCAAGAATGCCAACCTCGAAACTGCGCCAGGCAGCGATCCTCGTCGCCACCCTGGACCGGGAGAGTGCCGACGCGCTGCTCGACCAGATGTCGCCCGCGGAAGCGGCACGCGTCCGGGCCGCCGTCATGGACCTGGACGACGTCGCGCCCGGCGAACAAGAGGCCGTCATCCAGCAATTCATGGGCAAGTCGCCCCGGCAGACAACGGCCGCGGACGAGCTGGCGGGCGTCGAATTGGATCAGTCGTTGGCCGCGAAGCTGCGCGGCGAATACCCGACTAGTTCGCCGCCGTCATCCAAGTCGGCGCCGTTCCGGTTCTTGCACCAGGCCGATGGCGAAACCCTGTTTCCGTTTCTTCGCGACGAACACCCGCAGACGGTCGCCGTGGTGGTTTCTCATCTGCCGCCCCGCGTTGCTGCCGACCTGATCACGCGGCTCGAAAAACACCTTCAAGAGGCAGTGCTGCGGCGGGTCGCCGAATGAGACCAGGCCGACCCCGACAGCCTGCGGCAGATCGAAACTCAATTGCACGCGTTGTTCACGGAACAAATGGGTGTCCATCGCCGGCGTTCCGCGGGCCTGCGCGCCGTCGGCGCCATTTTGCAGGCGGCCGAAGGGTTGGAACGCCGTGAAATCCTGACAACATTGGCACAAGAGGACGCTGGCTTTTCGAAGCATGTGCTGGCGACGGAAAACAAGCGGCCCGCAGCCCCGGAAACAGACGTCGCCCCCCGCGAGCGAGATGGAAAGGCCCAATCCCATCACACACCGCAACAGACCGCTCGCGACAGCGTGAACCCAACACAACCAAAGCCAGCCAGTCCACAGCCAGCCAGTCAACTGCCAGCCAGTCAACTGCGATTTCGCGACATCTCCCGACTGGACGACACGGCACTCGCGCTGGTGCTGGGCCAGGCCGATACGGAGCTGGCTTTGCTGGCCCTGGCAGGCGCTGACGAGACCTTTACGCAACGATTGATGAAACTACTTTCACCACGCGAAGCCAGGCAATTCGAACAGCAGATGCAGGCACTGGGACCGATTCGCTTGAGCGACGTCGACCGCGCGCAAAACAAACTGGCGGTGCTGGCATCCCAACTGCTGGACGAAGGAAAGATCGCTTTTCCCGCGGCCAAGGGCTTCGCGGCAGCGGCATAACCCAACCCGCGCACGGCGGGCACCAAGACGATAACGATGGCAATCATCAAAGCAGGAAAACTGATCGGCAAGCGAGGTTCGCAGGGCGAGTCCGTCTTTAATCTGACGGATGTCTCGCAGCAGGCGAACCTGTACCTCGACAGCATCCGGCAGCAAGCGGCGGAGGTCATTGCAGCCGCGCATGGCGAGGCCGACCAGATCCGCGCGCAGGCGCGCCAGCAAGGCGTTCAGGAAGCACTCGAACAGGCCCGCGAGGATGTCAGGCAGGAACTCGAAGCGCACTTGCAGACGCTCTTGCCGGCCCTGGAACAAGCCGTTGAAGCCATCCAACAGTCGCGCCGCGAGTGTCAACGACATTGGCAGGCCAACGTCGTGCACCTGGCCACCAGGATCGCTGCCCGCGTGATTCGCACCGAAGTCAGCCAGCACCCGGAGATCACGTCTCGCTGGATCGAGGAAGCTTTGGCACTCGCCGTCGGATCGACCCAGATCCGGCTGCACTTGAATCCAGACGACCATGCCGCGATTCAAGGTGAAGTCGAACAGTGGGTTTCACAAATCAGCAACGTGGAACCGACCGAGATCATTCCGGACGCGGCGGTCGAACAGGGAACATGCCGGGTCACGACCGAATTTGGTGAGATCGATCAACGCATCGATTCGCAACTTGCTCGGATTGAACAGGAATTAGCCTGAGTTCGAAGCCGCTGGCCGGGACGGCGGCGTGATGATTGCCATGACCATGTTAGCCACTCAACTTGAAACGATCATGCCTACCGCGATCAGCGGCTGCGTCGTGCGCAGCGAAGGCTGCGAGACGGGCGGCGCCGGCCTGCCTGCCCCGGTCGGTTCGCAGGGGCTCATTGACCGCGAGTTGAAAGGGCCGATCGTCGGAGAAGTGATTGGCTTTCGCGACCACCTGACATTGGTCTACCCGCTGGAAGAGATGCACGGCGTCCGCTACGGCAATCGCGTCCGGCTCTGGCGGACCTCGAAATTCGTCGGCGTCGGCCAGGACCTGCTGGGACGCGTGATCGACGCGCACGGCAATGCGGCGGACGGCTTGAGCAACCCGCTCACCACCGACCGCAGATCGCTGGACCAGGTTCCTCCCAGCGCCCACGAACGGCCGCGCATCAACGCACCGTTATCCACCGGCATTCGCGCCATCGACGGCCTGCTGACATGCGGGCGTGGACAGCGTGTTGGGATCTTTTCCGGATCGGGAGTGGGCAAAAGCGTCACGCTGGGCATGATGGCGCGCTATACCTCAGCGGACGTCAACGTGATCGCCTTGATCGGCGAACGCGGCCGCGAAGTGAATGAATTCATCGAGCGCGATCTGGGTCCCGAAGGACTCGCCAGGTCCGTGGTGGTCGTCGCGACCAGCGACCAGCCCGCCTTGCTGCGAGTGCGGGCCGCCATGCTGGCCACCGCGATTGCCGAGTACTTTCGTGACGAGCATCAGGAGGTCCTCCTGATGATGGATTCGCTGACGCGATTTGCCATGGCGCTGCGCGAGATTGGCCTGGCGGCGGGCGAACCGCCCACCACGCGCGGCTACCCACCGTCGGTATTTGCCACGCTGCCGAAACTCGTGGAGCGCGCCGGCCGAAACGCGCGCGGCAGCATTACCGCCTTCTATTCGGTACTGGTCGAAGGTGACGATACCAACGAACCGGTCAGCGATGCCGTGCGGGGGCTGTTGGACGGACACATTGTACTCAGCCGCAAGCTGGCCTCCGCCGGACACTACCCGGCGATTGACGTACTGGAAAGCATCAGTCGCCTGGCGACCGAAGTGTGCGACCAGGATCAACTGGCGGCAGCCATTGAAGTGCGGCAATTGCTGGCGGCCTATCGAGATCATGCGGACCTGATTTCGATTGGCGCCTACCGGACGGGGAGCAATGCTGCCGTCGATGCGGCGATCGCCCTGAAGAATGATACAGACAAGTTCCTGCGACAGACGATGAACGAGGCGGCGAATTACGAAACGACGCGCATGGCATTGAACACGCTGGCCAAACATGCCGTCACCTTCAAGCGGACGGCTCAGGCCACACGTCTGAATACCCAGCAAGCCAAGAAACCACCATCCTGACGATGAACCCTGAGCCATGGCACCTTTCACCTTTCGTTTGGAAACACTTTGGAAACTACGCGTTGCAGACCGCCAGCAGCGTCGCGAAGAACTGGCAGAAGCATTGGAGGCAGAAACGCTGTTGCAAACACGCAAAGAAGAGATGGGAAGCGAACTGAAGGAACTGCGGAAGCGTCGCGCGGTAGTGTCGCAGGCGGGCGAGATCGACGTCGATGCGCTGACACAATCCCATCGCTACGAACTCATCACGCAGGCGCAAATCCAGTTGCTCGACCAGCAAGCAGCACAGCTGGCCGTCGAAACACAACGCCGCCGGCAGGCGCTCGTGGAGGCCGAACGGGAAGTCAAGACACTGGAAAAACTGCGTGAAAAGCAATACGCGGAATATGTATTCGAGGAACAGAAACGGGAACAGAAGGAATTGGATGAGATCGCCGGGCGACGGGTCCCGCGCGGATGATCGGGCAGTCCGGGGTTCGGTAAAGGGGTCAGGAGTCAATTGTGCGAAGCACCCGAAGGGCCGTTCCGGCAATTGACTCCTGACCCCTTTACCCTCACCAATGCGAGACAGCGAACACGCGTGAGGCATCCATCATCACCATGAAGATACTTAACCTGGCAAGTGCTTTTCTGGCTTACCTTTGCATCGCCACCGTGGTGGCGCAGGGCATCGGCGTTGGCGCGCTGTGGTCGCGGGGCATGCTGGATAAGGAAAAGACGTATCGGATCCTGGGCGTCGTGCACGATGTGAAACCTCCCAGCGAAAAAGAGGAGCAGACGGTGTCGGATTCCAGCGGCGGACTGGAGCACATCTCTTTTTCGCAGATCATGGAAGCACGGATGGCGCGAAGCTTAAACCTGGATCTTCGTGAAAGCGCGATCGAGAAAGCACAGGGTGAATTGCGCGCTCTGGAAACAAAGCTGAAGAACGAACGGGAACAATACAATCAGCTGAAAAAGTCGTTTGACATTCGCCTGGAGGAACTGCAGAACGTGGCGATCGACACCATGCTACAAGATCAGCAGCAGACGACTGAGGCGTTCGATCCCAAGATCGCCAAGGACATTCTGCTGGAAAAACTGGCCAATGACGGCTTGCAGCGAGTAGTCACGATCATCAAGGCCATGCCGCTGGACAAACGAAAGAAACTGGCCAACGCGTTCAAAGGCGAAGAGGAATTGAAAAGACTGTATGAGATCTGGGATGCCATGGGGACGTCGACCGAAGAAGGCGACCTGATCCGGGACACCAGTGAGAGACTAAGACAGTTCGACGCCAAGTCACCCTAAGTTCCGGCACACAATCGAAGTCGAAGTTATTTTTGGGTCAGTGCCTGGATTGCAGGCACGCAAAGCGAGTTTTCCGATGGTTTCCATACCTTTCGACAAGATACCCGATATCCGCAATTCCGAACTGCCGCCCGTCGTGCCGACGACGTCCAGTAGTGATTCGTTCGCCAGGCATTTGCAGGCGCCGTCCCGAACCACGACCCAAGAGTCGCGCCCCGCGGAAACCCAACACGGCAGGGACGACACCGTGGAGTCTCCGACCGAGCAGCAATCGGAGGATCGTGGTGAAAATTCGGTTGCCGAGAACGTCACCAGCGACCGTGAACAGCCAGTCGACGACGACTTCAACAGCACGGCCGATGCCAGCTCGACGGCTGACACAGCGAATGAGTCGGACGAGGATGCGGATTCGAGTGTTGCCGGGGACGCGCCGGCAGCTGCGGCGGAGGTTCCCGAAGAGACTGCCGCTGTGGACCTGGTCCCGGTCGTTGCGGGCGAATCCGATGAATCCGCTTCACCTGTGACGGAAAAGGCCGAAACAGGCAACGTTTCCTTCGAGAAAACAAAGTCAGCGAAACCGGCGTTGGCCGACGACGCGGTCGAGCCGGCAGGCAAGCAACCAGCTACGGATGAGGGGTCGGCGACTGCGGAGAAGTCCACCGCCGCGGGTGGTGTGTCACCGGATGCCGGCGAAGAACCTGCTGTCGCGGCACGGGTCGTCGAGGACGCCAGGCGACCGACTCGGTCCCGCCGCCAGGAGAAGGCAGCGAATGGCGAACAAGCCGCGCCGCGAAAAGTTGTCGCTGCCGACGAGGAATCGCTCGTGGACGGCAACGGTAAGCAGGGAACGGAGATCGCGACCGAAAAGCAATTGCAGGCGGATGCTGCCGATCAACAGGCCGTCTCCACTACCGCTCCAGAAACGGCCGCGACGACGCCGGCTGCTGCCAGGACCGGACTCCAAAAGAACAAAGGCCCGTCCGCCGATGGCAGGACTACACCGGCGACCGAAAAACGCGATGGCAAGGTGCCGGCGAAAGCCGCGGGCAACCTGACTACGGCGTCACCGGCAGCGGAGTCGGAGTCGGAGTCGGGCGAAGCAACGCTTGAACTACAACCGAATTCCGGACCGCTCGATGCCGAGTCGGCGCCGAAAACGGAAGCCACCCCGCCGGTCGCGGCAACCGCCAAACCAACTCACGCCTCCCAGCGTATTCCTTCCGGTTTGTTTGCGAAGGGCGAATCGCACGGAACAGGACGCCCGCTGGATGATGCGCAGCAAGCCCGCTTCGTGCACCGCGTGATGCGTGCGTTCGAACGAACGGAAGGAGGTGGCGAGTTGCGGTTGCGCTTGAACCCGCCGGAACTCGGCGCCATGCGATTGCAGGTGCGTGTTGAAAACGGCGGCCTCACAGCGCATCTGGAGACGGAAACGGTACAAGCTCGTACTGCGTTGCTGGACAGCCTGCCGGTCCTGCGCGAGCGCTTGGCCGAACAGGGAATCCATATTGAACAGTTTGACATCGACTTGATGGACCGTCACCGCGACAACGTGCCAGATGGGCAGGCGGACGAAGGGGACCGCGACCGATCTGCTTATTCGAACGAATCGTCAAGCGGCGAGGGGAGCGAAGCGGAAGATAACGGCACGGTTTCGATAAACGCCGATGGCAAATTGAACATTGTAATTTAACACAGGAGCCGGCTTGCGCGGCAAGTCGCAGAATCAAATCGCAGCGCCGGACCGCTGCGGATAAAGGAGCCTAAGCATGTCACAGATCTCGCCGACCGATTTAGCATCGGCCTTTCAAACACCGGAAACCGCCACGGGCGGGGACTTGCGGGACTTGGACCTTAATTCGTTCCTGCAGCTCATGATCACCGAACTGCAGAACCAGGATCCGCTGGATCCCATGGAGAACAGCGAGATCCTGCAGCAGATGAGTCAAATCCGCGAAATCAGCGCGACGGACAAGCTGACCGACACCCTGGACGCGGTGCTCACTGGACAGGACTTGTCGACCGCCAGCGGCTTGATCGGAAAACAGATCAAGGCACTGTCGGACGATTCGCAGGAGGTGAGCGGCGTTGTCGAGCGTGTATCGCTGTCGGCCAGCGACGAAGAAGGGGGGGGACGTCAATTGAAGATTCACGTCGGCGCCCACGAAGTCAGTCTGAAGAATATTCGCGAGATTGTAAAGGAAGCATAGTTGTCCGGCGCCGTTCACCGGACGAACGGCAACCGGCTGGGGGGAAATGAAGCGAACAAACTCCACGGAGGGTTAAGCATATGGGTCTTGCATCAGCACTTTCAACGGCACTCACCGGTCTCACGGCCGCCGAAACACAAATCGACACGGTCGGCAACAACCTGGCCAATTCGCAGACGGTCGGATTCAAGTCGTCCGAAACGGTCTTCGCAACACAGTTCCTGCAGACTTTGGGGCTGGGATCGGAGCCTACTGAATCCAGCGGCGGTACCAATCCACGCCAGACCGGTTTGGGCGTGCAGGTGGCCGAAATCACTCCAGACTTCAGCCAGGGCACCATTGAAATCAGCGCAAGTCCCTCGGATTTGGCAATTCAAGGAGATGGATTCTTCATTGTGGAATCCTCCACGGGCGAGCAGCTCTATACGCGCAACGGTATCTTCAAGACGAATGCGCAGAACGAACTTGTAACGGTAACCGGACAGCGTCTCTTGGGCTTTGGCGTTGACGATTCGTTTCAATTGCAGGAAACGGAATTGGTACCGCTCGAGATACCGCTGGGCTCGGCCTCCTCGGCTAAAGCCACAACCCAGGTGGTCCTACAAGGGACGTTGACACCGACGGGTGATCTGGCGGATACGGCGGAAGTGTTGGAAAGCGCCGTGCTGGGCGACGGGATCGTTCCCCAGCCGGACGTTTCGGACGTGATCTTCAATCCGTCGCCTGAGCCGGACGAGTCCCTGGTGGCGGTGAATCACGTGGACGGCGGCGGTTCGCATGCCGAAGGTTCCGTCTTTCGCTACAAGTTTACCTTCGTCGACGACACAACCGGCACGGAAAGTATCGCCTCGGAAGAAATCGTCGTCACGGTGCCGCCCGGAAATACCGCCCCGGACAACGCCATTCAATTGCTCTCCCTTCCAGACGCGGCCGGCGAGTACTCGCAGGTCAACATCTATCGCACGACCAATGGCGGCAGCGACTTCTTTTTGCTCGACAGCGCCGTGCCGGGTGGAAACTATACCGACGACAACAGCGTGGCGCTCTCGGCCACGGCATTGGACGAGACGTCCTTGACCGGAAACTACACCTACAAGATCACGTTCTTTAAGAATGGGTCCGAGGAGTCACGACCGTCCATGACGCTGCCGGCGCAGAATGTCACCAACGGCCGCTTGCATCTGCGCGACTTGCCTACGCCCCCCGTACCCGTTGGCAGCGAGTTTCCGGCCTACGACGAAATTCGCATCTATCGCAACCTTTCCACCGATCCGAGTACGTTCTATCTGGTTGATAGCGTCAACCCGGGAGATGATTATACGGACAGCAAGACCGACGCGCAGATCTCCGACTTGACGAATCCGTTGAATCAGGTCCTGGACGAAGACGGTCCCAAGATCTCGTCCAATACGCTGCTCACGAATGTATTGCGGCGAGACGAAGACGTTTATGAGAACATCTTTGCCGAAGGAACGTTGAGTTTCACTGGCCGGAAGGGAGGCCGCTCGCTGACCGAGAAGACGTTTACCGTCACCGATACGACGACCGTGCAGCAGTTTATTGATTTTGTCGAAGACGCGTTGGGCATACGCGTTTCTTCGGACGATCCCCAAAACCCGGTC
Organism: uncultured Planctomycetaceae bacterium; assembly: GCA_937967665.1. GTDB lineage: Bacteria > Planctomycetota > Planctomycetia > Pirellulales > Pirellulaceae > CALBSZ01. Next base: position 17,371 of record CALBSZ010000317.1, read on the forward strand.
CCCTCGTCGATCAACAACCTGCTCGGCGCGACGACTCCCACGTTGTCATCGGGAATCTCAATCCAAGGCGGCAAGATTCGCATCGTCAGCAACAATGGAGAAGACAATGCCATTTCCTTGGGTCTGTCAGCCTTCCAGATCGACACGGAAGACGGGAACCTCGAAACGCCGAGTATTGGATTCGGGTCGGTGCAGGATGCCCGAGGCCGCAGCGCGGTGTCCGACTTTATCATGTACGATTCGCTCGGTATTCCGCTCAACGTCCGCATCACGGCCGTGCTGGAGTCGCGGACGGGTACGACGTCCACGTACCGCTGGTTTGCGGATTCGGCCGACAACGATCCGCTGGTCGGCGAGGAGATCGGCGTGGGCACGGGCTTGATTACGTTTGACGGCGAAGGGAATTTTGTCTCCTCGTCAAACGACACGCTCACCATTGAACGCCGTAACGTCCCTTCCGCATCGCCGTTGGATGTGGAAATTGATTTCAGTCAAATTTCGGGCCTGCAGGCGGGAAACAGTTCTCTGAATGCGTCGTACCAGGACGGTTCGGCGCCGGGAACGTTGAACAACTTTTCCATTTCCGAAGACGGTAACGTGCGGGGTGTGTTTACCAACGGCGTGACCCGCGATCTCGGCAAAATCCAACTGGCTCGGTTTTCCAATCCAACCGGCTTGGAGCAGCGCGGCCTGAACATGTATGTGACCGGCGCGAATTCGGGTTTGCCGGTGGTATCCGATGCGGGCAGCAACGGCCTGGGCACGATCATCTCGGGAGCTGTAGAGTTGTCGAACACCGATATCGGCAAGAACCTGATCGACCTGGTCCTCGCGACAACGCACTACCGTGGTAATTCGCGAGTCATCACGGCAGCACAGCAGTTACTGGATGAGTTATTGAACCTGAGACGATAGCCACCGGAGCCGTCCAACGCGCGCAACCGGCAAAAGCGGAAACAGCCGACTACGCGTCGCAACGGGAATCGTGGCGGGACCCGAGTGAATCGGAACCGCAGGGAGTGAAAGGGATCGTTCACCAAACTACAACCTATGTTTTGTTGGAGCCTTAATGCGCGGATCCCCGCGCGCTGGTTCCCACGGTAACCATTGTAATGATCAAGTTAACCCGTTTGGGAGGGGAAGCGTTCATTTTGAATGCTGAATTGATTCGGTACGTCGAAGTGCGACCGGACACGTTTGTCACCTTGACCACCGGCGAGCGGATTGTGGTCCAGGAATCGATGGACGAAGTCATGCGGCGAGCGGTCGAGTACCAGCAATCGAAATACCTCTTACCGCGGCCCTTGCCGGTGAAAACGCCAAGCTAACCATGGACATCGCCTCGCTTATTGGATTCTTGTTGGCAGTCGGCCTGATTCTGGGTTCGATCATGATGGGCAATGCGCCCCTGACGGCGTTCATTGACATTCCCTCGCTGCTGGTCGTCATTGGCGGCGCCATCGCGGCCGCAATGATCGCCTTCCCGCTGAAAGCCTTCCTGACAACGCCGTTGCTTTTAAAGAAGGTATTCCTCAACAAGAACAGCGATCTTCGCGAACTGATCACGCAACTCGTCAGCCTGGCGGAAACGGCTCGCCGCGATGGACTGCTGGCGCTGGAAAGTCGACTCGAGGAAATCGACAGCAGCTTCATTAAATTGGGCATCCAGATGGCCGTCGACGGGACGCGCCCGGAAGTAATCGAAGATATCACGCTGACCGCGATCGATTCGATTTCCACGCGGCACCGCGACGGCAAATCGGTACTCGACCAGATGGGCCGATTCGCTCCCGCCTACGGCATGATCGGTACGCTGATGGGACTGATTATGATGCTCAGCGACATGTCGGATCCGTCCGGCATCGGCGCGGGCATGGCCGTCGCCCTGATCACCACGTTGTATGGCGCGATCGCGGCCAACGTGGTGTTCAGCCCCTTTGCCGAGAAGCTGGGGTTTCTCAACAAACAGGAATTACTTTCGCTGGAAATCGTCGTCCGCGGCATCATGGCGATTCAATCGGGCGAGAATCCGCGTGTCATCGAACAAAAACTAAACACGTTCCTGCCGCCGAAACAACGGCCGCAGGAAGAAGCAGCGTAGGCGCGACCAACAGCTCAGCTTTCGGGTTGCCGGGCGTGCGAGCGCCTGGAACCGGCCGGAGTCTTGCGACTTCGGAAAACGAGTTCGTGCCGAGCGACGGAAAACGAGTAGACCATGGCTGAAATCGAAGAAAGTTCAGGCGGCGATATCCCGGAATGGGTGGTCACCTTTGGAGATATGATGTCGCTGCTGCTGACCTTCTTCATCATGCTGGTTTCGATGAGTGAAATCAAAGAAGAAGAACGGTATCAGGCGCTGGTGGAATCGATGCGCCAACAATTCGGGCACGACATGGCGTCGATCAGCGCCACGCCGGGAAAGTACAAGCCGCGGAATTCCAGCATCTCGAAACTGGCCACGCAGGGACGGGCGAAGCGGTTGGACGTCATGCGCGGCGGCGACAAGGTCGAAGCGCCGGTCGGAGACAACTCGCGCGTGCGGATCGTACGTCCCGGAATCAAGACGGCGGTGGGAACGGTGATTTATTTCGAAGACAACAGCGCGGAACTGACCGACGAACACAAAGCCGATCTTGCCAGGGAGGCGGTCGTGCTGAGCGGCAAGCCCCAGAAGATCGAAGTCCGTGGACATACGTCGCTGCGGCCCCCGGGACCGAAGAGCGAGTACGGGGACAACTGGGATTTGTCCTACGACCGCTGCCGCAATACGATGCGCTACCTGGTCGACGAATTGGGAATTGATGGCAAGCGAATACGCATGTCCGTGGCCGGAGCGAACGAACCCGTCCACATCGGTGCCGATCCCGGCAAACTGAAATTGAATCCGCGCGTCGAGGTCTTCGTGCTGGACGAGGTGGTGAGTGATCTCACGGGCACCGCCGAGGAACTAGAAAAACGTTTTGTCGATGACGACGAAACACCCTGAATCGGAGGGTCTTGGAAGACCCGCTATGGATCTTGCAACGGACTGCCGGTCACTACAACGAAGAAAACGGTTTTGACATGGCTAAAAACGAAACCACGACAGAAGCAGCACCCCAGAAACCCAAAGGGTCGCTGGTCAAGAAGCTCATGGTCCTGGCCGTGGTGGGCTTGATCATCATGCTGGAATGCGTCGTCACCTACTTTGTCCTCCCCTCGCGCAATGAAGTCGCCGCGCACTACGAAGAAGCCGCTGCAGTCGAGGACGAAGCGACGCCCGACGAACAGGAGAATGAAGACCAGCCGAAAGACGAAAAAGAATCGGCCGAAATTGACCTGGGCAACTACAGCATCACCGCCCATGAACCGACGGCCAACGTGACTTTGCGGATCGAATTCCACTTGTACGGGACCGTGGACAAGAAGGATGTCGAAACCTTCACGCCGCTCTATACGCGAAACGAACACCGCTTTCGCGATCGCGTGATTTTTGAAATCCGCAGTGCCGAACTGACAGATTTGACCGATCCCAGTTTGGGCTTGATCAAAAGGCGGATTTTAGAGAAAAGTAACGACCTTTTCGGGAAACAGGTCATCAAATCCATCGTCTTCAGCGATTTTTCCTTTGTAGAACAGTAAATACGGCGATCCGCCGAGCCGGGTGCTCGCGGATCGGCAACACGTCCATCCGAACGGATTCTCATGGCGGACGACCAATTTAGCCCCGACGAAATCGAAGACTTGCTGAATCAAGCTCGCAGCGAGGACTCGGACGAGTCCGATTTGTCGCCGCCTGCTAGCGATGCCGGCGCGACGGCACCGCGCGCGGCGACTCCCCAGACGGCAGCGAAGTCGTCGACCGGCAAATCACCGCAGGCAGCGGGACGTTCCGCCGACGATATCCAGTTGCTGTTAAATCAGGCCGAACAGGCGATCAAGTCGGTTGAGAATCCGGTCAGTTCGCCCACCAGCGGACTCCGGCCCTTCCAACTGCAGGACTTTGCGGGAACACCAGCATCCACCGAAAAAGCCACGCTGGAACTGATCCAAGACGTTGATCTCGACCTACGCATTGAACTGGGCCGCACGCAGATGTACCTCGAAGACGTGCTTAAACTGCGACGCGGCAGCGTCGTGCCCTTGGACAAGCTGGCCGGAGACCCCGTCGATGTGTACGTCAACGGCCGCTTGATCGCCCGCGGCGAAATCCTGGTCATGAACGACAATTTTTGCGTCCGCATCGCCGAGTTGATTGCCGGTGACGAACGCGGTGCCTAGTTCCTCAACAAGCGATGTCTGAGGCTTGTGGAACACCATGGATGACTCCACAACGATTTAGCGAACGCAACAAACCGGAGAAAGAATCTCCCACATCGTTCTTCGACAACGAAGCTCAAGAACTTTAACCAATCGCAGAAAACGCACGGATGCGAAACACGATTGCTCTCTTGCTGTTCACGCTGGCCGCCGGCCCGCTGCCGCTTTGCCGCGCGGACGTTGTCGGCGGACTCGATCGCCTGCCCGTACCGATCGTGCCGCGGAACGAAAACAGTCGCGAGCCCGAGTTGATGGAAACGTCGCAGCCGATCACGGCGCGGGGACAGAATGCGGACCAGAACGGCCCGCTGGAGCAATTGTCCAAGGAAGCTCCGATACCACTGGGCCGACCGTCACTTAAGAGTTCCAGGAACCCGCGGATCGCGGACAAGACGAAACCGACGGGAGCGATGACGACCGTGTTCGGCAGTTTGGCCGTGGTGCTGGCGTTGTTTTTCTTCGTCGTTTGGATTTCGCGCCGCGCCTCCCCCAATGGCTCCTCCCAGTTACCGTCCGAGGCGGTTGAGATGCTGGGGCGGACGCAATTGGGACCGCGGCAGTTCGTCCACCTCGTCCGTGTTGGCGGCAAGTTACTGCTGGTGTCCATCACGTCCAACGGCATGGAGACGCTCACCGAAATCGACGATGCGGCCGAAGTGGAGCGCATTCGGAGCATCTGCGAACAGAACAAGCCGGGAAGTGTTTCGGCGACCTTCCGCCAGGTGCTCGCCCAGTTTGGCAACGAACCTTCGCCGCGCGGGTTCCTGGGCGACGACGCCGACTCGCGACAACGGACAGCTCGTAACTTTTCCGCCACGGGGGACCACTATGCGAGCTAAGCCTTTGCAACGTCGAACGGCAATCGTGGCCTGCGTCTGGTTACTTGCCTGGGCCGCTGTTGCCACTACGGCCAGCGCCCAGGAATTCGCCTCGACCATACCGCCGGTCGCCGGAGACGCTGAACTGAGCCTCTCTCCGAACCAGACGGAATCGGTTACGGAGTTCATCAACGCCGGACCCGACGTGTGGACCAGTCCGGAAGGCCTGACGTCGGCCCTGCAGATCTTGTTGATGCTGACCGTGTTGAGCCTGGCGCCGGCGATCTTGCTGATGACCACCAGCTTCATTCGCATTACCGTCGTGCTGGGTCTGCTGCGGCAGGCGTTGGGAACGCAGCAGTTGCCGCCCAGTCAAGTAATTACTTCGATTGCCCTGTTCATGACCATCTTGATCATGACACCGACGTGGAAAAACGTGTACGACGATGCGATCGCGCCCTATACGGATCCGGAAGTGAACATGAATCTGGACGAAGCGTGGATCGCCGGGGTCAAACCGGTGCGCGACTTCATGAGCCGCCAGATTGAAGTGGCCGGCAACAGCGACGACATCTGGATGTTTTACGAATACCTCCCGGCGGACACCCCCGAACCGCAAACGTACGACGACGTGCCGCTGCGGGTGCTGCTGCCCGCTTTTATGTTGAGCGAACTCAAGACCGCGTTCTTGATTGGCTTTCAGCTTTACTTGCCCTTCTTGATCCTGGATATCGTCATTGCCAGCGTACCGATCTCCCAGTGCATGCTCATGCTGGCCCGCGTC
>CALBSZ010000318.1 GCA_937967665.1 uncultured Planctomycetaceae bacterium
AGTACCTCGGTGTTGGGTGGCAACGTCAAATCGTTCCCAATCGCCACGATGCGGCCTTGGTCGAAAAGCAAGGTGCCCGCGAGATGGTCGCCGGCGATCGGATGAATCGTACCGCCCACCAACGCCAACGGTCTTCTTTGCGGCGGTCCCGGCGTCTGATCCGAACCGAAGGATATGCGATCCGAGAAGATCAGGTGCAGGAACGTGAACCAGAACAGGAATTGTTTCATGACGATGCCATGCCAGTTAAGGGAGATCGATTGAACATGCGGCGTTATTGGTCGTGCCCGTGACAGAACAGGTCCGCACGAGGCCAAAGTTCACTTTCGTCTTCATCCGGCTCCACATCCCTTGCCGGTTTCTGACCTGATGCCAGTATCTTCTGGATGATTGTATTCCGCATCTCGCGGATGCGATCGCTGGCCGCGACGTCCTCGCTTCGGTCAAAATAGCAGCGGCCGTCAATCCAGGTCTGTTCGCAAAGCGAATAGATGGACAGTGGCGAACCGCTCCAAACCACCAGGTCCGCGTGCTTGCCTGGTTCCAAGGAACCGACGTATTGTTCAATTCGCAGTTGTCGAGCTGGATTGAGAGTAGTGGACTTGATGGCTTGGTCGGGGGGAACGCCGCCGTACTTCATTGCCTTGGCCGCCTCGTGATTGAGGTGGCGTGCCAGTTCGCGATCGTCCGAGTTAAACGAGACGACAACACCTGATTCATGCATCAGCGCGCCGTTGTACGGGATGGCGTCGAAGACTTCGAATTTGTATCCCCACCAATCGGCAAAGGCCGAGGCCATGGCACCGTGTTTGGCCAGAGCGTCGGCAACCTTGTAACCTTCCAGCACGTGCTGGAAGGTGCCGATGGTAATGTCGAAGTCGTCCAACGTGCGGATCAGGGCCAGGATTTCGTCCTGGCGATAGCTGTGACAGTGGATCCAGCGTTGGCCCGCCGCCACTTCCGCGATCGCTTCCAGCTCCAGATCGTAACGCGGTGGCAGACCTTGCCGCGTTTCCTGCCAGCGATCCCAGTCCTGGCGATACTGCCGCGCCGCGTGAAATGCGTCCCGCATGATTTGCTCAACTCCCATGCGCGTCTGCGGATAACGCTCGGTAAATTCATCACCCCAATTGCTTTGCTTCACGTTTTCGCCGAGCGCGAACTTGATCCCGGGCGGCGCTTCGCGGAACTTCATGGCCTCGGGCAAGGCGCCCCAGCGCAGCTTCAGCACCTGGTTCTGACCACCAATCGGATTGGCTGAACCATGCAGTACGTTGATGGTCGTCACGCCGCCCGCAAGCTGCCGGTAGATGTCGATGTCATCGGAATCGATGGTGTCGCCGATACGCACTTCCGCAGTGATGGCCTGGCTGCTTTCGTTGATTCCGCCGTCGGTGGCAATGTGCGAATGACAGTCGACGATTCCCGGCGTGATGTGGCTTCCCGTGGCATCCACCACGCGCGTGCCGCGCGGCGCTCGCAAACGCTTGCCCACCCTGATGATTTTCCCGTCCGCGACCAGCACGTCGGCGTTGTCGAGGATGCCTTGCGGTCCGGCCGTCCAAACCGTGGCATTGGTGAACAGCACACTCTGTTGCTCGGGCGCCGCCGAACGTCCGTACGCGCCGAGCGGGAAGTTAACGGGGAACGAAGAGGGTTCGCGTTTGGTCGTCTCCGCATCGTGATCATTTTCGTCCGCAGCCGACCTGGTGGATCGCCGGGTGAGTGTCAGGGACGTCGTTTCGCCGTCTCCCCAGACAACGAAGCCGGCCGCGGAGGGGCGTTTGTGGTCGACGTCGTCCAGCGACAGCGACATCCTGGCCAGCCCCTGCTTGTCGAACGGGGTAGACGAGAAAACGGCTTCCAGTCGCAGCCCGTCGGTAGTCACGTGCTGTAGTTCCGTTTCTTTATCTCCCTTAATGACAGTGCCCTGCAGTTTCTGCTTCAAACGGTTGATTTCGAGTTGCCAGTTGTCGGCCTGCCAGGTGCCGACGAGCCGCTGATCGCGTTGCGAGACGACTTCGTAGCGCTGCCCGTCAATCCATGTTTCCAATATCTTTGTGCCCGCTTCGAAGATGTCGCCATCGGTGACGGTGAAGTGGGCGGACATTCCACGCCGTAACGTACCGACACTGTCCGCTACTCCGAACAACCGGGCCGGTGTCTCGGTTAATGCTTCCAGTGCCGCGTCCTTTTCTATTCCACGCTTCACGGCCAGACGCCAGTTCTCCCAGACGTCGTCGACCGATTTCAGCCCGTGGGTTGTCAGCGCGAACGGGATTCCAGCAGCGGCGACGCGCGCCGGGTTCTCGGGAGCGAGATCCCAGTGCAGCAGTGTTTCCAACGTCACTTTCACTTCGTCGGTGGCCGAATGCACGTTCGGAGGCAGCGGGAAGTTTACCGGCAGAATGACCGGCCGCGCGGTTTCGGCGATCGCGTCCAGCCGTCGATATTCTTTCCCCGACCCGCGAACCGCCATGTTCAGGTGAAACTCACGCGCGAACGCGTCCGCGCGCAAGAAGAACAATTCGTTGACCGCGTCGGCGATCACCAGTCCGTTGGCGCCGCCGTAAACTGCCAGCGTTTCCAGACTGGCATTGGTTTCAGGGCGCGACAAACGCGGGTTGGCTCGATAGGCCGACCAGGCCCTGGTGTACCAGTGGGCGTCGTAAAAAGCCTGCCGCGCCAGGGCAACCGCACCCATGGGCGAATTGGGAAAGTGTTCGCGATGCGGCGCGATGGGGATGGTAAGCTTCACGTGCAGCGCGACGTCGGCGTTGATCACCTGGCGCGTGGGGTCCACGTCCGCAGCTGTCAGCAGCGCGCTGCGCCCCTTGATCACACCCGTTTTCGGAGCGACCAACTGCAGGGCAAACCCGTTGGCGCGCAGCGCGCTGTTCCGTTCAGATGAGAATTTGTAGGCGGCGGATACCAGAGCCCGCGGCCGCACGTCGGAATTCCAGTAAGCCGCGCCGACTTCCGGTTTGGGCAACGGTACATCGACTTCGTGGAAGGCGTCAATGAACGCCGGGTAGATCACCCGGTCCGTAAAAGACCAAATACGTGCATCGGGCGGAATGGGTACATCACGTCCCACCGCCTCGACGACCCCGTTACGAATGACGAGCGTACCATTCTCGATCTGTTCGTCGGGGGCGACAACAATGCGCCCGGCGCGAATGGCGTGAACCTGAGGAGTGTTTTGCCGGATGCCCTCCAGAGGCCTGGTTGTCGGCAATTGGGCCGCGACCTCGCCGGCCAGGCACGGCAGCAGACAGCAGGCGAGCACACAAGAGTAAAGGCGCTGCAATTGAATTCTCCTCGATAGTGAAAAGACGAGCTCTATTCTAACGAACTCGTCAACCGTCGAGGAGCGACCGTTACAATCCGCCCAGGCGGAAGAACAACGGCAACTCAGAAGATCCCGGCACCGAAATCGCCATTGCGCGCCGGCGATTGGGACGGCGACTTGTGCGGAGGCTGCGTCGATTCGGCCTGGTCGACATGGTGGGGCGAAAACGAGGAATTGTTCTCCGGCCTCGCAGGTTCCTCGTTTACCGGGTACTGTTCCACGTCGTCGTCGTATTCGTCGTCGTAGCGCGAAACGTAGCCCGGTTCCTTTGCCCTTTCCAACTCAGCACGAAACTCGCTAATCACCTTCTGCTGCAACTTCTCGCGGCATTCGGAGTTGATGGGGTGCGCTATATCGGCGTACAGCTTGGTACGACCATCCGGATCGCGGGCGCTGCGGTCGTCCTTCAAACGGTTACCGCAATGATTGCAATAGCCGGCGCGCAGATGATTCTTCGAACCACAGCGACTGCAGTGGGAGGTGAGCTTGCGGCTGGGCATGGCAACAAAGGGACCATTGGACCCGTCAATGATCTTCAAATCCCGGACAACGAAGCAATCGTCGAGTGTTATGGAACAAAAAGCTCGCAGACGATCATCGGAATCTTCCATCAGCTTGATGCGCACTTCCGTAATCTCCATGATTTGACTCCCTTACAGCCATTCCCTGCGTGTAAGCTTAACAAAGTTGAAAGGACTAATTGTTCCTGTAATGTTTCGTCATCGTCGTCGTTGCGTAGACGGTTCCCAAGCGGGCGGAGCGAATCTGATTGGCCACGCGCCGAGCGTGGCTCGCATGACGGCAGACACCAAAGTAGCTTGATCCGCTGCCGGTCATTTGATGTGCCAGCACGTCGGTCTGGTCGAACGCGTTCCGCAAACGGGCAATCCACGGGGAAAGCTGGTCGGCCGCCGGCTGCAGCTGATTGCAGAACAGGCCGGTAAAACGGCTGACGTTCGATTGTTCGGCAGCGGCCAGCAAGGCAGGCAGCTTTCCCATGCCGCCGGTGGGCGTACAGCGCTGGAAAACTGTTGGAGTGGAAAGGCCGACGGGCGGTTTGACGACCACCATGTGCAGTCGTGGTATCGTTCCAAGTCGCGTGATGTTTTCCCCGCGACCCCGACAGACCGCGGCTCCCGATCCAAGAAAGAACGGAACGTCGCTGCCCAGCCTCGCTGCTTCGTCCGCAAGCTGCGACTCGTCCAGGCCGCGGCTCCAAAGCCGGTTGGTCGCCATCAACGTGGCGGCAGCGTCACTCGAAGCGCCGCCCAGACCGGCCGCCGAGGGAATACGTTTGACCAACGTCACCAGCAACCCCGCCGAGGAATCCGCACCCTGTCTCATCTGTTCTGCTGCCTTCAAGACAATGTTGTCCATCCCATGTGGCAAATCACCCGCGCTGACCGTCATTGCAGAGTCACGACCATGGCCGTGGCGACAGCGAAGTTGAATTCGCCCGCTACGATTCGCAGAAAATATCAACGTATCGAATATCGTGATCGGAACCATGAGCGTTTCCAGCTCGTGGTAACCGTCGGAGCGTCGGGAAAGGATGTCCAAATAGAGATTCAGCTTCGCGGGGCAGTCAATTCGAATGGTGCTACCATTCTGGCGAATTCGCATTCCTGCTGCTTTCAATCATTTGTACAAAAAAGATTTTACTGAGCTGGCGGGTGCCGTCAACATTGGACGGTTCGCCCGGCATCGGTTGTGGGCTCTTCGGCGGGCGTTGTGCAGTCCGCGATTATCAGCCGGCCGGGCGGTGGAAAAGCTCGGGAGTTGCCGTCAGTCTCCCACTTACCGGCAAACTTGTCATAAATTCCCAAGTTTATTCAACCGGCACAGGCAGTTTGACCGAAAAACCTTCTACGACCGTGAAGCTCGCAGTGCGCGGGCCTGAAATGTGTTTCGCGTTGAGGGTTACCATACCAATGAGATTGTCACAAACACTTGCAGCACTGGTATTTACGTCCGCATTGGCAACGGCGGCCTCCGTCCAAGCCATAGAACTAAGGTCCACTTTCGGCGATCGCACCGTCGTACGCCAGGCATCTGCCGTCACTCCAACCAGAGGCTCTGCAGGGAAGGTGGCTCCGGCCTCTTTCCAATTCGCCAGCGCGGGGTGTGCCGATGGAGGCTGCAGTGACCTGGGTTGTACCGATCCCGGTTGCAGCGACCTGGGCTGTGGTGATCTGGGCTGTGGTGATCTGGGCTGCTCGGCATTTTGCAACTCCTGTTGCGGACCGCGCAGCGGCCAGTGGGCGGAATTGGAATACCTGTTGTGGTGGAGAAAGGGTCGTTTCTCCCCCGACCTCGTAACCGATTTCGCCGCTCCGCCCACCACTGTCTTGTTTGGCGGTGAACGCCGCGGCAACGACGGGAAGGCGGGCGGCCGGCTCACGCTGGGCACCTGGCTCGACCCGTACATGAATTTTGGCGTGGAAGCTCGCTACTGGCAACTCGGTTCCAGCAACGTGCGGTTCGCTGCCGACAGCAATTCCAACCCGAGTCTCGGTATTCCATTTTTCGACGACAACAACGGTGGTATGGCGAATGTAATCGAGATTGCGGATCCCGGTTTAACTACCGGCAGTGTCTTGATTGACAGCACGTCGGATGTCCTGGGCGGTGACGTACTGTTCCGCGGCCGACTTTCGGAATCGTGTTACGGACGCGTCGACTTCCTGTTGGGATACCAGTTTTCGCGCATCGACGAGGACATCCAACTGAGCGCAACGACCACGGCGAATGGCGGCGGCACGTTCTTTGACTCGTTCGCTGCGAAGAACGAGTTTCATGGTGTCGCACTCGGCTTGAATTTAGACAAGCAAGTCGGCTGGGTCTGCGTAGACTTAATGGCCAAAGTAGGACTCGGTGACAACGAACAGACGATGGCAATCAACGGCACGTCGCAGATTGATGCCAATGAAGGTATCTTTGCTCAGTCCGGCGGTAACATCGGCGTGTTCCGGCAAAGCGAATTCGTCGTTGTTCCGGAAGTGGCCCTGAACATGACGTATCAGGTCTCTTGCCGCTTGAGCGTGAATGCGGGTGCGACGTTGATTTACTGGAGCAACGCCATTCAGCCGGGAGATCAAATCGATACGACGTTGGACATCAACAACGCCACTCCCAATCGTCCTGTGTTTGCTTTCCATCAGGACGACTACTGGGTGCACGGTTTCAATGCCGGTCTAACGTGGACGTTCTAGTTCAAGTTGCACGTACAACTCGCATCTTGGACGCTGGCCAGCGCCAACGAATCACGCTTGTTTTCACACGCTGTCTGCTCACGAGAGTTGTTCGCGAATGCAGAACCACCAGTTTTCGGGCCCCAGTAGGTATCCGTTTCTGGTTCCCAAACATCTTCGCGGCCGAACGCCAAGCCCATGGTCTTGAATCCCATCGTTTCGATTGCGCGATTCCCGGCGAAGACCATCAAGTCTTCCCAGAAGACCATCAAGTCTGCCCAAGAAATCTGGCGACCATACTTCTGCTTGATCGGCCAGAGCAGCTGGCGGGCCTTGTCCAGATTGGCATTATGGGGCAGCTGGGGAGGCGAGCGAAATGCTGGGTTCCGGAAGCGGCGCCGCCGCGACCCTCGGCCACGCGATACGTCCCCGCGCTATGCCATGCCAGGCGAAAGCACGAGCGATACTGTGCAGAAAAAGACCTGGGCGTTACTGCGTCGGAACCTCCCTCGCGTAGGAGGGCAACTCAACGCAGCACAGGATCGACAGGCCAGCCGATGACCTGGAGCCATTCCTCACGTCTCCCTTCGATAGCCGTCGCTCCGTCCCGCCTCAACGCGAAGCATCGCGGTAAGGGCAGCCTGCAGCATACAACGCTTCAATCTCGCCGTCGTTCATCGCCCGGCCGAGGAGGATGAGTTCGTCGATGCGGCCGCTCAGCTTGCGGTCATGATTGTTCCAGTTGCCGATCTGTGCCGGTCCCAAGCGCGCGGGGTGCGCGATGGCCTGCCGTGTCTGCTTGTCGAACCGGCCGTTCAGATAGAATCGCACCGTTTTGTCAAGCGAATCGTAGACCGTTGCCAGGTGTACCCAGCGACCGCGTTCAGGCAGCACGGACGTGCGCGAGTCCGGATACCATTCGCGTTCGTCCGACCCGGGTGCGAGCGTATTGCCGTAAAGTGCGAGCCGCATGGTGGAGTGTCGGGTCACCATCCAGTGCACTTGCCCGGGCTTATCGCCTCCCCAGCCATTGGTGTGCAACAACGATTGAAACGGCTCGCCCAAGCGGTCGAGTCGCACCCATGCCGCGAGCGTCAGTTGCTTCCAGTCGCGATCGCCACCGACATCTAATTGCATATGATCTCCCACGTTCACAAACTCAGGGGCTCGCGATCCGGGCCAGCGTCCCTGCGACATGCGATAAACACCGGGCCGGGATTGCTGGGATTCGAAGTCCAATGCTACGATCAAGTTCGGGTCGTTTCTGATTGCCGCAATTGCGGCTTCGGAACGCTGTCTTTGGCCACTTGCCAGACCGACCGTCAGCTCCCGCATCTCAGCCGACTCGATGAACGCTGCCGACCGCAGCTCCCGCGCGACACTGGCTCCGCGATCCATCGTCACGGCGTCACCGCCGTAGAGGTTATTGCCAGCATTCGAGCCCGAGGCTTTGGCAATCACTTCGCCCTGAAAAACGTGAATCTCCGCTGGACCAACGGTGGGAACGTCGACTCCGAATCGCGTCCCCAAGTCGACAGCTTCTCCCGACGGCGTTAAGACGCTGAAACCTTTCGCGGCCGAGGGCACTTCAACGGACACGCGTCCGCGCGTCAATACCAGGCGATCGACCGACTCCAGGCGAAACTCGGCTGGCGCTTCCATCACGACTTCAGCGCCACGGGCCGTGACGAACTGTACGATCCCTTCGTCGATGCAATACAATTCGCCTCGTAAAGGCGCCCCCACGACCAATTCCCCGGCACCCACACGACTTTGTACCGAGGCCCACGGCCGTGCCGACATTTGCCACCACCACGCGGTGGCCAGCAGACCAAGCAAACACGCGACCACGGCCAGCCGTTGCATACCTTGCCTGGCGGCCGGCCAGCGTTGATACGCTTTGCCTTGCTGACGGTCCGCCGTGGGTAAGGGCGCGTCAAGCGGTGTGTCGTCCGATTCGGATAGCGCGGCCAAGGCCGAATCCAGATTGAGCAACTCGATCAACTGCCGCCGCGTTGCCGCATCGTCGCGCTGTCGCCCGTTGAGATGCTGGAGTTCCGCGGCCGAAAGATTCCCGTCGGCGTATTTCTGCAATAATGCGTCATCAGGTTTTTCGTTCACGACAAAGTCTCCTTTGCCAGTTCGCGACGGATACATTCGAGCAACCGTTTGCGCATGCGATGCAACCACTGATAGAATCCGGCAATCGAACGCCCGCTGCTTGATGCCACACTCTGAATACTGGCGTCGCGACGATACGCGCGCGACAGCAACTGTCGCTGCGGCGCCGGGATGCTCTCAAAACATGATTCCAGAGCCTGCCGTTGCAGCTCCAGGTGCGACTCGGCCTGCAGCGATTCCGCGGCAACCAGTTCGACAACATCACTATCCAGCACCAGTCGGTCGCGACCCTTGTCCCGCAGCCACGCCAGCACTTTGAAACGAGCGATCCCACAGGCCCATGTCTTGAAGTTGCCCTCGCGGCGAAACTCGTCAAACTTCTCCCACAAAACGATCGCGACTTCCTGCAGGATGTCATCCGCGTCGGCCCGCGAAGGCACAAGCCGCCGGACGAATGCGCGTATCGCAGGTTCGTGCGTCGTGAACGCGCGCAAGAATTCGCGATGGCGATCGTGATCTGGCTTGTCAGGCACTGTGTTGCTCAAACCGTGGTTACGACAGAACTTCCCGAATGACATGCCCTTCCACATTCGTCAGCCGGCGTTGGATCCCATTGTGCTGGAACGTGAGCCGCTCGTGGTCCATCCCCAGCAAGTGCAGTATTGTGGCATTGAAGTCATAGAGCGGATGAATGTCCTGAACGGCTTTCTGGCCGAGTTCATCGGTCATCCCGTGGCTGACGCCCGCTTTGACACCGGCCCCGGTCAGCCAGCAGGTGAAGCCGTCCGGGTTGTGGTCCCGGCCGCGGGCCCCCTTTTGAAAGAACGGCATGCGTCCGAATTCGGTACACCACACCACAAGCGTGTCGTCCAGCAGGCCACGGGCTTTCATGTCCTGGATCATCGCGGCCACGGGTTGGTCGAGCACCGCCGCGTGCTTGTCGTACTGCTCCTTCAGCTTGCTGTGACCGTCCCAGTTGAGTTCGCCGCCGCTGGCGTAGGCGCCGTTGAAGAGCTGCACGAAGCGGACGCCGCTTTCGATCAGGCGCCGAGCCAGGATGCAATTGCGCGCGAACGCCGCGCGGGTCGGATTCGACTCGTCGTCCGCTCCGTAGCTCTTCAGAATGTGAGCCGGTTCCTTGGTGAGATCGGTGACTTCAGGCACGCTGAGTTGCATCCGCGCCGCGAGTTCGTAACTGGCGATGCGCGCTGCCAGCTTGTTGTCGCCGGGATGCTGCAACAAATGCCGTTGGTTCATCCGCTGCAATAGTGTCCGGGCGGCGACATCCGCTTCGGCCGTTACCAGCGGCGCGGCCAGATGCCGTATTGGTTTCTTGGAATCCAACGGCGTGCCCTGGAAGGCGGCCGGCAGGAACCCCGGTCCCCAGTTGTTGGATCCATTCTGCGGCACGCCTCGCGGATCGGGAATGGCCACGTAAGCCGGCAGGTTCTGGTTCTCGCTTCCCATCGCGTAGGTAACCCAGGAACCGAGGCTGGGAAATCCATCCAGCGGTGTTCCGGTCGAAAGGAAGTTCTCGGCGGGACCGTGCGTATTGCTCTTGCTGGTTAGTGAATGAAGGAAGGCGATGTCGTCGGTCAGTTCGGCCAAATGGGGAATCATGTCGCTGACCCACTTGCCCGTTTGGCCTCGCTGACGAAAGGCGTACTGGGGACGAGCAAGATTGCCGGCCGGTCCCTGAAACGTGACGGCTGGACCGTCTTTCAAAGGTTGCCCGTCCAGACGGATGAGTTCGGGTTTGTAGTCCCACGTTTCCAACTGGCTCACCGCACCAGCACAGAAGATGACTACCACTTGCTTCGCCCGCGCCGGAAAATGGGTCTTTCGCGGCGCAAAGGGCTTGGCCGGATCGATCACAGGTTGGTCCGCCAGCAGCTGATCCCCGGCGAGCAGATCGAGCAAGGCGATGGAACTGAGCGCGGTGGCGGAGTCGGAAAGGAAGCCGCGCCGATTCAGGAAATGACGTCCTCGCGGGGAAAGCTGGTCTGCTGAAAGGTTCATGGTTTGTCCCGGTGTAAACGTTTTCGTGCGTGTTGGTTGAACCGTCTTCCACGGCCCGGCGATCGGTTCCAGGATCGCCCTATATCATGATCATGGCAAAAACAGGAACTCGTTGCTGTTGAACAGGGCTCTGCCTAGCGTCGCCAGACCATGGGCCCGCACAACAGGTTCCGACTCAGCAATTTCTTCCGCCGTCGGTTCGCGTTGAAGTGCGACCATGTACGCATGCCTGATTTGCAAAACGACATCGTCGCCCATTTCAGCGCGAACGCGGTTCGCAAAAGCCTCGGATTGTTCGATGGTAAATCGGCTGTTGAACAGGTTCAGCGCCTGGATCGGGGTCGTGGATTCAATGCGCCGCGACGTGCTCTGACCGGCATCCGGGCAATCGAACGCGCCGAATACCGCATCCCGCTCGCGGCGCACTTTGTGCGCGTAGATCATGCGCCGCAAGCCGTCCCCAGAGAACGACTCGATCGGTGTAAATCCGGACAGTCCTCCGCGCTGACGGAACAGATTAAACCCCGGTCCACCCATTTTCAGATTCAGCTTCCCGCTGACGGCGAGCATGCTGTCGCGAATCGCTTCCGCTTCGAGCCGCCGTGAGGGGTAGCGCCATACCAACCGCACATCGGCGTCCTTGGCCGCGGCAGCCGCATTGTGCCGGGTCGATTGGCGGTAGGTCGCCGACAACACAATCAAACGGTGCAGGTGTTTGAGCGACCAGCCCGACCGAATGAATTCCTGCGCCAGCCAATCCAACAAATCCGGATGTGTTGGTTTCGCGCCGTTGCGTCCGAAGTCATTCGCCGTTTCTACCAGTCCCACGCCGAAATGCCACTGCCAGGTTCGGTTCACCATCACGCGAGCGGTGAGCGGGCTTGTCGGGCTGGCGATCCAGTCGGCGAGCGCGCGGCGGCGTTCCTGCTCGGCCGTGCCAGGCGGTAACGCAACGTCGCCAATCGCGCTCAACACGGCCAGGCTTACCGGTTCCACGGGCTGTTCGGGATCACCGCGACTGAGCAGGTAGATGTCATCCGGCTTGCGAAACTTGCCCGCGAAGACCTGCGGTCGAGTTTCGGCGGCCTTGATCGCGGCTTCCACCGCTTTCTTCTCTTCCAGCAGGCGAGCTGCCGTTTGCATTTCGTCGAAACTCAGACCGGCAGTCGTGAACTCAGCGACCGGAGCTGCTTCCGCGTCCCATGATTGGCGATCCGTGGAGTCCGCCACCAAATGCCAATCATCGCCGCTCGCCGTTTCAATGCGATACTCCGTCGCCAGGCGATCTTTAAATCGCCCCTCGCGATCGCGACCCCAGACGACGCGAACGATTTCCTGTTCCGCGGGGAATTCCAGTTGCACCCAACCTTTGCCGGTTTCACTGGACATCCAGCTTCGAGAATTTCCATACAGGCCATCATTGACGAACCGCGGTTCATGGCGATCGGCCTCGACCCTATCTCCGGAAGTGGTGACCTTGGTGCCGCGTTGTGCGAGCGCCACGTTCCGACCGGCCGCGTTAAACACCTCCAACTCGTCGATGCACGGTTCCAGGCTGTTGGTGGCCAGCACCGTGAAACGGACTCGCCGTGCTCTCACCGGCGGGAACCGATCCGTATTGACCAGCGGATTCACCGCGGCACGTTGCGGTGGGAGTTCCGCCAGCGTGGTCAGCGAATCTGCCGCAAGTCCGGCCTCCAGTGTATAAGCGGTCGCCAGCCGATCCGTATAATGGCCCGTGCGGTCCCGGCTCCACACCACTTTCGAAATCCGTGTAACTTCTGGCAGCTCAAACTGCACCCAACCGCGACCTCGTGTCGCGGACATCCAGCTCCGGGCATTTCCCAATTGGCCGTCGTTGATGTGCTCCAGCTTGTGACTGGCCGAAACATTGCTGCCCGAAGCGGTGACTACGGTCCCGTGCATTGCCAACGCAATATTCCGTGTCGAGACTTCGTCGGTGTAGATTTCGAATTCATCAATGCACGGTTCGATTAAGCCGAGTGTCGGATGCAGGTTTGCGTCGTGGATGGTAAAGCGGACGAACTTCGCCTCCAGCGGAGCGAATG
Source organism: uncultured Planctomycetaceae bacterium (assembly GCA_937967665.1). Lineage (GTDB taxonomy): Bacteria > Planctomycetota > Planctomycetia > Pirellulales > Pirellulaceae > CALBSZ01. The sequence goes on from CALBSZ010000318.1 coordinate 12,753, forward strand.
TTGCCGTGTTCTCTTTCGCATTCGTTGCCGGGCTTTCAGCTGTTGGTCGATGGCGTCGAGGGCTGGCGAGCGGCACCAATCGCGACAGCTGTTCGTTAACCTGTTCCAACTGCCGACGCAGTGACTCCGCCGTTTCTGCTTGCTGCAGCCTTTCGGTCTCCGGTAAACGCAGCTCACGATCCGCATATTCGACGCCCGCAACGAAGGACTGCATGCTGTAGTAGTCCCGTGACGTGATCGGATCGAACTTATGATCGTGACACCGCGCACAGCCGATGCTCAGTCCAAGGAACGTCTGCCCGATATTGTTGACGATTTCGTCCAGCGAGTCCTGTCGTGCCAACCGCATGGACGGGCCGTCTTTTCCGATCTGGCCCGGCAGCAACACCGACGCGGTCACCAGGAATCCCGTGGCCGCATCTTTGCCCAGCGCATCGCCCGCGATCTGTTCCCGAATGAACTGGTCGTAAGGCGTGTCGTTGTTCAAGGCTGCAATGACGTAGTCGCGATAAGGCCAGGCATTGGGGCGCTCCGTGTTTACTTCGAAGCCGTGCGTGTCGGCGTAACGGACGACGTCCAGCCAGTGTTGCGCCCAGCGCTCGCCGTAACGAGGCGACTTCAGGAGACGATCCACCACTTCCGCGAAGGCCGCTTCTCCCTGCCCGACCGACTCAAGAAATTCGGCCACTTCCCGTGTTGTCGGCGGCAGTCCGGTCAGGTCCAAAGTGACTCGACGCAGCCAGGTCACGGGATTGGCCGGCGCAGCGGGTGCCAGCCCTTCCTGTTCCAAGCGGGAAAGAACAAAACGATCAATCTCGTTTCGCGGCCACTCGCCAGCTGTCACCGCGGGGACGTCAGGAGACCGCATCGGCTTGAACGACCAGTGATCGAGCCGGTCCTCCAGCTTTGCCAGATCCACACCGTCCGGCCATACCGCTCCTTCGTCGACCCACTGCTTCAACGTGCGGATTTCTGCGGCGGCCAGCGGTTCGCCTTCGGGGGGCATGCGTGAATCCGGGTCGTCGCTGCTCACGAGTTCGATCAGAGGGCTCTTGTTTGACTTTCCCGCCACAACGCTCGGACCCCAGCCGTCGCCTCCCTTGAATGCTTCGGACTTGATATCCAGCCGCAAACCGCTTTTCTGCTTTTCCTCGCCGTGGCACCTGTAACAATGCGTCTGCAAAATCGGCCGCACGTCGCGCACATAGTCCAAGTCCGCAGCCGGCACTCGGCAGGCAACGGCGAGCAAAAGCGATGCAGTTAAAGCAATTCGGCACATGGGCATTCCGCAATGGGACTTGAATGAGAAACTGCCTTACTGTCTCTTATTTCCGCGAGCAACCCTGATTTTACGCGCTATTTTACGATTCTTGCGGCGTACCGGGCCAACGGAGAACCAGTCTCGCCGCCCGCCCGAACCAATCGATCGCAATAAAATAAATTGCTGAGTGCTCTGTCCCCGGGCGAAGCTTAACGGTCAACGTTCACTTGCACCGTCCTGCTGGCTTTAGCGATCTCAGCCATCAGCAAGCCTCGCACCGTTCACGCGAATAACTCGGCAAGCACTTCTTTCTGTGACTTCTCGGGCAGTTGCAGATCGACCTGGCCGAAGCCATCGCGCGGGTGACCGACGGCGTGCAGGATTGTGGTATAGAAACTGCCGAGTGTGCGGTTGCCGTCGCAGTGATACGACGGGTAATGCAGGAAGCGACCTGTTTTGAATTTCCGGCCAAGATTGCCAACCAGCACCATTGGAAAGTTTTCGTAGTTGGCGTGATGCTGTTGTCCGGCGTCGCTGAAGTACACGATCAGGGTATTGTCGAGCATGTTACCGTCGCCCTCTGGGACAGCGGCCAGCTTCTGGGCCAGTCCGGCGATGAGCCCGACCTGGAAGCGGCGGACAATGTTCCTCGCTCCCACACCGTCCGTCCCATCGGCGAAGTTCGTGTCGCGGCCTTCTTTGTAATCGTCGGAGAGGTGGCCGATTTCGTGAATCGACTTTTCACCCAGGCCCAATCCTGAATATCGACCATCGAGATCATCGGCGTCGATGGTTACCACGTTCGTGAGTCCCGCGATCAAGGCCGCGGCAGCCAGGTCGAAATGCGCTTCCAGCCGATGCGTTTCAATCGGCGAGGTGTACTTGTCTGTCACGGAGGGGATATGGACGCGAATACTATCATCTAATTTGGCGAGTTTCACCTGACGGTCGCGCAACGCCTCGAATCCACCGAGGTAGTGGTCCAGTTTTTCCTTTTCGGCGGCCGGAAGCCGCTGCTTGACGCGCTTCACATCGGCGACCATGAAGTCGAGCAGGTGCCGGTCCAGCTGGGCCGCGGCTTTGAGTTTATTGTCGGTGGCCAGACTGCCGAACAATTCCTGGTAGGCCATGATCGGTGAGCAGTAAAACGGCAGCCGTTTCCCTTTCCCGGCGGCGGATAAGGCGGGGTGCGCGATCAGTTCGTTGGCCTTTCCCATCTTGAGTCCCACGTGGGAAAAGATCGCCGGCATGGCCTTGGCCAGCGCGCCGTCAATCGTCTCGGCCGCCGGCGGCGCGCCGTTGTCCGAGCGATAGCAGCCGAGCGCTCCGAAATTTGCCCCATGCGGATCACTGACGGCGCCGGAACGGCCCGACAGACCTTGGATGATCGTGACACGATTTTTGAGCGATTCGAGTTCGCTGAACGTTTCGTGAAGTTTCCGGCCTGTCAGCGATTCTTCCACATACAATTCCTGGCGATGACGCGAGTCGCCGTACTGCTCAAGCCCCTCCGCCGCCAGGCCCCACGGCCGCAGGCCATTGGCGCGGACGACAAAGACGACCCGTTTGGGCAAGGGAGCGCCGGCAGCTTCGGCTCGAATCCGACTCAACGCCGGCGCCAGCAGCGCGCTGCCGGTGCCCAGCGAAAGTTGCGTCAGCAGTTGTCGTCGATCAAGCATGTTGGTTCCATTCGGTTGAGTTATCTTCGCAACAGGAACGAGTCGGATGTCAGTAATGACACGAGCAGTTCCTTAAAACTCCCGTCACTCTCAACGTAGGCGTGATCCGCCGCGATCAGAGTCGGCGAATCGTCCAGTGTCTCATTGCGGCCCATCCAATAGCGAAACGCATGCCGGACAAACGACTGGCGAACTCGCTCCGACCGCGCCAGCCGCTCGACCAATTCGAAGGCGTCCTGGACATCGCCATCCAGCGTTGCCTCCCCGGTACCGGTCAGGCTGCCAGTCGTGTCCAGAGCGCGGCCGGTGAACACTTCTGGTTCTTTCTTTCGCTGACGCGCCGAACGAAGTCGGTTTTCACGCTCGTAGTAAGTACCAGCGAATTTTCCCTCCGCATCAAAAAACAGCTGTTCCCGGAAGCGTCCGAAGTCGTCGAACGATTCAAACGGCAATCCTAGCGGATTCATCTTCTTGTGGCAGCGCCAGCACTCCTGCGCCGTCGTCTTCTCTAACCGCTCTCGCAGTGTCTTGTGGGGATCATCCTGCAAGGCCGCATCGACCCCAATGGGAATGTCGGGAATCACATCGGCCAACAGGTGTTCGCGAATCCATTTACCGCGGCGAATCGGATCCGTGTCGAAATTGCCGCTGTGTGCGACGAGCCAGGCTGGGTGCGTGAGCATACCGGCGCGGTTGGCAACGGGAAACGGCTGCTCGATGGGATAGTTCCAATGCTCCGGATCGAAACCGTACGTCGTGTAATACTTCCCGCCGCGATAGCCGCCCAGCACAGGAACCATTCCCTGATCCAGCAAGGCATTCTGAGCGGCATAACGCTTCTTGTCCGCGCGGAATTGTTCGATCTTCTTGCGGCCCTTCTCGGGTGAAACGTAGTGAACGATGTAGCGGTCGGATGTGAGCAATTCCCGCAGCACCTGCCGGTCCTCTTCCAGGATCGATAGCACAAAAAGATCGGCGTCCTTGAACAGGAACTGAGGCTTGTGATGCGGGTTGCGCGTCTGATCCTTAAAGACATCGAAGACACCGCTGTAGCCGAAGAACTCCCGAAAGAACCGTAAAATGCGCGGGTTCGGACACGCTTCGACGTGCGATTCGAAGGTGTGATTGATTTCATAGTCCCAGTATTCCCGGGTGCTCGCGGCCAGCATCCGCCGTACTTCACGTTCCACATCCGCCGCGGTTTTCAAGTTACCCGCGGACATGGCTCGCATCAGCTGGTCGTCCGGGGGCGCGTCGGTCAGCGCGAAAGCAATCGCATACGCGATTTCGTGTGGTGACAACCGGCGGCGACCGTCAGGCAGCGTTTCTCCCAGGCCCAGCTCCTGCCGGTAAATGAATTCGGGAGAAAGTATGACCGCCGTGAGCGAGTTCTCCAGGCCCTCGCGTTTGCCGGCAATGGCAATGCTCTCGGTTAAGAATACTGCATAGCGTTTCGACTCTTCACTAGTAGGTGACCGGTTCAACAGCAGTTCGAAAGCCCGCTTAACAGCTTCCGCGACTAATTGATCGGTGAGCTCTTGTTCGGAATGAACGATGGAGTTAAATTCGGACCAGCGTGATCTTCCTTCGCGCACCTGCCGTGTTTTGTCCGGCTTGCCGTCAGGTTTTCTGGGATGAATCAGGCGTCCGTCCAGGATCTCGGCAATGTAATTCCGAGCGCTGATTCGCAGGGCCTTGATGGTCGATTCTTCGGCCAACAGAAAGGCATAGTCCTGGAAGCCGTGACCGCCTTTGGGAGGAAACGGCGTGGTTCCCGCCGGCAGCCGCAAGCCTTTTTCAAACTGCCGATGGATCTGCGGATTCTTCCGCCACAACCGTGACGGCGAATAAGCGGGACCCTGGTGCTCGCCACTGAACAGCGCCTCGTGATCAACCCGGTTGCCGAACGCTGGACGGACCAATCGCGATTCATCAGGACCGCGATTGATCTTCTTTAGCTCATTGGCGATCCAGGTCGTGATCTGGTGCCGCAGGTGCTTCGCCGGCTGCGCGTCGGCTTCTGCCGGGGGCATGTCGCCGATGCTCAGCATTTCGAGCACCTTTTCCCAACGCTCCACGTCCTGTCCCTTGGTAACCATACCGTCCAGATTGTCGACGCGGAATTTCGCCTCCGCATGCTCCGCGTGATGGCAGTCGAGGCAAAACGACTTGAGGAACGGCTTGATGTCGGAATCATATTCCGCCGCACTCGTCGGCACCAATAGGTTTTCCGAACCTTCGGCTCTGCGTGGCATTCGCACACTCAGCAACATTGCCAGGACGATGGCAAGAGCGAGCACGAATCGTGGAAACAGTGGGCGGATCATGGATATCCGTTTCGCTGGTCAACAGTTTGGGGCTTTCACACTCATAGCCTAATCGATTATCCGCCGTGGTTCGAGCTTGTTTGTGCCCACAATTCGTGATTCCTTGCGAGTTTCGATTCTGCTATCAAATACGAATGACACTATAATAACCGCGATACGTGGTCGCCTACGGATTCGAAACAGGACGCTCCCTTGCGCAGCGAAAGGCGGCACTGATTTTGCGAAGTGGGTTATTGGTAATGTCATTCTTCGCGGGAGTGTGTACTCATGCGTTTTACTCTTTCACTGTTACTACTGGTATTCGTCCAGTTGATGGCGCCTGCCGCATGCGTGGAAGCATCCGAACCGGTCCTGCGCAGCGGACACCTCGCCGCGGGAACCCGCTGGGCAACACCCTGGTACGAGATTGACAGCGGCCGCGACGGCCCTGTGCTGCTGATTACCGCGGGCATGCATGGCAACGAGCCCGCCGGGTACCGCGCCGCCGAACAAATTCGTCATTGGCCCATTCGACGCGGGCGTCTGATTGTTGTTCCCGCCGTCAACCGACTCGGTTTGCAGGCCGACCTGCGCTGGCTTCCGATGTTTCGCAATGACCCCGATCTCCGCGATGCCAATCGCAATTTTCCGACGTTGGAATCGGACAACACGGCCGACACCTTCATCTGCCAGGAACTCTGGCTATTTGCCGAGCAGCATCGGCCAACCTGCGTCGTGGACCTGCACGAAGGGTTCGATTTCCACATCTCCAACTCCAAGTCGGTGGGCTCGAGCATTATCTTTCGCGAATCGGACGGAAACAAATTGCACGCCACGGCGATGCTCGACGCCGTGAACAATACGGTGTCTGATGCCGAGCGACGGTTCGTTCGACTCGGCAAAACCGGCCCGGCCGAAGGGAGCTTCATACGCTCTGTTCTCGATCGACTTCGCTGTGAAGCGTACATCCTGGAAACAACCTTCAATCATCAACCCATCTCGCGCCGCGCGCGGCAGCATCGGATCATGGTGTCCACACTGATGCAACAGCTGGGCATGATCGACGGCGACCGTGTGAATTGTTTGGTTCCAAGGATGGACGTTGACGTCTTGCAGGTCGGACTGTACGACGGTCCCGGAACGGGTGACGGGGGAGTCGCGAAGTTGACGGCGATGTTTGATCGCGATCCACGGTTTGCAACACGCCATTTGGGACCCGCCGACTTGCAGTCCGTTTCACTCGACCAGTTTGCGTTGCTCGTGTTTCCAGGCGGCAGCGGAAGTCGTCAGGCGGAGGCGATCGGAGCCGCGGCGCGAAACAAAGTGCGTTCCTTTGTGCGCGACGGCGGAGGTTACCTTGGCATCTGCGCCGGTGCGTATCTGTGCTCGTCACACTACGACTGGTCGCTGAATCTGGTCGACACCAAGGTGTTTACCGGGAGCCGCGAAATCCCCAATGTCGGGCGCAAACCAATGTGGCATCGGGGGCCCGCAGCGGTCGTCAAGATGGAACTGACCGACGAAGGCCGCGAGATTCTGGGGGATTGGCAAGGTGAAATACCGGTGCGCTATCAGAACGGCCCCATCGTGTCCCCTGCGGGCCGCGCTGAATTGCCGACTTATTTGCCGTTGGCCTATTTCCGTTCGGAAGTCGCCGCCTGGGAACCGCAGCAGGGCACGATGATCCATACGCCGGCGATGGTAGCCGGAACGTTCGGCAAAGGCCGCGTGATTGCGGTGAGTCCTCACCCGGAGTCCTCGGAAAAAACTCAGTCCATCATCAATCGCGCCGCGGATTGGGTGGCGAGGCAAAGCCGTCGTTCGTCTCCTGACGTGGGCGCACGAGAAAACGTACAGGGTCACGCAGCGCCGCAGATACCATAGGCGCCGCAGCGTGCAAATCTGTGGGCTGTGTCGAGAGATTCCTGTCCGCGAAAGGGGGACAGGCACCATCGATCCACCGGGTTTTCCGGGACGAACCAAACAGCGATGGAGCCAGTCCCCTGGTACCGTCAACCCTGCGCTGTCGTACTAGCCGTTGGCGTCGTGATTGCACTTGTCTCGTTCTGATGGCCGATCGTTTCGCTGCGCACGCGAAAACGGGAATGTGAGTAACTTCGATAGCACTTCTGACACGTTGTCCACGCCAGAAAATCTTTGCAATGTCAGGTCGAAAAGGATAACGTACGGAAAGATTCTGGAATGCGGGACGAGTCCCCAGGCGCCGGCGCCGGTCGAACTCGTCACATCGTCTTCGTTCACAAAGGGACCATGACCATGGCATTACTGACGCGCTCAACGGCTATCGTGCTGATCGTACTTGGTTCACTTGCCACGCCGAGTCGCGGCGAACTACCGTCGATCAAGGGTCTCAACGAAATCGGACTTTCCCGCGGTATTGTCGGACTGCTGCTCGGCCCCAACACCGAAACGCAGAATATTGTCGATGCGGCGCTGGCGACCGAGCTGACGTTCTATGTGCAAACAACCGACGATGAACAAGCGGACGCGGTCCGAGAAGCGGCAGCGGCGGCTGGACTGCTGGGCTCGCGGATCTTTGTCGATGCGGGATCGCTCGACTCGATTCATCTCGCCGACAACGTGGCCGATGCCGTCCTGGTCAGTTCCGAGTTGGCATCCTCAACCGCGGATGCGGAACTGCTGCGCGTCCTCCGTCCTCGCGGTACCGCGTTCACGGGCGACCGTCGTTTGACAAAACCGGTTCCGGCGGGGATCGACGAGTGGACACATCCGTACCACGGTCCGGACAACAATCCGCAATCGCAAGACCAGCTGGTTCGCGGCTCGTTGCGAACCCAGTTTCTGGGCTATCCCATGTTCAGCCCGATGCCCGAGCAGACCGTGATCGCCGGTGGCCGCATCTACAAGGCGATGGGACACATTGCCCACAAGGCGAATCAGAACGAGATGCTGAACACGCTGTTGTGCATCAACGCCTACAATGGCACGGTCCTCTGGCGACGGCCGTCCCCGCCGGGATTCATGATCCACCGGAATACGATGATTGCTACGACGGACGCGCTATATCTGGGTGACCACGAATCGTGCAAGATCATCGACGCAAAGTCCGGCAAGACGCGCGCACAGATCACGATTCCTCAAGAGATCACCGACGGTCCCGTTTGGAAATGGATGGCGATGGAGGACGGGATCCTGTACGCCCTGGTCGGCAATCTGGAAATGTCGGTGGGCACGCAGCGATCCAAGCGGCGAGGACTGGGGCATTGGCCCTGGGGAATGTGGGAAGGTCACGACTACAAGGATCCGCGGACCGCTTTTGGTTTCGGCCGTACCGTGGTCGCCATCGACCTGCGAGACGAGGACAAAAAGATCCTGTGGCATTATCGGGATGACGAGTTCCTCGATGCCCGTGCTGTCTGCATGAGCAACGGGCGAATCTTCTGCTACAGTCCCGAGCGTTTCTTGCTGTGCCTGGACGCCCGCGATGGCAAACTCCTGTGGCGCAATTCGGACAAGGATCTGCTGGACGCCATCGACGCGAATGCCAAGGCACAGCACTACATTACGGGTTACGCGACGACCGCCTATATGAAATGCAACGACCGTTTCGTCTTCTTCGCCGGTCCCCAACGCAACAAGATGGTGGCAGCTTCAGCCGCCGACGGCAAGCTGGCCTGGACCTTCCCAACCGGCAACCTGCAGCTTGTCCTGCGTGACGACGCCATCTGGGCCGCGGGACCTCAGCGGACGGAAAGCGGCTTCCGGCTCGACTACGAAACCGGCCAGGTGCTGGCCACCTTCCCTTCGCGCCGCGCTTGCACCCGCGCCACAGGTTGTGCCGACAGTATCTTTTTCCGGGCCAGCGGCGGGACCGTGCGCGTGTTGACCGAATCCAACACCGCGCAGCACATCGACCCGATGCGTCCACCGTGCCAGGACGGCGTCTTGATTGCCGGCGGACATTTGTACTGGGGACCGTGGATGTGTGGTTGCCAGTTGTCGCTGTACGGGAACATTTGCCTCAGGCCCAGCGGTGATGCCGCGGTGGATGCCGGCGAACTCTATCAAGACGCGCTCGTCGCCGGCGATCCAATCGAACGTGTCAAGCCGCTCGAAACGCACCCTGACGACTGGCCCAGCTATCGGGGCGGCAACGCGCGCGACGATGTAACGGCGCTGACCATCCCGGACGCGGTCGCATTGAAGTGGAGCAAGCCGGTGTCGTCGGGTTTGTTGCCGACGGCTCCAGTAGCAGCCGGCGGACTGGTGTTCGTGGCGGATCGTAGCGGCGCCGTTCGGGCACTCGACAGCCGTGGGACGCTGGTGTGGAAAACCTTGACGGCAGGACCAATTTACTATCCACCGGCGGTGGCCCACGACCGGCTGTACGTCGGGTCGGCCGATGGCCGCGTGTACGCGTTCGAGGCGCGTACGGGTCGACGGCTGTGGTCGTTCCGAGTCGCGCCGCAAGAACGCTGGATCCCCGTCTACGAAAAACTCATCTCGGTATGGCCCGTGTCCGGCGGGGTCGTGGTCAATGGCGACACGGTCTACGCCGCCGCCGGCATCTCGCACTACGATGGCACCTACGTCGTCGCGCTCGACGCCGTCACTGGAAAACTGAAGGCGCACAACAGCAGTTCGGGGACGCTGGAAGCCGATGTGAATAACGGCATCAGCCTGCAAGGTGAGCTGGCGATCGTTAACAACGAATTGCAGTTCCTGGCCGGCGGCGTGTACGAAACCGCGCGCTACGACCTGCAGACACTTGCCTGCCTGAATGCACCACAAACGCAAGTCAGCTCGCAATTCCGTACCGCTTTCTATCCGTATTATCCGGAGTACGGAAAGTACGTGTCGCTCGATTACACGTGCCAAGACGGCTGTTTTCTGAATCACAACGCCAGTTACGAAGGAAGCGTGTTCACCAACCTGTCGCTGCAGGAACCGTTGCCGCCGGGCACCGAGTTGCCGCGGCAGGAAGCCGCCAGGTGGATCATTCGCCGCGGAGGCAAACCGCCGGCTACCGTCTGGCAAGATAAAGCTGATCGCCGATTCAACGGCTTCGTTGTCTCACCAGCGCGTTTGCTGGCGGCGGGACATCCCGACGAACATCCCGACGAGGCCTTCCTGGTCGCCATGAATATCAAAGACGGAGCCGATCTCTGGCTATACGCGCTGCCCGCGCCGGCGGTCAAGGGAGGAATTGCCATGGATCACAAACGAAATATCTACGTGTCGCTCGAAAACGGCAGCCTGTTGTGTTTCGAAGCACGGGAGAGCCCGTGAGCGTTTCGCTCCCGGCA
>CALBSZ010000319.1 GCA_937967665.1 uncultured Planctomycetaceae bacterium
AGCACGCAGCGCGAGCAAGTGTATCTGGTCGTAAGTTACCCACTCGCTGGCGCTTCGAGCTTGTAGGGCAACGGAACCTGGCGCTGTCGGACCCGTCTCGGGTCTCGCCCGCATGCCAGGTTTGCCGGTTCACTCGTTCCGGCGAGGCCGCACCACGGGGGGCCACACGTGGAGCGATTGGCTTCGGCGACGGCACTCTTGCCTCCGCGACCGCGAGAAATTGAGAAACCATCTCGTATTGCGGGGACGAATTGTCGCATCTTCGGTAAAGCCGGGGGCTTTTGGGAGTCTGGAAACTGCGGGGTACCTGCCGTTTTGGTCCTCCGACGCCGGCTGGTTCGGCGGCATGACGGTGTCGCCCGCGAGTCCGGGGAGACATCGAAGATGCCCTTGCCGCTTGCGCCGCAACAGCTTATGATGACCCGACTTGTTCGAGCGTGGCCCGACGGAAGGTGATTGTCGGGCTTTTTTCAATGGTGGCCAATGCACGGACGGCGGCCCCAACCGCCTGGCTTCCCGACATGCAATCACTCCTTGATTTTACACTCCTCTTCGCCCAAGAAGCTCAATCCGCGCCGAAATCCGCGCCCGAGGGCCCCAGTATTTTCAGCATGCTGGGTCCCTTTTTGATTATCGGTGTCCTGTTCTACATCATGATGATTCGCCCCGAAAAGAAAAAGCGGGCGGCCGCCGCGGCCATGATGGATAACTTGAAGAAGAATGACAGGATCGTCACGATAGGCGGCTTGATCGGGGTGGTGGTCAACGTCCAGAAGGACTCGGACGAAGTCACGATTCGAATTGACGAGAACAACAACACCCGCTTGCGAATTCTCCGCAGTGCCGTTTCACGGGTTCTGACGGAAGATGGCGACGGCGAGAAGAAAGATTAACGCACGCAGATAGGATCCGAAACAATGGACTTTCAAGTGTTATTCCCGTTGCTGGCCCAAGCTCCCGAACAAGCTGCCGATGCGGCGGCCCAGGTAAACGATAGCGGTAGCCCGTGGCTGACCAGTGCAATCGTCTTGGCCGTGCTGATCTTGCCCTGGTTTGTTGGGAAGTTCCTGGCCAAGAGCTTGCGGATGCCCGACTACGGGCTCAGGCTGGGGGTCATCGTCTTTGCGCTCACCGTCGGTAGTGCAATCGTCGGTTCGGCGGGAGGAAAGCCCAAGTTGGGCGTGGATCTCAAAGGCGGCGTCATCCTGCACTACCAGATTGAGGAAACGGACAAGGAAGTCGACATGGGGGCGATGGCCGCGGCGATTTCCGAACGAATCAATCCCAGCGGTACGAACGAAATTGTAGTGCGTCCTTACGGCGACAAGGAAATCGAAATCATCGTTCCGGAAGTCGATCCGAATGAAGTGGAAGATCTGAAAGAAAAGATTGTGGCCGCCGGTGTGCTGGAATTCATGATCATGGCCGATTTTCAGCGCCATGCGGATATCATCGAAACCGCCCGCGATATCGCGAATTCGGCGAGTCTCGATCGGCGCAAAAAATACATTCGGGAAGGCGGTACCGAGGTGGCCTATTGGGCGCAGGTCGGCCGCGCTAAAGAAGAATTGCCTGGAGGCATTCGCCCCTTCCGCACCTTGGCCGTGTTGGGCGGATTGTTGCGCGATGCCAGTAACGGAAAACTGCTGGAACTGCCAGCGGATCAGAGCTCCTTCACCGAAGAGGAACGTGGTTTTGAGCGCTGGTTGAAAGAAAACAACATCGAAGAGATTGACGTCCTGATGGCGCTTGACCCGGATCCGGAAGCGCGCGTGACAGGTACGGATCTGGCCGTCGTCACCAGCGGCTACGCCGACCTGCAGCAGTGTGTCAATTTTCGCTTGACCGGTGCTGGAGCGATCAAGTTCAGCGGCCTGACAGGAGACTACTTGCAGGACAACGTGACCGGAAAAGCGTATCAGTTGGGTATCGTCATGGACGAAAAACTAATCAGCGCGCCCGCGATTCGCGGCCTGATCAGCGACAACGGTCAAATTACTGGCAATTTCACGGAGGAGGAGATCAAGTTCCTGGTCGATATCTTGAATGCCGGGAGCTTGCCGACAACGCTGCAGAAGATCCCTATCAGTGAAAATTTGATTGGGTCAACGCTTGGCGCCGGGGCGATCGCGGATGGTACCCGCGCCGTCTCGATTTCATTGATCGCCGTCTTGTTGTTTATCCTGTGCTACTATCGTTTCAGCGGCATCGTTGCCTGCTTTTCGCTGGCCGCCAATATCGTGCTCATCCTGGCATTGATGATCCTGATTAAGGCGCCGCTAACGCTACCCGGTATCGCCGGTTTGGTGCTCACCGTTGGTATGTCCGTGGATGCGAACGTGCTGATCTTTGAACGTATCCGCGAAGAACTTTCGCGGGGAGCCGCGTTGCGGATGGCCATCCGCAATGGTTTCGGCCGCGCGACCACCACGATCGTCGACGCCAACCTGACAACTTTGATTACCGGAATCGTACTGTATGTCATCGGCACCGATCAGATCCGCGGTTTTGCCGTCACGCTGGTGTTCGGTATTCTGATGAGTATGTTTACGGCGATCTACTGTGCACGAGCCTTCTTTGAGATCGCTGAACGAAAACGGTGGATTTCCCAGTTGCACATGATGCGATTCCTCGGGGCTACACGAATCGATTTTATCGGCAAGCGCTACATTGCCGGCGCTTTGTCGCTGTTGGTCATTGTCGCCGGACTGACTGCGGTCGCCTACCGCGGCTCAAAGATTTTTGATATCGACTTCACCGGCGGTACGTCCGTGACGATGGTCATGGCGAAACCGATGTCGGACGACGTTGTCCGGCAGCGATTGGACAATGCCTTAAAGGACGCGAAAGAAAACAATTCCGCGATTCAGTACTCGTTGTACGAAATCAACGATAGTCACTATCAGGACGATCAGGTCTGGCAGGTCGTGTCCTCGTTCCAGGAAGTCAAGTCGTTGAAAGATAAGTTACGCGAAGAATTTGCCAAAGACCTGCAGTACTATTCCGTTGCCGTTTCGGATGTCAGCTTGTTGCAAGGTGCTGAGTCGGGCGCGGCGGCGACGCAGACGCCGGCCGCGGAAGCGCAGTCCCGGCGCGCGGACCTGCCCGGTGACGACGTGCTGGCATTCGCTCAGGATGCCGCTGTGCCCGGGACCGAGCAAAGCGACATCGCCACGGATGCATCTGCAAATGCTCTCGATGCGGCGACGGAGGAGCCCGCAGCCACGGAACCCGCAGCCACGGAACCTGCAGCCACGGAGCCTGCAGCCACGGAGCCTGCAGCCACGGAGCCTGCAGCTACGGAACCTGAAGCCACGGAACCTGAAGCCACGGAACCTGAAGCTACGGAGCCTGGTGCGACAGAACCTGCAGCTACGGAACCCGGTGCGACAGAACCTGCAGAAGCTGAGCCGGCTACGGTTTGGTCGCAAGCCCAAGTCAACTTTCCGGACAAGATTAACGCCCCGTCCCTGACCAAAGCGATCGTTGACGCGGCGGCGAAGAACGGCATTACCCTGTCGGACTCGGGAAACGTGCAGCTGGCGCCTCAAGGCGACGGGGCGGCGGAATATCAGCCCGGTTCTAGCGCGTCGTTCCAGGAGTGGACACTTCAAATCGCGGCGACACCAGCGCAAACGAAAACCATCTTGGCTGCGATGCGTGAAACGTACGAGAGTCAGCCCGTCTGGCCGTCGTCCAGCAAGGTGGGGAGCAAAGTGGCTGGTGACATGAAGACCAAGGCGGTGGAGGCCCTGGTGACCAGCATCCTGTGCATTGTCGCCTACATCTGGATTCGGTTTCAGCGAGTTGTTTTCGGACTCGCGGCAGTGGTGGCGCTCGTGCACGATGTCTTGATTACGCTGGGCGCGATCGCTTTGAGTTATTGGTTGGCGCGCGCTTTGGGCTTTTTGCTGATTGAGGAATTTAAAATCAGTCTTACCGTGTTGGCCGCGTTCTTGACGATCATCGGGTACTCGCTGAACGACACCATCGTCATCTTCGATCGCATCCGAGAGGTCCGCGGCAAGAGTCCTGATTTGACGATCGAAATGGTAAACACCAGCATCAACCAGACGTTGAGTCGAACGATATTGACCTCGTTTACCACCTTGCTCGTGGTCCTCATTCTTTACGCCATCGGCGGTCAGGGAATTCATGGTTTCGCCTTTGCGCTTGTTGTTGGCGTGTTTGTAGGTACCTACAGTACGATATTCGTTGCCTCGCCTTGCCTCCTGTGGATGTACGGCGGCAAGTCGCGGTCGAAGGAATCGCGCGCTGCTGCTTAGTGATGTGAACAGGCAAAGACACGTCAGGCCATTCTGCCGGCGTCTGGTTCCGTGCTCGGACCGTGGAACGAGCGACCTTCGTTTTGGCAGCCGCACGGCCGTTTCAGGTTGAGACGATTGATTTCCTGTTATGGTGCTCGTAGAATTCAAAATGGATGCCGGACCTTTGTGAGAAGAGGCTCCGGGTCTTCCCCAGGCTCGGACTACGACGTCCCGATTGGGGATGGACATGATCGAGATCAAGCACCGTCAATCCGGTGTCATTCTGTTGAAGGTCGACGCTCCGTCGCTGCGCGGCTTCAAGACGCAAAGCGCGAAGCTGGCCGGCGGCGATTTCACGGGCGCCGACCTTACCGGCGTCCGGCTGCCCTATGCCGACTTGCGGCAATGCAAGTTTGACAACGCGATCTTGCGCGGCGCGGATCTTCGCTACGCCGATATGGCGGGTGCGAGTTTTCGCAATGCCGATCTCTCTGAAGCGAATTTGCTCGAAGCGGATATGGTGGGCTGCGAACTGCAACACGCCAAGCTCGTCAAGGCCAAGCTTGCCTATTGCCGTTTGACGGGTTCGGATCTGAGTCACGCGGATCTAAGTCATTGCGACCTGATGTCGGCAGACATGCGGGCGTCGTTCAAGAATGCCATCCTCACAGACGCCAAGCTCCAGGGTGCGAACCTGACCGGCACGGTACTCATCGGCGCCAATCTGGTGAACGCCAACATGACAGGAGCGACCATTCAGGGCGTGCAATTGTTTGGCGCTAAGTTGGACGGAGCCATCAACGCGTTAGGAAAACCCTTTCCCGCCAACCGCGCCGGCCCACCTCGCCGCCGCGCCTGGTGGAAATTCTGGGACAGCTGATCCGTCACCGCCAGGTTCGGCCGTCCTGCCGGAACGAGGCGTAAGCGAGTGGGTCACTTGAGTCCGAGTACACTTGCTGGCGCCGCGTGCTTGTATGCTCGCAAGTTTCCGCAAAAGTGCGCTGTCGATCCCATCCCGGCCCTTGCCCGAGTAGCGTATTGCCGGCTGGTTGCCATTCATGGGTCTCGCTTCCCAGTGCCTATCCCAATTCCGCCATTCGCATTACAATCTTAAGCGTTTTCGGAACCAGGCGTTACACAGACGGTCAAGAAACGGGTCGCGCTACATGTGACCGGTGTTCGCAGCGCCGATACCAGTCACCGCTAATCACTGCCCCGATAGCTCAGTTGGATAGAGCATGGGATTTCTAATCCCAGGGTCGCAGGTTCGAGTCCTGCTCGGGGTGC
>CALBSZ010000320.1 GCA_937967665.1 uncultured Planctomycetaceae bacterium
TACAATACCCATGTCAAATCAAGGCTCGCCCGCAGCAGTGCGTCGGCGAGCCTTTTTCGACGATGGTCGGCAGAAGCCGATGACAATGCCGCGAGCGATTGGGGGCAGTTATGTGCCCGATCGTTAATTTCATTTCAGCGGCCTTAATTTTGAAATTAACGGCGACAGCGCCAGGAGTTGTATTGATAAGAAAACTCAGCGTTTTGTGAAGTAGATGAGAGCGTTGGTCCATCGGATATGGATCAGCGAGGCGACATACAGGAATGTGACCTGAGGACTGTTTAACAAACGGCTCTCGGGTCGCACCCGTTACTGGAGGCACTTGCCATGGGACAGCGACCGCAAAACCTTGGATCTGACGTGCTCACCGGCCTTGCCCCTTCACCGGAGGACTCTGCGAAGGAGTGCTTCATGAGGGCGAAGCAATGCAGCCGCCTGGCGAAGCAAGTGACGGGACCTCTTCAGAGAAAGCTCTATCGGTTCAAAAATATGAATCTGGCAGCCGCATTCGCGCGTGCTCCGTCGCAGTTCACAACGACAGTGGACCATCATCGTTACCCCGGGCTTTTGTCAGTGTCGTGCAACGACAATCCTTCAATCCGCGTTCATACACACGAGAACTGGTTGGCCTCGGCCTGATCAACGAAAGGAGATTGCATGTCGTTTGAGTCTCATCACGATCGGATGCTTGGTTCTTGCATGTCGTACTCCAAGCTTGGAAAACGGATCGAGGATTTAACTGGCGTTCCTTTTCGCTACACGGCCGGAAGTTCACGCGGAGGCGACGTCATTCACCAGATCATGACCGCCATCAGCGAAGAGTCGCGTCGTGCCGGGGAGGAGGGCGTTCGGCGCGGTTACAGCGTCGCCGCGAAGTATCTACCGGAGCATCCGGAGGAAGGGCTCTATATTCCGGACACCGAGGTGCTCATCAATTCGGGAAACGTGGGCTGGATCAAAGTGCGGCCGTTCCGAAGTTTTGCTCAGGCGTCGATTGGTAAGTGATCTTAGAATACAACGGAGGTAAAACTGAATGGGTCAAATGCAGAACCAATTGCAGCGAATACTATCCGACCATGGCGACGTGACGATCGGCAACGTTCCGTATCCACGATACGCCGACGTCGCGGCGTCGAAATATGCAGACGAAGTCATGCGGGTATATCGCTCACTCGGTGGCGTTCTCGAGCAGTTTCCGCTGAACCTCCGGTCATGGGACCTGGAGTTTAATGGCGTCGCGGTCGAGCTTGACGAGTATCTACACTTCAACCGTTACCGACGCGCAACGCTTGAATCGGCGGTGTATCAGGAACTGCCGCGGTTTCCTCTTGAAGCCTACAGACGCTATTGCGATGACTATGAGGAGCGATGCCTGAAGGCAGGCTCCTACGGCGGCAAGTGGTCGAACCCGAGTTGCGAGCGACAGTTCGGCCCTGCTGGAGCGCAGAAGGACCTTTCAGGAAACGGAGCGGCACGTTGGAGGCAGCGCGCGTTCTACGATTTTGTCAAAGATCTATCGCCGCTAATCATCGATGTGCCGGTCGTCAGGCTTTCGATTTGGGAGTCGATTGGCCCGCAGGGGCAGCAACGAACCGTAGGAGCCAACCTCGAAGATCCATCTGCAAGTGCGATCGATACCACTCTTCGACTCATAACGACTCGGGCTTCGTGAATCCGCACAGCTCTGGCCGGTGAATGGCCCCTCGTGGAATCCCCGCAATAAAGCAGAATTGCCCACTGCCCGGCCCAATCGCGATGCGGAGCGGTCATTGGCTTCGGTAGGCAGGTGCCTGCGTGGCTGAGCATGTGTTTACCGAATCCTGCAGGGTGTTCGGAAAAAGCTCTTAACGTGACAGTTTCAGATACGAGCACGATTAGCGAGTTCTGACCCAGCCCATTACATGTATATCTGAAGCTTCCATCCATGCTTTAGTAATGTTAGAATCCAACCTGTCGAGACACCTTCGCGTTCGCCTAAGCCATTTGAGGGGCATGCTTCATGATCGGCTGTTTCCGTGTCGTCCTGTGTCTTCTCACATTGCTTGGCTCGGTTTCCTCGCTACAAGCCGGCCTGCCCGCAGACTTTGACTCCGACGGCGACGTGGATATCGACGACTTCGGGGAGTTCCAGAACTGCTTCACCGGGCCCGGGCTGATCAACGATGTCCAGAACTGCGGTCTCTTCGATACCGACGACGACGGCGATGTGGACTTGCGTGACTTCTCTGACTTTCAGCTCTGCTGGAGTGGGCCAGGCGCCTTGGCAGACCCGAGCTGCTCGCCCAGCTTCGTGCCCGCACGAGTCATCGAAACCTCGCCCGCTGACGGCGAAGCCGACGTGGCGCTGACGCGCGAAACGATCATCAAACTCGATACACCAATCCAGGCCTCGACGCTGAACAACGCCAACATCTTCGGGAAATTCGCCGAACAACCATTGCAGCCCCGCATCCACTGCAATCCGGCAGAGGACAAGATCAGTCTGTTCTTTCCTCCGAACCTCCCTTCCCTACCGGACAGCGCGCGAGTGCGCATCACCATCGTTGGCGACACGATCCTCGACATCTACGGCGTTCCCATTGATCCCGACGGCGACGGAATCGAGGGAGGCACGCTGACATTTGACTTCGATACGCTCGGTCTGACGCAGATTCCCAACACCATCGTGCAGGGTCGGGTCTTTGCAAGCGAGCTAACTGATCAGGGAATGAATGTACCTCTGGAAGGTGTGACCGTTTACATCGATGGAATCGCCAGCCCGGGAGCCGTGACGGACAACTTGGGCAACTTTACGTTGACCAATGCACCGGCAGGCCGGTTCTTCGTCCACGTTCATGGAACAACGGCGACTAATACACCGCCAGGGTTTTACTATCCGATTGTCAACGAGCTTTTTGAAAGTATCCCCGGCCAAACGGTTACGACGTACGACATTCATCTGCCCGCCGTCGAACTTGCCGCAATCAGCCAAGCTTCTATGACACAGGAAACAACCGTTGGTCTGACGCAGCAGCAGATCGATGATTTCGTCGCGGCCAACCCCGGTGTTGATCCGGCAGCCTTGCAGGCAATTCAGTTGATGGTACCCGCAGACTCGCTGTTCGCCGATGATGGCTCTCGTGGCGGGATGGTTGGCCTAGCTCCGGTGCCCTCAGATCGCTTACCCGCCCCCCTGCCTGAAGGCATCGACTTACCGATTGTGCTGACTGTTCAGACCGATGGGATCAACCCACAGGACGCTACACCAACGAACTTCGATATCCCTGCGCCAATTTGCCTTCCCAATCTCCCCAACTCAACGACTGGCGAAACGTTGAAGCCAGGAGATGCAAGCGCTCTCATCAGTTTCAATCACGATTTGGGATCGTGGGAGGTCGTCGCGCCAATGCGGGTCTCTGAAGATGGATTGTCTATCTGCACAGAAGCTGGGGGGCTGGTCGCTCCCGGATGGCACGGAACGAGTCCGCTCTGTGAAGCACGGTTTCGTGGCCCCACGGATGATGATTGTCCAGCTTGTGCTGATTCGTATCGCAATTGGCAGAAAAGCGTAGACACCTGCATCGGAAACTCAGGGCTAGCCGCATTATCAGGGATACTGCCAGCCGACATCGCTTGTATTTATTCTGGAACCACTGCCTTTACGAGCGATCTCATTCAGTGCAATGCCAACTCCGACGATCTAGATACCTGCACGCTCACAGGCTTTAAGAACTGGCTTGCATCTGTTGCGTCATCTTGTATTCCGATCGAGGGAGTAGGAGTAGGAGCAGCGACAGGGGCAATAGTCGAAGCGGTACAATCTTGCAACGATCTTTCCAGTAAAGAAGAAGCATATCGCGCGTGTCGGCAGACCCACTGTCCCATAGTTCACATCAAAGCAAACAATGAACTGAACAATCTGGCCGTGGGTCAGTTAGCTAGGCAGGGGCTACTGTTCACAATAGCCGCAGATTTGGGATCAGCAGTTCTCGGCACTAGTAAGTGGGCGAATACCGATCCAAGTGACTTCCAGGATCAGCTGGCAATCTTCCAAGGAGTGCACGATAGCATCCAAGAAGCTAGTGAATTAGGTGAGCAAATATCCGCCAGTGAACGGCAAACGATTATCGATTTACCTTTGCCAAGCGGCGTTGATCAGGCGGATGTGGATGCGCTAATCAGCAGGACGAATGATTGGGTGACGGGTGCACTTACGCAAAGCGATATCGATGCTGCTGCAATCAATCAAGCCGCGGTCGAGCTGGCGGATTTTGCTTCAGAATTAGAACAAGAAGGATGGAGCACTACTCTGGATGGCTACACGCTGGGTTTTGGCAGCCCCGTTCTGCTCAGCGATGATACCTCGGAATCGATTGGGCAGAACCGGCAGAGAAGCTACCTGTATAAGCTGTCCGACCTGCACTCGGGCGCAGTCCAGCGTGGCCGAACAACGCTTCAAGGAACAATTCCCTCGTTAAATATCCGGCCCAACGCAGTATTCATGCTTGAACTTCTCGATCCAGACGAGCTTGAGATTGCGATCGCGCATTTTCTTTCGGGACCGAGTGGTTCGACGGTAGCAATACCAGCCCCGGTGTTCATGCCGCTTGAACCGAGCGATACTGATGGGGATTCACTGCCCGACGAGGGCGAGGCTGTTGTTGGCACCTCATCGACGAATCCGGATACAGATGCAGATGGCGTTACGGATCTCTTGGAACTTCAACAAGGAACGAATCCTCTCGATGGCTTTCAATCAAGCACAGGAATAATTGCATCGACCGACACACCCGGAACCGCCCGTGATGTCTGCGCGGTGGAAGGCGTGGCTGTCGTGGCAGATGGCTCTGCCGGGGTTCGTGTGTTCAACGTCAACAACGCCGAGAACCCGATTGCCGTGGCGGCGGTGAGCACGCCGGGCGACGCAATCGCAGTCGCTTGCGAACCCGGAAGTGAACTGATCGCCGTTGCTGACGGCAACAATGGTCTTGCGGTGATAGATATCGCCGACCCGCCAGCCGCCCTCGTTAAATACAATATCAATATCGGCTCATACGCTCAGGCAGTCGCCGTTGCCAACCAGGTTGCGTACGTCGGCACGCAGGACAGTCGTGTTGTCCGGGTAGACATGGCAGCGCCGTCAATTCTGGGTGCAACCACGTTCGATGCTCAAGTCCATGATGTTGGCGTGGCCGAGGATCGTGTTTATGTCCTCACGGGGAGTTCGCTATATGTGACCTCTCCCACTGGGCAAATCCTCGGTTCGGTCGCCGCACCCGGGATCGCGCCTGGCTCGACTGGCAGGCGTCGCTTGTTCGTCGCTGAGGGTATTGCTTACGCGACTCAGCATCGCGGTTACGACACTTTTGATGTGACCAACCCGGGAGGGATGGTCAAGCTCGGCGGGCAGGATACGAGCCAATTCGGCTGGAGACATTTTGTCGCCAATGGTTCAGGTCTGGGCATTACCGCAGCTGGCCCAAACGGAAATATGGACCCGCACGACAACGTGCAGCTCTAAGACGTAAGTAATCCGGCAGTGACAGATGATTTTGTGACCGAGTTTGAAACCCCCGGAATTGCCCTTGGCGTTGCGGTCTTCAACGGTTTGGCGTACGTCGCCGACGGTGCGTCGGGTCTCCATGTGATCAATTACCTGCCTTACGATACGCAGCAAGTCCCCCCAGCGGTATCGATGAGCACAAACATCTCAGCCAATCAGATACCGGAAGGGCAGCCATACCGAGTGACTGCCACTGTTACAGATGACGTTCAGGTGCGCGATGTTCACCTGTTACTGGATGGGGAAGTTGTTGCCTCGGATGGCAGCTATCCGTTCGAGTTTCGCCTGAATGCACCCATTCTTGCAGACACCTCGGTAATTGCCTTGTCTTTGAGAGCCACGGATACCGGAGGCAATACCGCGACAACCACGCCGGTTAACATTACCGTGGTCGTGGATGATGTTCCGCCAACCGTGACGAATCTCATACCCCGGCCCGGCTTCTCGACATCGCTCGAAATTCGTAGCGTCGCAGCGTTCTTTGACGAGCCTATCGCCCCCTCAAGCGTCAATGAAAGCACGTTCACATTGCTCTGGTCCGGACCGGATGGTGAGCTTGACAACGGGAGCGATACGCTTATCCAACCCTTCAGCCTGCGGCTCAACTCGTTTGTTCAGGGCGCGTTCTTCCAGTTGTTCGATCCGCTGGAGCCAGGCGTGTATCGAGCCACGCTGACGACCGGCATTAGAGACCTGAAGGGCAACCTTTTGGGGTCGCCCGTAATCTGGGAGTTCAGTACGGATACCACGATTGACACAGATGGCGACGGCCTGCCCGACGGAATCGAAGGCAGACTCGGTCTCAATATCTCATCCACTGATTCGGACAACGATGGCACGCCTGATGGCGACGAAGACACCGATGGGGACAACGTCATCAACAGAGCGGAGTTGATCAATCTAACCGATCCCGCCAACCCGGATACCGACTCAGATAATCTGAACGACGGCGCTGAGCCCTTGGCTCTTACCGATGCGCTCGATTCCGATACCGACGACGACGGGTTTCCGGATGGCGATGAGGTAAACCTTCTCCGTGATCCACTCGATCCCGACTCAATTCCCGTTTATGAGGCGGTTTCAAACGGACTCATGGTTCGAAACAATTATCACTTTCAGGCAGTGAGTAAAGGTTTCGTAATTCGAAATTACGCGCCAGTGGTGAGTTCGGGATTTGTCGTAAAGAACCTGTATCCCACTGTCTTGGTTTCTCGTGGACTCATTGTGAGAAATACACCGTCTTCCCCATAGTTAATGCCCTAATATAGGAGCTATGACCATGTACTCAAAGAGAGTAAAGCCATCGATTGAGCTCCCTGGAGCTCTCGCACTAGCTATCGCATTAACGCTTTCCACGTATACCAGAGCACAATTTGTTTTTGATAGCGGATCTAGTGGTATTGACGGCCCATTGTCTCCGCAGCAAAACGTTGTGATTGATCTCAACTCAAAGCCGGATGGCATTTTCAACTACACTGATATCACTATTCCCGCTGGTGTTACTGTATCGTTTATTAACAACCTCGCGAATACTCCGGTGATCTGGCTCGCAAGCGGGGCCGTCCAAATTGACGGAGTTGTGGATATCAATGGCGAGAACGGTCATCATGAAACTGGTCCATTCCTAATGAGTAAGCCTGGCCCTGGGGGCTTTCCTGGTGGAACAGCTGAAATAAATGATTCTTCGTTCTTGGGAGGATTCGGTCCCGGTGGCGGTGGCCGTGACGCAACGTTAGCCGGAGCGGGCAGCTTTGGTTCAGCGGGGCAGGATACAATTCCTGGTGCTCAGTACGGGAATATTTTCCTATTTCCTTTGATAGGCGGATCTGGAGGAGCCGGTGGGTTTCCTCCCGCGCCTTCTCTCAACGGAGGCGGGGGCGGAGGTGCGGGAGGTGGGGCCATTCTAGTCGCCTCCTCTATCTCGATTACTGTTAACGGATCGATTTTAGCTCGGGGTGGCGATAACTTACGAAGCTTCTCAAACAGTGCAGCTGGCAAAGGGGGAAGCGGAGGGGCGATTCGGCTCATCGCAAATGCGATATATGGTCAAGGAGCGTTGGACACATTAGGTGGCCTAAACGCCAACGGTAACCGGGGAAGGGCAGGCCAGGGCCGAGTCCGCATTGAAGCATTTCAGCTACCTTCTGAGCTTGTAATCATCGGCCCGACGACCATGTCGAGTCCGGGTCCAATCTTTCCGCCATCCAATGCCCCTACGATCACAGCAACCATGGTGGGCGCTCAGGTGCTTATCGACCCCAAAGGAAATATATTGGGTCAACCCGATGCCGAGATCGCCTCGATAGATCCAGTGCAAATTCAAATCGAAGCTCAGTTTGTGCCGGTGGGAACGACAATCACGGTGCGCGTTGCGCCAACGACTGATGTACCATTCGAAGTGACTTCTACGCCCCTAGCGGGCACGTTTGAGCAATCCGTAGCAACCGCTGACATTACATTTCCTCCGGGTGACAATGAAGTAACTCTCCGCACTGAGTTTGCCCCCGGTGGCGGGAGCGGCGCAGACCTTGGCCCGAACCGCAAGAGCGACTCTAAACATGCTCGCCGCGACGACATTGGCACCTCCCCAAGCAGCGGCACATTCAGTCGCTTGGGCGGATGGTTGGATCGCTCGATCGCCGCGCTGACTGCACACCGTGGCGCAATGAATTCGCCAGCGGACCCATCTGCTCAGAACCAACCCATGATGATCAACGGCGAACCCATCGAGCGCGTGGAGGTCCTTTCCGCTGGCGACGCCGTCGGTACGCAAGTGGTTTACGTTGCGAGGAGTGGGATTCGACATCACATACCGTCGCCACGTTAGCGATGTTCGAGCCACCCCTGGGTTCCAGGATACAACCCTTCGCGTGGTGCGCTCGGGCACGCCTTCACGAAGAGAACCTGCGGACAGCCGCCTCGTGATGCCGGAAGGACGCGGTTGCAGAGCCAGATTGCCGTTGGCACAAAGCCTGCTGTCTGCTACTCACGCCGATCGTGACTGATTACCCGGTAGATTGTCGGGCGGGAGAGGCCTGTTGTCTTAGCGATCTGGACGACAGACATGCCGTCGGCGTGGAGCTTGAGGATGGCGGCGCGCT
>CALBSZ010000321.1 GCA_937967665.1 uncultured Planctomycetaceae bacterium
TACGGCGACCACCGAGATCTACACTCTTGCCCTACACGACGCTCTTCCGATCTGATGGTGCATTGGAAGCTGCTCCGCGACGGCTACAATATTGGGCAGACTTCAAGCATCCAATTTACTGAGCCATAGGCGTAATTTTGCAGCGGTAGTTCGTTGATTTCCCCTGCGACTGCCCGCGGCGCGGCATGCCCGTGCGACTCAGTTCAATACCACCCAACCAGACACGCCGCCGATCACCGATCCTGCCGTTGCCCGTTCCTCAGTTTCGGGCAGTGCGATGCGATGGGGGCTGCCCGAGTGTGGCAGCTCGTGGCAGGTCACGATCACCGACATTCAGAGTCATCAAGAAAACGAACCGCTAACCCCGCTGAAGGATCAAACATGCTCAACCGCAGAACAACGCTACAAGGAATGGCGGCAGGCTTCGGTGCTGCCCTGAGTGCCTCGCTGGCCCCGCATCGTCTCACGGCTGCGAGCGCTCCCAGCACCGGGATGCCCCGGCGGATCGTGTTTTTCATGCAAAACCAGGGCTTCGATCCGGCCACTTGCATTCCCGCTGGCATGGGCGGCAGCGGTTCGCTCGCCAAGACGAAGCTTCCCGAACCCATCGAGGCGCTGGAACCATACAAAGAGCGGCTGCATATCATCAGCGGTCTGCACGGCATGCACACCAGTCCTTCGCACAGCGCCTTCTTCGGCGCGCTCGGTGGATATCGCGGTGGCGACGGCGTGCCGCCCAGTAGCTCCACAATCGATTATGAATTGAGCAAAGTACTGCCGCAGACCTTGCTGCCCCATCTGTGCATCGGTATGGACTCGATTGAAAACATGACGACGAAGCCGACGATTGCGACGCTGTCCGCCAGCGGCGCCGGTCAGCCGATTTTCATGCACTCGAATCCGAACCACCTTTACCAAATGCTGTATGGCGGCATTTCGACGGGCGACATCCGGCGCCACCACGAAGCTCGATCGAATGTAATGAATCAAATCGAAAAGCTGGCCGCGGCAAAAGGACAATCGCTGCCGGCGGTAGACGGACAGCGCTACAAGCAGTACGTGCAAGGCTTCAAGGACGTCAATGGCCTTCGCGACCGACTTGACACGGTGTCCGATCATCTCAGCCAGTTTGCGCCCCAGATCGACGAACGCTATACGAATCCGACGTTCGAAACCGACTGGCACGATTGCCTGCTGGACCTCGGCATATCGGCACTCGCGTCCGGCATTACCAATACGCTGACCATCGGGTCCGGGCGGGGCGAGATTTTCGGCGCCTGGAAGGGCCTGGGCGTCGAACAACAGGGGCACAATCTGGGGCACATGAAGCAGCCCGACAATCCCATCTGGATCAAGATCCGACAGTACAACAGCCGCATGCTGGTGAGGATCATGGAATCGCTGGAAAGCGTCCCCGAAGGCAACGGCACGATGATGGACCACACGCTGATTGTCTACACCAGCAACAACGCGGACAAACAGCACACCAATGGCGCCAACTGGCCGGTCATGCTGCTGGGCAACTGCGGCGGCGTGTTCAAGACCGGCTGCTTCACGCGACTGGACGGCAAGCGACCGATCAACGCGCTCTACGCGACGCTGCTCCGAGCCGCTGGCCAGCATGTTGATCGCTTCAACATGAACGAACAACTGGCCAAAAAGTTCGATGCCGGTACCGGCCCTCTCAAGGAAGTGCTGGTTTAAACAATATTCCTGCCATCGCGGCCTTCCCTGAAACGGTGCTTCACATCGGCGTGACTCACCTGTCGTTCCGTCGCGCCTAAATGATTTGCTGAAGAAGACAATGCAATCTAACGACATGCAAAATCCCTTTCCAACACGGAAATCCTGCTATCGGCGACTCCTCGCAATCGGCCTCGCCTGCACTTTCGTGTCCCTGGCAAACGCCGATACGTACACGCCCGGTCAGCCGATCGGCAAAGAGAAGGACTACGAGAACTTCGCGAAATCATTCCTGGTCAAGAACTGTGCCGACTGTCACGGCGAATCGGATCCGGAGGGCAATCTTTCACTCCTTGACTTGGGCCCCGTCGACGAAGTCAACGCTGGCATCTGGAAGTCGGTCTGGGCGCAAGTCACGTTGCAGGAGATGCCGCCGCGCGACGCGGACCAGCCCCACATCGTCCAGCGTCTGCAATTCTCGGACTGGGTCGTCAGCGAACTCACACGGGTCATGCGCGACAAGGGGGGATTCCATGACCATCTTGATCCGAACAAAGCCAACTTCGTCGACCATGACCTGCTGTTTGGTCCGCTACCCGACGGCATTAAGCTCGCGCCAACGTCGTCGCCCGCGCGCATCTGGCGGGTAACGCGGCAGGAACACATCACACGGCTGAACGACTTGATCAATACCGAGCCCGCGTTCGATCCGAACAAGCCGGGCCTGCGCACGCATGGTGATGCCGTTCCCACCAACCACGGCGGCGAACTCAAGCTCTACTTCGGTACGGATCGCATTATCAAATGGCAAGGCGGTACAGTGGCCTATGCCACGGCCGTGAAGAGTGTCCCCGCCGTTCTGGCGTCGGCGCGCCAGCACGGCTTGGAGAATTACCCCGACTTCTACTCGGTCAACAGCGCCGAAGCGACTCAGATCATGGGCATTGCTCACGACATCCTGCGCTACATGGCCTATGGCCCGCTGAGCATTGCCGAACCGTATCAGATCACGGACGACCCCAAATCCATCGCGGACAAGATGAAAGGGGATCTTCGCGGACTTCCCACCAGCATCGTTTACGGCACCAAAGTCGTGCGCCCGCTCACGCCTGTGTACGAACTCATGAAGGACGAGGGAGTCAGTGACGCGCGTTTACGAGCCGCCGTGGACTTCGTGTTCGAGGCCTTGACGTTTCGGCCACCCAACCAGCAGGAATCGGACGCCTACCTGGCGATCGTCAAGCAATCCATCGATACACTCGGCAAGGAAGAGGGCGCCGTCCTCGGCCTGTCGTCCATCTTTCTCGACCGCGACGCACTCTTCCGACCCGAACTGGTGGAATACGGCACGCCCGATCAATACGGCCGAATCATGCTCCAGGACTGGGAACTGGGACTGGCGGTGAATCACGCGCTGCGCTATATCAAGCCGGACGAGCAACTGCGGACGGCCGTCGCCGAGGGACGGATGCGGACGCGCGAAGATGTTCGCCGCGAAGTGGAACGCATGCTGGCCGACGACAGTATTCGCAAGCCGCGCATCCTGCAATTCTTCCGCGATTACTTCGACTACGATCTGGGCGGCTACATCTGCAAGGACTCGAAAGCCCTGGCGGAAACAGGTGCGAGTAACAAGGGAACATCCCACTACCGCGCCATGTTCGATGCCACCGCCAGCACCGATCGCCTGATTGAACTCATCCTGCAGGAGGACAAGGATGTGTTCCGCCAGTTGCTCACCACCAACAAGGTCGTCGCCACGAAGACCGACAACACCTATTTCGGTGAGCGGCGGTCGCGGGAGCAAATCTCCGCCGCCGCAGCCGCGGCGAAAAAAGCGGCGGCCGAGCAGGCGGCGCAAGCGGCAGCGGAAATCAAGGCCATTGAAAAGGAAGTCGCGGAACTCGAGGCCCGCCTCAAAGCCAACCCGAATGAGCAGGCGACGCAGAAGGCGCTCGAACGACAGCAGAAGCAACTGGCGGCGGCGAAGCAAAAGGCTTCCGCAGTGAAAAAGAAAAAACGAGCGAACGGCAATGCTGCCGTCGCCCCGGCGAAGCTATCGGGCCCGAAGATCTTTGCCCGCGTGAGTCGCCGCAGTTTTGGCAACGGATCCATGAAGCCGGAGCGCATCCTGGCCACGGCGCCCGAAGGCCAGCGACTCGGAATCCTGACTCATCCCAGCTGGCTCGTGTCTCACTCCGATGCCATGGACAACCACGCCATCCGGCGCGGTCGCTGGGTTCGCGAACGGTTGCTCGGCGGCGGCATTCCCGATGTGCCGATCACCGTGGACGCCATGCTGCCCGACGAGCCGCAAAATACCCTGCGCGAACGGATGCGGGTTACCAGGGAAGACTATTGCTGGAACTGCCATAAGAAGATGGATCCGCTGGGCCTGCCCTTTGAGATGTACAACCATGCGGGCCTGTTCCGCACGACGGAGTTGGGCAAACCCGTTGATACATCGGGCGAGATCATCGATTCCGGCGATCCCGCGCTCGATGGTGAAGTTGCCGATGCGATCGAGCTGATCCAGCGGCTGGCCCACAGCCAGCGCGCCGAACAGGTCTTCGTCCGTCACGCGTTCCGGTTCTGGATGGGCCGCAATGAAACGCTCAACGATGCCCCCGTACTCCAAGACGCCTACCGCGCCTACGCGGACAGCGGCGGCAGCATGAACGCCCTCCTCACCTCGCTACTCACCTCGGACGCGTTCCTCTATCGCACACGCGTCGAGTGAACGATACCCGATTGTCGCCACCTACGTCGCCCCACGCCCGCCGTGGCGTTTCAACGACGATGCCGAATGACTCCTTGACGCGCGTTTGTACGCCACTCGACGACTGTATATCGAAGCCGCAGAGGTGAGCATCCTGCTTGCGGTTGATTTGAGAAAGCCATCGCAAGCTGGAAGCTTACGCCACGAGGCCGCCATCCCCCGAATTCGACTTTGGCAAATCACTAGGGCGCTGCTTCGGCAAGCAGCTGTAATAGCTCATCGCAGAGTGGCTCAAACGAATCAATCGCCGGTTGCATGGAGGACGCCGTTGTAGCCATAGTTGCCCGGTGCCACTGGGAACCGTAGCGGCCACGGCCCGTCAGCATCGGTGAAGGCGTTTGTGGGCCGCACCGGCTGTCACACGGTTGGGCCGATTTATAGGACTGTTGTCCCAACTGTTCAGGAACAACTGAGGACAATGGTTCGACACCGACTTCCGCCGCGATCAACATCGCGGTCGGGGGCGGAGTGGTTGGGGTGATCAGCCGCAGTGCCGTCTGGAAGTTCGTCACGTTGTCGCGGACAATCGCCATGTCTGTGCCGTCAATCAACCCGTCGCGGTTGAAATCGTAGGTATTATCAATAGCGGCGCCCGGAGGGTTGCCGCGAGGGTTGTCTCGAGCACCGGCGAAATCCAACCCGTTGACCAACGTGTTGACGCCCCGCCTGTCCCCGGATTCGCCGGGGGCACTGCCGATGTAAAAGACGTCGGCGGGCAAGTTGATGTCGGCGTTCTCGTTCATCGTCACTTGCAACCACTGGCCTACGATACTGCCGTCCGCCCAGGTCAGCACGATGCGGCCGCTGCCTCCATCGCCTGCGCCGGGACGGTAGGTAAGTGTTGGAGCGGCGGCGACAGACCATCCAACCGGATTGTTGTCATTGCCGATACGAAACGTAAAGTCATGGATTGCCGGGGGGCTCGAGAGACCATCGACATCGATCATCACGCCGGTAATACCGCCGGGCCCGCTGATGTAATTCTCGAACGTAGCCGTATTGCCAGGCAGGAGCGGTGATTTGTTCGTCGCCATGGCTGCGTCGTCATTTTCATTGGCAGCCGGATCATTACCATCGAATGCCGTATCGTTGTAGAAGATGTGACGTCCAACAATCGGCTCGCTCGGAACAACTGTCAATTCTAAACTTGTTGGCGTGAAGGAAGGCTCTAAACGCAACCCCGGTGAAACTTCCAAGCCGCTGTAGCTTGAAAAATCGCCGTCACGGGTTGTGAATTTGAGGACTTCAAACGACTGCCCAAGTGCAAATGCAAATCCGTTGTCGAGGTCGATGGAGCTGACGTTGAGTTCGCCGTTGAGTTCCACGTGTCCCGTGACCGTGATCTGATCAAACTCACCACCTGGCATGCTGCCGCCGATTTCGAGGAATACTGTGGTGGCCTCGCCGAAATGCGTATCACCGAAACCCGTGACCTGGGCGGGACTATTACCTGGGGCCATGCCGCCGAGAAAAGTTACCGTTCCACCCCAGTCGCCGCTGCCACGATACAAATCGTTGAACGTGATGCCTGCCCCGTCGCCGTGCACGAATCCATTGTTTTCGAACTCACCGTCGATCGTTCCAACACCGGCCAGCGTCTTGCCTGACTCCAGCAGCGAACCGTTGGCCGCAACGAGTGTTCCGGGATTCGTACCTTCCCCGACTTCTGTGAGCGCGGGAAGCACTGCTTGATCGCGGTCGTTGATCGTAACCGTGTGATCAAAGATGTAAAGCTCTCCGTCACTTTCGAATCCGCGAAACGACTGAGCATCGCCTAACACGAGATCGCCATCGGCATCGACTGTCGACCCTGCAAGACCGACGATGTGTCCGGCAATCGCGCCATTGCCAACAACGCTGTTTCCGTGATGGAGCAGAAGTCCGCGAGGGACCTGTATCGTGCCGCCGTCGATGGTGGTAAAACTGCCAAGTTGTGCCAATCCTACGGACAGCGCAACGGCATTACGGCCGCCGAAGTCAAAGGGGCCCACTTCGTCGACAATGCCTCCGCCGGCTTGGAACCTTCCTACGTTCAGATTGCCGTCGCTGTAAACAAAACCATTTCCGGCCAATGTACCCGGCACGTCTAAGCCGCCGATATCTAGGGAGTTGCCGTTGATGAGCATTCGATCCGCGGCGTCGCCGAAGGAAATGCTTGCCGCAAATGTTAGGTCGTTCGACAACGTGTCCATGGTGTCAGCGCCGCTGCCCGTGATGCCAACGAAACCGAACAGACCCTGAGGTCCCGCGGCGACATCGAGAACAATTTGATCGATGTCGTTCGGGAGTTGATCGCCAGAACCAGTGTCGATGTTCAAGGTCGCGACATCAAAAATCGTCAGCGGCTCGATAGCAACGGTGTCGCTCTGGCCGGAGATTTCCCATGCTTGTTCGCCTGTTGGCCCAGTACGTTCAACAATGGAAATAGCATCGCTGCTGTTCGGGGTGGTCAGCGTTACCGACGTCATCTGCGACAATTCCAGCGATCGATCGCCAACGCCACTCGCATCGTCCATATCGGTGAAGTTAATCTGCGTTGTTCTGCCTCCGGACTGAATTGTCACCGTGCCGTCGCCGCTGTTGCTGGCGGGCATGTAACCGGCTAATGTCGCCCCATCGCCAATCACTGCCAGCGAATCCTCGCCTGCCTGACCGCCACTGAATTGGATTCCACCGGTCAATTCAAAAAAACCGCCGAAGTCGAAGTCAACGGTGAGGTGATTATTGTCTGAGTCGGCACCGTTGATCATGACCGAGGTTGTCTCAGCAAGAGGCTGTACAATTACGGCAGTACCGGTATCGGCGACGACCACTTCCACGTTCGGACCATTAAGTCGTAGCACTAAGTCATCCTGGTTGGCACCTGCGGGAATATCGTATGCCAACAGGCCGCTTGCGGCTCGCACTGATGACGATGCAACGTTTTCGACGAACTCCAAACGAACCGGCAAGTCGGCTTCTTGGTCTTCCGCCGTCGATTGACTCGGCGGCACGGTAACGTGAGTAATGCGGAAGCGGTCTACTGCCTGCGCGGCAGCATCACTAGTCAATTCCGCCGCAACAAAGAACGTTGCGGGTGCTCCAATGGCAAATCTCGCGTTCGCGTTGTTGTCTGTAATCGGAACGGTCAGCAATCCGCCAGTCAACACAAGTGTCGAGACCTGTTCCACTAGCGCGTCTGAGTCGGGATCAAAGATCTGGTCACCGTCATCGCGATACACCAGCAAGTTTTCGATCAGCATGTTGGCTTCGTTTGTAGAAAGTGGATCACCGGCCGACTCCTCGAGTAACAAAGCTAGCGTAGCGAGTTCGATGTCGTGATCGCCAGGCCGGCCACGATGTACCGCGTCGATCCGCAGCACATCGTCCACTTCACCGTTGAGAATGAACGCCAACGGACCGGCAGCGTCGGTTGTCGTCATTGCGTATTGACCACCGCGATTTTCATACCAGGCGATCTTATCGTCATGGAAGGAAGCGGATACGACATCGGCGTCGCCGTCGCGATCGAGATCACTCACAATAACTGCCCTGGCACTGTCCGCGCGATCGGAAATGAGATGTTCCGGACCGAATTCCGCTGCAGCCTCGGTGAGTCGGTTTTCATACCAGGCGATCTTGTCGTCGTTCAACGATGCTGAGACGACGTCCGCGTCGCCATCCCCGTCCATGTCCGCTACGTATACATTTCGCGTCGCATCCGCGGTACCAACAGGCTGCTTTTCTGCGAAGCCTGCCAACGGTTCGTTCAAGCGATTCTCATACCAAACGATTTGGAAGTCATAACGCCCCGCACTGATCACATCCATATCACCGTCCTCGTCCAAGTCCGCGGCGAATACCGTTTGCGGTCCGTCGATGTCGCCGAATCCCCCGCCCGTATTAGGGTTATTGACCAGCTTTTCCGAGGTGAAGTCGTGTTGAGGTTCACGGAGACGATTTTCGTACCAGGCGACCTTGTCGTCGAACCAGGACGCCGAAAGGACGTCTTGATCCCCATCGCCGTCCAGGTCTGCCGCAAATGCGGAATACGCTTGGATAGCCGAACTGCTGATCAAATGCTCATCAAAATCGGCACTCGGTTCGTTGAGCCGGTTTTCCCACCAATTAATGAAAGAAAAGTCTCCTGCAGAGATCAAATCCAAGTCACCGTCACCGTCGGCGTCCGTGGCAAAGATCGAGCGGATCCGATCACCGCCGATGGAGTCGCGTGGGCCGAAGTCATTGGAAGGCTCGTTCAAGCGGTTCTCGTGCCATGCGATGGATTGTCGAAACGACAATGAGATGATGTCCTGATTGACGTGAAGATACAAATACGCGTAAATGAAGAATTGAGGCTCGTCCGTGTCGCCGTTATTGCCGTTCCCGGGATCGCCATCGTCGTCGGCAACGTTAACGGTCTGTTGTGGACCAAAGGTTCCTTGGCCATCGACGTTTTCATACCAAGCGATTCGGTCATCGCTTTCGGAAGCCGAGACGAGGTCCAAGTCGCCATCGCCGTCCAGATCCGATGCAAATACAGAAACCGCCCCGTCCGCATTACCTTCAACACCGGAACCGGCGCCGTCAGGATCGGCGATATTGACGATGTGTTCCGAGCCGAACAAGGCGCTACGGTGGATCCATTCATTACGATGTAAATACAAGTTTGACCCGCCGTACTCCACGGAAATGGCGTCCCAATCGCCGTCCCCATCAATGTCGCCTGCGCGCACGCTGGTAGCCTGATCGACCGTGCTCGCCAGTACGTGCGATGATGCAAACGTGCCAGCTCCGTCGTTTTCGTACCAGCTTACCGTACCGTTGTTGTCGACGAAGGTCGCGAGGAGCACGTCAGGATCGCCATCACCATCCACATCACGGACCGAGATGGAGTGTGATTGGGCGGACGTGCCTACGGTCTGTAGCGTCCAGTCGGCAACGTCGTCAGCGGGCATGCCGTCGTTTTCCATCCACACGGCTCGATTTCCCGATTGGTCTGCGGCGACCACGTCCATGTCCCCGTCGCGGTCGATGTCCGATGCGACGACCTCTGCAGCATCGACGCCTGAAACCAATACGTGTGCAGTCCAGCCACCGTCACCAGGGGTTCCGTCGTTGGCATACCACAGCACTTGATTTGCGCCTTGGTCACCCACGATCACGTCCGGACTGCCGTTGCGGTCCAGGTCCGCGATGGCCATAGTGACTCCAGCGGTGAGCGAGCTATCGATTGTCTGGGCTGCCCCGAAACTTCCCGCCCCGTCGTTTTCATACCAAACAACCCGCGCGCCGGCAGTTAGCACATCGAGGTCCCCATCGCGATCCAAGTCGGCCGTGAACACTGCGTCGTCGCGATTGCCGGCCGAGTTGTCGATGTTTTGAGCGGCGCCGAATCCGCCCAATCCGTTGCCGGCATGCCAGGCCACGCTTTGGCTGCGATTATCCGTATACACAACATCCACTGCCCCGTCATTATTCAAATCAGCGACGTCAATGTGAAACTCGTGAGTCAAGTCGGCCGGAGAGTCGACAATTGTCTGCGGAGCGCCAAAGGACCCCAAACCGTCCGTGTTCTCATACGCGACGACGCCATCGTCCGCCGTTAAAATGTCGAGATCGGCGTCGCGATCCAGGTCTGCGAGAACGGCGTCAAAGGTATACTGTGGCAGCATTTGAATTAGTTCCGCTGACGCAAAAGGAATGGCCGTCAAGACAAACCGCTGTTCGAAGTGTTCAAACCGCACTCTGCGATAGCGGCGGCGCTTGCTCCAGCATCTGTTTCGCGCTGTGACCTCAGCCCCCGATTGAAATTGTTTCTTCTTTTTTGACATGGCAACACCTTGGTTCATTCGTTTTAGGGATTAGAACAGGTTAGTGCCTTGTGAAGGAAATCGGTCTGCTGTGCGCGGCACGTGCCCGCCGCGCATTCGACATGGTTTCGCTACACGGGTGAGCAGATTCAGGAAAAACGCCCACAGAGAGATCGCCGCTCTGTGCGCGAGCGCAAGCGTGGTTGAATCACTAGCGGTTAAAATGACGCGACGCATTGGCGTGATCCCGCATCAATCGGCAAGGTCGCAAAATCTCTAGGCGGCAGCGGGGATCCGACGTTCCAACAAGAGTCGATACAATACTCGTCAGCTCGCTAGGTCAGTTGCTTGGCATCACATTCGCCTGCCAGCGTGAACTCACAGACTCCTTCCAACGATAGAAATCGCTGGGACGGAAATCGTTCGAAACATACGCCACGCTTGGTCATCATAGGTCAGCGTAACAGCGTGCGTCAAGAAATTGGCCGTTTTTTGTTGATTCGCCATGTTCAAGACGCTTATCCTACCACCTCGTTACAGATACGACGCGTGAAATCGCTTGCTGACACAGCAGGCTGATTTCAGCACAACGCAACTCGTGTCGAAGTGCGGCCGCTGGTCCTCCACAACGCCAGTGCAGACAAGTCCTTTTCGAAAACTTGTGAGCCACGCGGGGACGGTAGATCACGCAGCCTGCATTTCGACCGGTTCAATTGGTGGACAGGAACTCGATGGT
>CALBSZ010000322.1 GCA_937967665.1 uncultured Planctomycetaceae bacterium
TTGAACACCTTGGCGAACACGAACGGTACCGCGGCGAAGTCGCCAACCTCAGTCGCAACGTGATTGTCGAAAGTGCCGATCCCGACGGCGTTCGCGGACACACGATGTACCATCGCTATTCGGCTGGCTCGATCAGCTACGCCGAGTTCCGCCACCTGGGCAAAGAGAACACGCTGGGCCGTTACGCGATCCACTTCCATCTCGTGGGTGACACCATGCGCGGCAGCTATGTGCAGGGGGCGTCTATTTGGGACAGCCACAACCGCTGGATCACGATCCACGGCACGCAGTATCTGATTGTCCGCGACTGCGTGGGCTATCAGAGCGTCGGCCACGGGTTCTTCCTGGAAGACGGCACCGAAGTCTACAACGTGCTGGATCGCAATCTGGCCGTCCATGCCTATGTCGGTCAGCCGCTGCCGGGACAGGTCTTGCCGTATGACCCCAACGACGGCAGCGGATTCTGGTGGGCCAATCCGCTAAACACCTTCACGCGCAACGTCGCCGCCGAATGTGACCGCTACGGCTTTCATTACGAGGTCAAGCCTTACAACTTTCCAATTGAGAATCTGAACATCCCGATCAAACTGCCAATCAAACCACCGAAGAAAGTCAAGGAAGGATCGTTTGAAGAGAAGGTGCTCGACCCAAAGAACCGTTTCTGTCTCGAGATGCCGATCCGACAACCCGACGGCAGCGCAAAGACGGTCGATGTCCGTAAGCTCCCCTTCATTCGCTTCGACGACAACGAAGCACACAGCCACCTGTTGTGGGCCGTCGGCATCGGAACCGGTTGTGAACAGGTTGGCCCCGATCATCAGCACCCACTGGTCATTCGCAATCTCAACATCTGGAAGGTGAATTCCGGGTTCGGCATCGAGATTCCGTCGGTCTTGATCGAAGGCATGAACCTTGGGCACTCGGGTAACGGCTACACAATCTGGTTCCCGATTTATCGCGACCAACAGTGGCACAACGTCGTGTTCGATGAGAAACCCTACTGGGCAAAAACTCGCCGCCGCCCAGGCGAAGCCAAAAGCGGAAACGAGAAGAGCGAAAAACCGATTCCCCCGCCAGAAGTCGAAACGGCCGACCTGAACCCTGTCGACGACTTGCCGCCAATCACTGTCGTCACGCATGCGCAACGAACATCCAGCGGTTCGCTGCTCGTCCGCGGCAGTTGCACCGACAACGGCGACATCGCCCAAGTGCACGTCAATGGCAAGCCCGCACGTTCGCTTGAAGGGAACTTCGCCCGCTGGGAGATCGAATTGGCCGACGTGCCACAGGAAGAAGGCCTCTTCAAGCTGTCAGCACACGCCGAAGATCAGGCCGGCAATGTCGAAAAAACCCGGCACGAATTTGAAGTCGTTTTACAATGATAAGTGACCGTCATGGAGAAAGACTTGATGAATCGGAGGCGCTTGCGGATTTCACTCGCCCTGCTGGCTGCGATGTCTTGCCTGACATGCTTCGCCAACGCGGAGGACTCGCCGTTCAAGACGGATTTAGTCGCGAAAGAGCCCGATCTCATGCACCCGTCGGCATTGGCCTTCGACGGGAAAGGCCGTCTGTTCGTCGGTGGTGGGCCGCAGTTCCGCAATCCGAAGCCGGATACGCCGCCGGATTTCATCAAGATGCTCGCCGACAACAACGGCGATGGCGAGTACGAGACGATCAAGACATTCGCCAGCGGCTTCAACAGCATCCAGGGACTTGCCTGGCGCGGCCGCGATCTGTGGGTTGCGAACGCGCCGGACGTGACCATCGTGCGCGACACCAACGGCGATGATGTAGCGGATGAATATGTACGGGTATTTACCGGGCTGGGGCATCTCCGGCATGGCCTGCATGGGTTCAACTGGGCGCCAGACGGCATGTTGTACATGTCGCAGGGCGATAGCCAAGTCCAAAAGCATGCCCCGCGCCCCTGGCGCGAGTTGATGCATGTCGAGTCCGACCTGCCCGACAATCAGCCATTGAACGAAGTGTTCAAGCCAAGCGAGTACAAACACGACTGGATCGAAAAGTGGCCCAGTGGTGAAGGGGGGATGTTGCGGTGCGACCACACCGGACATGAGTTGGAAATCTTCGCTCGCGGAATGCGCAATCCGTGGGACATCTGTTTCGACGACGAGTTCAACTGGCTCGGCACGGACAACGATCCCGGCGGCGACCACGACCGAATCTTCATGCCGTTTTTCGGCGCCCACTTCGGCTACCGGCACCCTTGGTCGAGCAGTTGGACCGGCCGCGATCACCTGCCGACCGCGCCCGCGAGTGACCTGTTTCCGTCAGCGGGTGGATCGGGCGTGGGAGTCGTTTACTACACGGCCACGCAATTCCCGCCGCAATATCGCAACACCTTTTTGATCGGCGACTGGACGAACCAGTGTGTCTACGTTTTCCGTCCGTCCTGGAAAGGGGCCTTGATAGCGCCGGCGGGCGAACTCGAGACACTCGTCAGGCGGCCGACTGATCTGTTTCGTCCTACCGATTTGGCGATTGGCCCGGACGGGGCGTTGTACGTGGCGGGCTGGGGAAAACACTACGGCAGCAAGTATTCGCCGAAGGGCGGAAAGATCAACAAGGATGACCTGGATCGCGTTGACGCCGGCCGCGTCTATCGTATCTCGTGGAGCAAGTCACGGCTGATCGAACGCAAACAGTGGCAAACGCCCAAACGCAACAAGCCGTATGCGAAGTGGACAGTCGATGAGTTGCTCGAAGACCTCGGCCACTACGTGCTCGCTTGGAGCGTAGATGCTCAGAATGAACTGATACGCCGCGGCGAGGTTGTCGAGAGCGAGTTGATCGCGGCTTTAAAGTCTGGCAAGCTCAACAAGGGACGACAAACGTGGACCATCTGGGCGCTGGGACGGATGCAGCCGGAAAACGAGTCGGTCGTGCGATTGCTTACGGACTTGGCAGCGACGAAGGATCGTGATGCTCGCAATTTGCAAATCCAATCGCTAAGAATCCTGGGCTTTCGTGGCAAACAGTCTGATGATGTCCAGGAGCTGCCAGAAGAAGCGACTGCGGCCCTCGAGAACTCTGATCCGCGAGTCCGTTTGGCCGCCGTCCTGGCGATTCACGATAGCCGTGCTGTTTCCGAAACGCGCGCCCTACTCAAAGCGGCGACGGGCGAAACAGATCGCGTCGTTTTTTACGCTCTCTTTCGGGCTCTCTCAGAGTTGGCGCCGGCCGATGAATTGAAGTCGCTTCTCGACGACCGGCGGGACGGCGTGCGTTTGGCCGCGTTGCTCGCGCTGGCCGACCAACAGGCGATCGAGAAAAGTGACATGCCGCAGATCGTCAAGATGCTCGACGACGCAACGCCACGCACGCAGAAGGTCGTTTCGCTTTGGATCGCGCGCCGCGGCGGTGGCGAAATTGTCGGCGACTTAGTTGAGCGTGTGGCCAGCCCGAAGACGCCAGCGGACCTGCGGACCAAGTTGCTCGAAGCGCTGGCCCGCTGCGGTGTCCGAGATGAACACTGGCAGACTATTCGCGAGTTGTACGAGAAGGCAGACGCCGCGGACAAACCGCTGCTGCTGCGAGTGTTGTCGGCCAGTCGGCACGATCCGCTCGAAATAAAAACCGCTCCCTTGGCGTGGGATGCCTTAGGTGATGACGATCCGGCCCTCAACGACGTTGCAGTCGAAGCCTTCATTGATTTCGGCGATGAAGGCAGTAACTACGTGTTGGAACAGCTTGCCAATGCCGACGGAAAGCAACTCGCCTTGTCCGTGATTCTGCTCAGCCGTCACGGCGACGTCGGCGCAAAGCGTTTTAGGATGACGGAGCAGTTGGCCCGTGGACTCGACCGAGCGTGGCGGCAGTCGGCCGACCAGCCGCTGGTGCGTGAAGCCGTCGTGTCATTGTTCCGCAACGGCGATCGTGATACGAACCAGTTCCGGAAGTCACCCATTAAAGAAATTACCCTGAGAATTGCCAAAGAAGCCGCCACCGATCCTGACCCGCGTGTTCACGGCCTCGTACCGCATATCGCCCACGATCTGAAAGTCGAAATCCCGATCACCGTCACACGTGAACCTGCCACCATCGAGAACGTCACTGCATTGC
Source organism: uncultured Planctomycetaceae bacterium (assembly GCA_937967665.1). Lineage (GTDB taxonomy): Bacteria > Planctomycetota > Planctomycetia > Pirellulales > Pirellulaceae > CALBSZ01. The sequence goes on from CALBSZ010000322.1 coordinate 4,087, forward strand.
TGGATCAAGCCGTCGCCCAGCGCGGCCGCTCGATCTTTTTCGAACGCAATCGAGCAAACTGTGCGGCTTGCCACACGGTGCAAGGCGAAGGACACAAGTTCGGCCCGGACCTCTCCGACATCGGGCTGCGAAAAAAGGTGCCGTACATCCTCGAGTCGATTCTGGATCCGAGCAAGACGATTGTCGAAGGTTATCAGACTGTAAGCTTTGTCACCGAAAGCGGTCGCACGTATTCCGGCGTCGTCATCGAAGAAACGGACGACTCGCTGAAAGTGATCCAGGCCAACGGCAAACCCGTTGTTCTCTACCGGGACGACCTTGAAGAACTAACGACCAGCAACAAGTCGATTATGCCCGAGAATCTCCACGACTTGCTGAGCAAGGAAGAGATCGCCGACCTCGTCTCGTGGCTCGCTGGCCAGCAGACACCGCCAACTCAAAACGCAGCGTCCGTTTTTGGCAAGGACCAGGATTGATAATCGCATTAACACATTTCGAATCCATTTTACGCCACGTGTGCGTAGCGTCTGTCAGCGCAAACAGGTTTGTAGCTGGCGAACAAGAGACGAAGTACCTGAGTCAACCAACTGTCTTTCATCATGAGGTAACAACATGAAAGCGTCCACAACAAGCATCCTGCCATTCGTCCTCATCGGTCTCGTGCTGACCAATCCAGCATGGGCTCTGCCGCCGTGGAAACCGAAGTTTGAGGAGATGTTCGTCAACGACGGGCCCCAGTCTTTGAAAGATGCCTTTGCCAATAAGGTGATCGGCAGTTGCAAGGTGTGCCACGTTAACGGGGAGGAGAAGACGGTTCGCAATCCGTTCGGTCAGGCGCTGGACAAGCTGATCGACGGTAACGCTGGCCAGCGACTCAAAACGGCCGCCGAAAAAGGCGACGACGCGAAAGCCGCCATGCAAAACCAGCTCGACAAGGAGTTCCTCGCAGCCTTGGAAAAGGTGCTCAAGCAGCCGTCCCTGTCGGGTGGCGGAACGTATGGCGAGAGGATCAAGGCGGGCCAGTTACCATTCGTGCCAGCCAATAACGCCTCGCCGAACACGTTGACCGAGCAGGAAAAAGCGGACGGCTGGAAGCTGTTGTTTGACGGCAAGACAGCCAACGGCTGGAACAGTTGGCGGACAAAGAAGCCGCTGGAACTTGGCAATTGGGTTGTCGAGGACGATGCACTGACGCTCAACAAAGGTGGAGGCGACATCTACACGGCGGAAGCGTTCGAGAACTTTGAACTCGTCATGGAGTGGAAGACCACCGGCAATAGCGGGATCATGATTCGCGTGAATCCCGAGGCAGGTGGAGCAATTTACAGTGTAGCTCCTGAAATGCAGATCAATCGTGGGATGGGCAAGAGCAAGACGTCAACCGCCGCCCTCTACAGCATCTACGCAGTGGAAGGCGAGCCGGCGTATCACGCGGACGGTTGGAACGAGGTCCGCATCCGCATGGTCAATGGCGAAGGCACGCATTGGTTCAACGGCCAGAAGATCTATTCTTACAAAATCGGCAGCGACGACTGGAACGAGCGAATCGCCAACAGCAAGTGGAAGAACAAAAAGGGCTTTGGCGAAACGGCCAAGGGCCACATCGGCTTACAGGACCATGGGGCCAAGGTTTCGTTTCGCAACATCAAGATCCGCCCAATCGAAGGTAATGAATGAGTTTTCGCAATTTAGGACGGGCACTCCTGCTCGTCATCCGTTTAGACGCGATTGAGTTGGCGGTAGCGGGCAGATTTGCCCGTGTCGCCTGCTTGCTGCTCTCAATCATTGGCGTCGCGTCGATGTCGTCACCTAAGGTCGCGGCCGAAGAAACGGCGCTCAAGGACCTCCTGCCGAGGCTCAAGCCCCTGGAGCCGCAGGAGGCCTTGAAGTGTTTTCAGATCGAAAAGGGTTTTCGCATCGAACTGGTCGCAGCCGAACCGGACGTTGTCGATCCGATCGCAATTGCCTTTGACGAGCAACTCCGCTTGTACGTCTGCGAGGATCGCGACTATCCGTTCCCCGCGAAAGAAGGCGAGCAACCGATAGGCCGCGTCCGGCTGCTTGAGGACGCCGATGGCGACCGTCGCTACGAACGCAGTACGGTGTTCGCCGACCACGTGCATTGGCCCAGCGGCGTTGTCTGCTGGAAAGGCGGCGTTTTCGTGGCAGCCCCTCCACAGATCCTCTACCTTGAAGACACAGACGGCGATCGTCGCGCGGATGTTCGGCAGGTGGTTTTTGATGGCTTCGGGACAACGGCGGCCGAAGACATCATGAACAATCTGAAGTGGGGACTCGACAACCGCATCTACGGCGTCGCCTCGTATAACGGCGGCGACGTGCGTCTCGTGGACTCGTTTAACCGCACAGCCAACGGCCTGCGCGAATCGACATCGCCCAGGCGCCGCCCGTTGGGCACGCGGCTAAACGACGCGCCGGCAGCCGTCTCCGTCCGCGGCAGTAGTTTTCGCTTTGATCCGGTCACGTTCAAGTTTGAACGGCTACCCGGTACGGGAGACTTCGGCAATTGCTTCGATGACTGGGGTAATCGCTTCGTCACGAACGCCGGCCTGCTGCTGATGGATCCGGTGTACGGCGAGCCTTATCTCGCTCGCAATCCGCATCTCAATCCTCGCGACGTGCTTTATCGCTCGGCATCCGCCAAGCGCGACATGTACTCGATTAGCCAGCCGGAACCGTGGCGAGTGGTGCGCAAGCAGTTTTGGAATCGCTGGGTCAACTCGACACACGAGATGCGGGCGTCGCGCTTCTCGGAAGCCGAATTGGCCGAACGAGGATTTGTCACGGGCGCGGCCGGTGCGGCCATCTATCGCGGCTCGAACTGGCCGGCGGAATACGACGGCAACAGTTTCACGGCGGAACCTGCCGGCAACGTGGTGATTCGCCTGCGAATGGAACCAAACGGCGTCACCTTCGACGCTCAACCAACGAGTGACAAACGTGAGTTCCTGGCGTCCACCGACAACTGGTTTCGGCCAGTCAACGTGACAAACGGACCGGATGGTTGTCTCTACGTCTGCGACATGTACCGCGAGTTGATTGAGGATCCAAGCGCGATTCCCGAAGACATTTTAAAATTGATGGACGTCACCAGTGGCCGCGACCGTGGCCGGATCTACCGGATTGTCCACAACTCAACAGTGCGAGTTCCCGCCAAGCGCCTCGGTGAAGCGTCAACCAACGAACTCATCAGCGAGCTCGAAAGCCCTGGCGCCTGGACGCGCGAGACGGCGCAGCGGTTGTTGATCCAGCGACAAGACGAGTCAGCGATCGGCCTGCTCCGCGAACGAATTGCGAACTCAGATTCACCGAAAGTACGTCTACACGCCTTGTGGACAAACGAGGCACTAGACGGCAACGATGAAAACACATTACTGCTCGCACTCCGAGATCCACATCCGGCCGTTCGTGAGCACACCGTTCGAATTGCCGAGCGTTACGCGAATTCGCATCCACGCGTCGCCAAGACGATCGTGGCACTCGCAAACGATGAACACCCGCGGGTGCGATATCAGGTCGCCTTTACACTGGGGGAACTGACGGATCGCAAGGCAGCGATCAACGCGCTGGCGGCCAGCGCGGCCGGGTATGCCGGCGACTCTCACATCCGTACCGCCGTGCTCAGCAGCGTGCCGACAGAAGCCGGCGAACTGCTCGCGAAGTTAGTCGTAGGACGGGCACTCTTGCCCGTCAAAAATCCCGCGACGGGCAAGAGTGCCCGTTTTTCAGCTAATGCATTGCTGGATCAACTTGTCGAAGTAATCGCGACTCGGGGCGATAAGGCCGAAGTCGATCGCACAATCGCCCTTGTTGCTTCGGATCGAGTACCAACTGACTCAAAGCCAACCATTGTTTTGAGTCTTGCCGAAGGACTTACGCGAGGCGGCCTGTCATTCCGCAAGGCCGTTGATCGACAAGGGGATGTTGTCCGCACTCGAATCGAAAGACTGTTGGACGAGGCGCAAACGACTGCGACGGATCCAAAGCAGGCAAACGAACACCGTCGTCAAGCAATTCAGTTGTTGCGGTACTGCCCGTGGCAAGACGTGGGCAGCCTGCTTTCCTCGTTGTTGACAGCCCAGGAACCGGCAGACATTCAACTCGCATCCATTCGGTCGATTTCCGCCTTCGACAACGACGAGGTGGCAAACCATTTGATCGTCGGCTGGCGCGGCTTGAGCCCCACGGTGCGCGGTGAAGCGGCCGAGGCACTGCTGGCCCGTGATGAACGCGCAACTGCCTTGTTGGAAGCCATTCGCGACGGCAAGATCCCCGCCGCGAATCTTGACCCCCTTCGACAGCAAGTGTTGCTCAAGCATCGCAATGCACAAGTACGTACCCTAGCAGCAGATGTGTTCAGCAAGATCGCTCGTCCCGCGCGTGCCAAAGTCATTGAGACCTACCGCGAGGCGTTGGACTTGCCGGGCGACGCCGAGCGTGGAGCAGCCGTCTTCAAAGCCCGTTGTGCGACGTGCCACGCGAAGTCGAACGACGGCAAACGGGTCGGCCCCGATCTGGCGACCGTTCAGAACCGCTCACCGGAACAACTGTTGCTGCAAATCCTCGATCCCAATCGCGAAGTCAAACCACAATACTTGAACTACCAGGCCGTCACAGAAGACGGGCGTATCAAGAGCGGCATTATCGTGGCAGAATCCGAGTCGAATATCACGCTCCGCCGGCCCGAGGGGGCAGCAGACGTCATCGCCCGCAAATCGATTGAGTCGCTTGTATCCAGCGGACTATCGCTGATGCCGGAAGGTTTGGAACAACACATCAATCTACAACAAATGGCGGATTTGCTGAACTATCTGCAAGCTAAAAAGTAGACACGGGATACGTCAACCAGATCGGATGGCAGTGGCTTCATGAATACGGTAAAATATAAGCGGTCGTTGATGCGACATTTAATTGCTTCACTTGCTCGAAGCGAAAGGAACGCCGCGATGGCACGCAGCACCACAATCAAGCTCGGTTTCTCCGTACTAGTATTTGGCTCAGTGTGCTGTACGTTTCGAGCGAATGCCGCAGAGCCGCTGCTTGAGCGTGATGTGCTGCCGATCCTTACCAAGAACTGCATGGGATGCCATGGCGGCTTGCGCCAACAGGGCGGTCTCGACTTGCGCACTGTTCCGGCGATGCTGGCGGGAGGAGATTCGGGGCCGTCGATCGTCGCGGGCGATGCCACGAAGAGCGAGTTGTGGACGAAGATCGAATCCGACGAAATGCCGGAGGGTGACGACCGCGAGAAGCTCTCCGCCGATGAGAAGGCAACGATCAAGGCCTGGATCGACTCAGGAATGCCGACCGTTTCGGCCCAGCAGCAAAACGTCGATCCGTTGTTGTCGTCAGGCAAGCGGCACGATCCGAGCGAAGTTGCGGCAGCCATCGACAAACATATTGATGGCTTCCTTTCGACCGCGAAGTTGCGTCCTGCTGAGCAAAGCGACGACGTTGAATTCATGCGGCGGCTTTATCTCGATCTAAATGGCCGCGTGCCAACCGCCATCGAGGCCGCTGAGTTCCTCGATAGCAGCGACACCGGAAAACGCGCACAGCTGATCGACCAGCTGCTTGCCTCGCCAGACTTCGGCCGGCAGTTCGGCCGAACTTGGCGGGATTGGGTTTGCCCGCCGGAGCTGCCTTCGGATGACAATGGCGGTAAGCAGCCGTACGAGCAGGCCGACGAGTTCGGCAATTGGTTGGGCGAGAAGTTCGCCTCAGGCGAGTCGTGGGACAAAATCACGCGCGAAATCCTCACAGTTAAGGGCGAAATCAAAAAACAACCGCAGGTGATCTTTTTCGGTCTGTCGGGTCAGGGCGGCAAGACGACACCGGACGGCACGGCTCGGGCCGTGGCTTCGCTGTTTATGGGCGTGCAATTGCAGTGCTCGCAATGCCACGACGATCCGTACCGCGATTGGTCGCAGCAAGAGCATTGGGGACTGGCCGCGTTCTTCGGCCGGTCGCAGGGGGATTTCAACAAGATCGAAGTCGGTAAAGGCCCCAGCAAGAAGCCGGGCGAGATCGTCATCCCGGATTCCGCCTTCAAGAATTCCGGGACGGTTGTTCTGACATCTTTTCTGCGCGGCGAGGAGTTCAATGCAAAGAACGATGACGATCTCCGCAAGCCGTTTGTTGATTGGCTCACCGCAAAGGAAAACCCGTACTTCGCCCCTGCTTTCGCCAATCGGCTGTGGTTCTATCTGTTTGCCCGTGGGATCGTAAATCCCATCGACGACTTTCGGCAGCTCAATCCGCCATCGCACCCAGGCTTGTTAAAACTGTTGGCGGGCGAGTTCAAGGCTTCGGGCTACGACGTCAAGCACCTGTTTCGCTGCATCTGCAATTCACAGGCATACCAGCGGACGAGTTGGGTGCCGCCAAATACCGACGAACAGGAGCGGCTCGCGCTAACCACTGCGTTCGGCCGCATGCCGCTGAGAGTGATGACGGCGGACCGGTTCCTCGATTCGTTGAAACAGGCTTACGGTGAGGAGAAGGAATTCGACTTGCGCGGGGGCGACAACGTCAACACTACCGGTCAGGCGGCGTCGGTGGGAAGTGCCTACCTCGAGTTCCATCGCAAGTTCGGCACGAACGAAGAAGACGCGACCGACTTTACGCACGGCATCGCTCAAATGCTGACGCTGATCAACCACCCACGGTTGCTGGCCGGCAGCAAAGCGATCGACGAGTATTTGAAGAGCAATCCCGAGGCGCCTCCCGAACAAGTGATCGAATGGCTCTATTTGAACACGCTTTCGCGCTATCCAGACAAAGAGGATACAGCGGAAGCGTTGAAGTACGTCGACCAGACATCGGATAAGACAAAGGCCTACAACGGAGTCTTGTGGATGCTGGTGAATCGAAGTGAATACAT
>CALBSZ010000323.1 GCA_937967665.1 uncultured Planctomycetaceae bacterium
ACTTTGGGTCGGAAGCGCTACTGCCTCCACCGCCGTTATGCCCAGAAGTACCGAGGGAACCGCCAGGGCCTCCCTCGCCACCGCTTCCTGCACCGACTCCTGCACTTCCGCCCCCTGGTCCGGAAAGAGTTCCGCTTGCAGACGCAATGATCTCCGTGTTTGCATCGATACTTATGTCGTTACCACCGACAATCGACAAAGGATGTGGACCAATGACAAGAATGTTGTCAGGACCAATGCTCAAATCGCCGGCCACATGAAAGGTTGCAATACCGTTGTCGACGTTTGCTTCAAATGGCGTTCCGTAGAACAGATCTGCTGCTGTATCGTCACCGGCAATCGTGAGCGAGTCCGTGTCGATCACCACATAGGCGTGTTTTACAGGGCTGTTGACTTTTAGAGTGTTCGCAAGGCTGCTGACTTTCAGAGTGGCTGCTTGTTTGGTCGAATGTTTGAAAACCGTAAGAGCTTCCCCGTCGATGATTTCAAACCCGCTCTCATTCCAGCCATTGTCGATATTTACAATGTCGTCGACATCCGCGTGAACGACGAGCGTATTTGAAGTGCCCGAAGAATTGAGCACTTCCTCGACATCCAGCGTGAGTGTATTGGAACCATTGCCCTTGATATCAATCGCTTCAATATTTCTGACGCGGCTGTTCGAAATGCCTGTCAGATCAAACGCGATATCGCTGCCTTCAAGGCGTAACGTGTCGCGCCCACTACCACCATCAATTCGAGAAAACCCTGTATCCGATACAGACAGGATGTCGTCGCCAACGGATCCGAGCAGCACGTCGGCACCGCCGTTGCCCACAAGTTCGTCATCACCCTGCCCACCAGCAATGATATTCCTGCTTGCGTCACCAACTAACAGGTCGTGACCAAGCGTTCCGAGATGCGTTAGCGAATTCAGAAAATCGTCACCGAGAATAGCAAAGGCGCGACCGGCTTCGTTGTTTCCGTTGGGGCTTGCCATGTACAACCCAACCAGCAAGTCATCAAAACCATCGACGTTCAGATCCCCAGCAACACTGACGGACCGACCAGCTTGCTCATTGGCACTGATACCATCGATCCGAAATCCATTGTTTCCATCGAGCGAACCCACAGGGATATTCGCAGGAAAGGCATCTTCACTTCCAAAAATAACGTAGCCACGTCCTGCGGCCGAATTGGCACCGAAAGCGCCCAACACGACATCGTCCAAGCCATCCGTATTGATGTCTCCGCCGCCCCGCACGGAGAAACCCAGCCGATCGTTAAACTCGTCGCCGTCTACCGAAAAACCTGCGGTACCATCCAGAGCCCCAAGTTCTAACACGCTTGATACGTCCGAAGCTCCGAACACGACAAATGCCGATCCAGGCCCGGTCGAGTCATTAAAAGCACCGACAATCACATCGTCGAATCCATCAGCGTTCACATCGCCAGCAGAGCTGACGGCACGACCAGCAAATATTCCGGCTACAGGGCCGTTCATGGTGAAGCCGATCGTGCCATCTAAGGAGGAAAGATTCACGAGCGTCGGCAGAGTCGATGAACCATAAACCACGTATGCTTGACCGGCATCGTTCAAACCTCCGGCGAGATCAACTCCTTCGGCTCCAATGAGGATGTCCGCGTAACCATCGTTGTTGACGTCACCGGCATCGCTGACACTTAATCCCGCACGGTCGCCGGGCGCAAATCCATTAATTGTGAAGCCATTACTTCCATTTAGCGTTGACACGTTGATTCGAGCGTCGAAGGTCCCAGGTTTACCGTAAATGACATAGATTTCGCCTGCCTGAGAATTGCCTCCCGGATCGGCGTTGTATGCGCCAACGATTACGTCGTCATAGCCATCGTTGTTGACATCACCACCACCGTCGACGGACTTGCCAAACGCGTCGCCTGCATCGATCCCCTCCAATACAAAGCCATTGACTCCATTCAATTCCGCAAGTTCGAAAATTGCCGGAAACGGCTCTCTAGAGCCGAACACAACGTAGGCAGCACCCGATTCTTGGTTTCCTCCAGAACGCACATCGGGTGCGCCAATGATCAGGTCTTCAACGCCATCACCATTAACGTCACCAGCAGACGCGACTCGCGACCCAGTGCTGCCGCCTGCCAGGATTCCATTAATGAGAAAACCATTAGCGCCATCAAGTGCAGTGAGATTGACACTGGACGGAAACCCATTTTGGTCACCAAACACGACGTAGCTTTGCCCAACGTTCACGCCCGGCAGGCTCGGAATCGCCGCACGTTCGGCTCCGACGATCAAGTCATCAATTCCATCGCCGTTAACGTCGCCCGCAGAATTAACCGATATTCCCAATCGCCCGCCTTCGTCGATGCCATCGATAACAAAGCCATCACTACCATCACCGCCGTTAGCCGCAAGCAGGTCGCTCAGCGGGAACGGGTTTGGTGCTGCTAACACACGACGAAATTCGAGCTGTTCGAAATTCAACAGCCGCGGCAGAATCTTTCGTCTTCTCGAACTCTTTTCACTTAGATGTTGAAGCTGACTCTTGGACGTCCAGTAGCTACGGATTTTGGGCATATCGCTCTTCCCCGATTAGTCGCACCGCTCCCGTGAGTAAAAAATGGCACCGTGCCGAAGGTATGCCTACCTGGGGCGGCATTAAGACACGAAACAAGTATTCGGAGTTCTCCGGGTGACTGGCCATGGAACCGAGGAGCAATGCGCGTTGTTTGAGACAAGCAATTGGAGCAGAGTCATCCAGACTCTAATGCGATTGCACCTTTCGTCGGCGCATCAATTTCACCATGCTAGGTAGTCCGCAGTTCAGTGTCAAGTAAACGCGCGAAAAAACTAGTTAGATTATTACGCACGAACGGCCCGCATCCGGCACGAATCGACACGGTGCCAGAGCCCGTGCACTTAAATATTCCTCGGTCGCCCTTCGACGCGCGAAAACCATAGGGCAGTGGTGTGGTCTGCGGTCAAGTTCATGAACTCTTCCATGTTTGGTAGAACACCTTGACTGCTTGGTTGAGTCAATTCTGTAATGGTTTGTAAACGAAACTCGCCCACTGCGCTGCTTTCGCAAAACCACGAAGTGCGATGATTTGCCCGATACCACGAAAGCGTGCGATCATTCTCGCCTTTTTCATAGCCGAATTTTAGATGCGGCTACGAATCGGATATACGTCGCTTTCCGTCCTTTGGAACGTTGAGCGAAATTGACAGGTAAAATACGTTGCGCTGCGAAAACACGCGTTGACCATGAGCCGGGCAAGGCGTTTTCCGTTGTCGCCGAGATACGTTGAACCGCGTCACATTTCCCGGGTTGGGTTCGTTTGTATTTACGTGGACTACTGCGGCACTGGCCTCTCCACACGTTCGTAGGCCCACACGATTCTCCCGAAGCCCAATACACTTGTCTGTGACGCATTCCCGCGAAATGGTCTGCTGTCCGCGCAACCCGACTTGCTCATAGGGAGAGCGCGATGATTCGGACGATTGGACGCGTCCATGGCACCGCTTGTACGGTCGCGCCAATTCGGATCCCGATGCTTTTGTAGTCGGTAGCTGACCGCATCCCAAGTATTGGATCGAAATTGACAACGACTTAGCGACTCCGTTGGAAACTGCCGCAGCGAAGACGCCGTCACTGGAACAGATGCTGAGTTACCGTGACACGCAGAACACGTTTCTCGCGAACTTCGGCACAGCCCGCTTCCGTTTGACCTTGGGCTATCGCCAAATCGAGACCAGGAATTCGAGTCGTCACTCTAACCGATGGGCTGGGCCGCTTCATGCACGCTCGCCACAAGGGCTCGGCGCAGCGTTCACCGTCGCCGAGCCCGACGATCTGATCGCCGCCCGCAGACTGAGTTCTCATCCGAAGAGGTTCTGGACGATCGACGAAATCTGCCGTGAAGAGCAAGCGTCAACACGGCCGTCGCCACACGCCACGACCGCTCCGTTCGCGCAAGACACACGTCACCGTGCACTCGGAGCGCCCGTACCTTAGACAAACAGGCTGGCGATGTTGTAGGTGATCAACGCGGCGACGTACGCCAGGACACTCATATAGACAAGTTGAAAAACCGGCCATTTCCAGGTGCCGACTTCGCGTCGCACGACCGCCAGCGTAGGCAGGCATTGCATGGCGTAGATGTAAAACACCAGCAGGCTGAAACACGTTGGCAGGGTGAACACGGGGCCGCCCGCCGGTTGTTTGGCGTTGTCCAAGGCGTTGAGCAGCCCTTCTTCCTCGTCCACCGATCCGTACAGGACGGCCAGGGTCGAGACGATGACTTCGCGTGCCGCGAAGGAATTGATCACGCCGACGGTCAGTCGCCAGTCGAAACCCAGCGGTTCGAACACCGGTTGGATGGCACGCCCCATGCGGCCCGCCAACGAACGTTCGCTCGCAGCCTGCGCGAACAAACGGTCCATCTCGGCAAAGTCCCCCGCCTGCTCGGCGCTGGCAATCTGAGTCTGCGTCGCCGCGGGAAGATCGCCGAGTTCCGACTTGGGGTACGTGGCGATCACCCACAGCCCGAGTGAAAACAGCAGGATCACGGTGCCTGCCTTGCGGACGAACAAACGCGAGCGTTCGAGGCTCGATAGCAACGCATTCCATAAACTCGGACGACGATACGGAGGCAACTCAATGACCAGCGGCTTCGTGCGTCCCGGCAGCAAGGTCTTCTTGAAGACGAATCCCAATAACAGAGCGGTGACGATGGCCAGCACGTAGGCTCCGGCGAACGTCAAGGACGCGTAGAGCGGACGGTCGGGAAACATCAAGGCAATGACCATCGCAAACACGGGTAATCGCGCCGAACAGGTCAGTAGCGGCAACACCAGGATCGTGTTCAGCCGGTCTCGCGTATCCCCAATCACGCGGCTGGCCATGATGGCGGGAATCGCGCAGGCGTGCGCGGCCAGCATGGGTACGAACGCCTTGCCCGGCAAGCCGACGCGATGCATCAGCTTATCCATCACGAAGGCGGCGCGGGCCAGGTAGCCGCTGTCCTCAAGCAACGTAATCAGGAAAAAAAGGATGAAGATCTGCGGCAAGAACACCAGCATGCCGCCCACTCCGCCGATGATTCCGTCCGTAATCAAACTGCTCAGGTCGCCGGGCGGCAGCCACCGGGCCACCGTTTCGCTAGCCAGTGCGAAGAGGGCGTCCATCCATTCCATCGGGTAGCTGGCCAGCCAGAAGATGAGCATGAAAGTGAATACCATGACGGCTGCGAAACACAGCAAACCGACAATCGGATGCGTGACGATGTGGTCAATCGCTTCGGTATGCCGGTTGCGAGGAATCTCGCCCGATCGAATGGCCTTTGACGTGACGGCATCTGCCCAGTCGTAACGTGCCTTGAACTGGCAACCGGAACAGCCCACGCAAACGGATTGGGAGTCGTGCGTGACACGGCCGTCGTCCAGCACCTCACCAAGCGTCGTGAGGAGTTCGTCGATGTTGCGGCCCGTCCGCGCAGATATCGGAATGACACGGCACCCCAATTCCTCGGCAAGTTGCTTCGAGTCGCAGTCGATCCCTTCCACCTCGGCCATGTCGATCATGTTCAACGCCACAACCGTCGGTATATTCAACTCCAGCGCCTGGCTGACCAGAAACAGATTGCGCGACAGGTTCGTGGCGTCCAGCACGAGCAGGAGCAAATCGGGAGGGCCGCCGTACTGCCCGTGCAGCGCATTACGCGTCACCTCTTCGTCCGGACTTAACGCTTCCAGTGAATAGGCCCCGGGCAGGTCGATCACGGTGACTTCGCAATCGGATAGGCTTACATTCGCAAAGCGATGCCCCACCGTTGTACCGGGGAAATTCGCCGTCTTGGCGCGCATGCCGGTGAGCCGGTTAAACAAAGACGTCTTGCCGGCGTTGGGATTGCCGACCAGGGCAATCGTCTTGCGGGGCGACACGTCGTGCGGCAGGATGGGGAGTAGTTTGGCGACCTCAAACTGTGTCACGGCAAATTCCACTTGAAGCGAAGATTACGACGCGACCCTCTGAGGCGCGACGGTGACGCCGTTGGCCAACCGGCGAGAAATTCCAATGCTCGTACCCGCAACTCGAATGACCAACGGGTCGCCCGCTTGAAGCAATTCCACGGTGCGTCCGATGCAGACGCCGAGCGTCTTCATGCGCAGCTCGTCCTCGCCCGGCAGGTCAATCGCGGTGATCTCGGCAAGCACGGCTTTGGGCAACTTCGAAAGTAAGACGTTTTCGTGCGGAGGCATGGCTAATCAAAGGCAGGACGACGGGTCGGTGACAACTCCATTTCGTGCCGTCATCGAACACGGGGGAGCAAGAAGCACAGTTGCCATCCTAACGAGACTGAGTATCAACTGCAATATCCCATCGATTGGAATCGCGCTGGCGGGGATTATTCACTTAAACAGGTCAAATTCGCGTAAGTGATTGGTGGGCCAGCGCAAACGAACC
>CALBSZ010000324.1 GCA_937967665.1 uncultured Planctomycetaceae bacterium
CAATCGCTACGTCGCCACAGGCAGTCTCGGTCAGACTCCGATTCCACCGTTACGCGATCAGCGGGGAGTCACTTTAGCGAGGAACTTTGGCGGAGCCCATCCTTCCGGCTTCATTATTGTCGGCTGCGACGGCTCGACGCGCGTGCTGCGATTCGATCTGAACATGGACATCTGGCGGCGGATGGGTTCGATGAACGACGGCGAAGCCCTGGACATGTCCGAGTTCTAAAGAAATAATTCCGGGCGGCTCGGTAACGAACTGACCGCGGGACGTCATTCGTTTGCGGTTCGTCGAAATAGTTCTCAACCCCAATAGAGTCGATGACTACTGACACCAAGGAGCGCACTGTGCCACCACGCCTTCTCGCCCTTCTCTCGATTTTCCTATTCGCGGCCGCTGGCTGCACGGGTGCGCCGGCACGCGTCGAAGCACCTCAGATCGATGCCACCGCAGTAGGCGACCAGATGGCCGCGGCCTACGATACCGACAAGGACGGCTATTTGTCGAAAGACGAATTGGCGACCCAGTGCCCGGCGATCGCAAAGGCGTTCTCGCAGTACGACGCCGACGGGTCCGGGTTCGTATCGGCATCCGAGATCACGGCGCGGATCCAGGCCATTCAACAGGATCAAGTCGGACTCATGTCGCTGGAATGCAAAGTCACGCTCGACAACGCGCCGCTTTCCGGAGCGAAAGTGGAATTCGTCGCAGAACCGGCGATGGCCGACAAGGTCCCCAATGCCAGCGGCACGACCGACGACGCCGGGTCCGTCATGCTGGACATCCCGGCCACAGAAAAGCCCGACAGCCTGAAGTTCGTGCCGGGACTGCGGTGCGGCCTTTACAAGATCCGCATCACGCATCCTTCTGAAAACATTCCGGCCAAGTACAATTCTGAAACGGAGCTCGGCCAGGAAGTTGCCTTGGACGCGCCGGAAATCCAAGAAACCATTCGCATCAAACTAACTCGTGAATGATCGTCCTTCGATCTGCTCGAGTCGTTTCAGCAGTTCGCCGGGAATCCGGACCGGACGCTGCGCGACGTAATCGAACAGCACGGTTGTCGCCGTTCCTTCGGCCACAATCGCCGCCCTTCGCTCGCTGTAAACGGTGTGTGCCACGACCATGCTGCTGCGGCCGACGCGATCGACCGACGCTGTGACCCACACGGTATCCGGGAAGTGAATCTGGCGGCGGTAATTGCAAGTCGTGGCGGCCAGGATCGGTCCCAACTGCGACTGCTTCCCGATATGCTCGATGTCCAGCAGGTTCAGGTACTCGATCCGCGCCGACTCGAACCAGCGAAAATAGACGACGTTGTTGACGTGCCCGAGCGCATCCTGTTCGCCCCACTGCACGGGCAGGCGAAGTGCCACAGGTAGTTCCGCAATGGATTCCGGCCGCACGTCGTTCATGCTGTTTCCTTCACTCACGCCAGCACCCGTTTGCACGGTTCCCCTGGTATTTCCTGAACGTAACGCGGGACGCCGTAGCCAGGCAGGTGTGCGCGCATCGCGTGGACCAATTCAATGCCCTCAGCGATTGGTACTTCGAAATGGGCAGCGCCGTCGACGCGATCGAGTTGATGGAGGTAATACGGCAGCACCTGCATTTCCAGCAAGCGGCGGCTGAGCGCAATCAATGCCGGCGCTGAATCATTGACGCCCCTCAACAGGACGCTCTGATTCAACACCGTCACGCCGTTTTGAACAAACCGCGCCACCGCGCGACGCACTGCCTCGTCCAACTCAGCCGCATGGTTCGCATGGATGACAACGATCGATGTCAAAGGACTGTCCCGAAGTCGTTCGATCAATGCCGCGGTGACCCGTTGGGGTATGACGACCGGTAAACGCGTGTGCAACCGCAGGCGCCGCACGTGCGGCACCGCTTCAATCCGATCGATGAGTTCTGCCAATTGCGTATCGACCAGGGTCAACGGATCCCCGCCGCTCAACAGAACCTCTTCGATCCGGTGATCTTCCCGTAGCAAGTCGATGGCCGCGTCCCACTGCGCCGTCGACTTGGGACCTTCGCCATAGGGATAGTGCCGGCGGAAACAATAGCGGCAGTGAATCGCGCAGGTTCCCGTGGCAATCAGCAGCGCGCGACCGTCGTACTTGCGCAACAGGCCCGGGGAAAGCCGCGCGGCTTCGTCCCCAACCGGGTCGGACACAAAACCGGCAACGGGGTGCAGTTCCTGCTCCGCGGCCAGGACTTGTCGCAGCAGCGGGTCGTCCGGGTCCCCATACCGCATCCGCGCGATGAATTCGAGGGGCGCGAAAACCGGAAAAGACTCCGCGGCAGACTGTTCATCGCGGGAAAGGCGGTCACCCAAACCCAGCCGCCGTTTCAGCTCCTGGCTGTCACGAACGGCCGACCGCATGGCGGCGTGCCAGTCGTGCAGCGTTTCGGAGGGAGAAGGGAGGGAGGAAGGAATTGCCATGCAATTATGGGTTTGAAGAAACCGTACAAACTGGTAAATTGTTTCGTTTCAGCGGATTAACTCGAAGCGCCAGGGAGGCCACGCTCCTTTTTCGCGCGTCGGGTTAATGCAAGTTGCATGTTAACCGGCAAGGTGAATTAAGCGAAGTAGGGAACAAACTGTGGGAACGTATAAAACCAGCGACTTTCGTAAAGGACTGAAGGTCCAGATCGATGGCGAACCGTACTTGATGATCGAAATGAACTTCCGCAAGCCCGGCAAGGGGAACGCCCTCTACGAGTGCAAGTTGCGGAATCTGATTCGCGGCACCGTCCTCTCCCGCACTTACCGCGGAGGCGAATCCCTGGAATCGGCCGACGTCGAGGAAATCGACGCGCAGTACCTGTACCGGCAGGCGGATACCTTCGTGTTCATGGAAAACACGAACTACGAACAATACGAACTCAGCGCCGAACAGGTCGACGAGAACTGGAAGTACCTGAAAGAAGGCATGGGGGTGAGCATGATGCTGTACAACGGGAACCCCATCACCATGACCCCGCCGAATCACGTCGAGCTGGAAGTGATTGAATGCGAACCGGGCGCCAAGGGCGATACGGCCACGAACGTGACGAAGCCGGCCAAGGTGGAAAACGGCGCGGAATTCGGCGTGCCGATCTTTATCAAACCGGGCAATGTCATCAAGATTGATACGCGCACGGGAGCCTACATCGAGCGGGTGAATTCGTAACAACGCCTTGCTTTGAAAGTGGTTCTGCTTCCATGTCAGACGCCGACTTTCGCCCGACCGCGAACTGGGAAACCCTGAAACTCCGTGCCGCCATGCTCCAGCGGCTGCGAGATTTCTTCGCGGAGCGCGGCTTCCTGGAAGTCGACACCCCGCTGCTGTCTCGCGATACGGTCATCGACGTTCACCTCGAACCACTGGCCGTGGACTTGTGCGACCGCCGTCGGCTGTATTTGCAGACCTCGCCCGAATTCGCCATGAAGCGCCTGCTCGCTGCAGGAGCGGCGGCGATCTATCAGATCACGCGTGCCTTCCGCGACGAAGAGGTGGGTGACCGGCACAACATCGAATTCACCATCGCCGAATGGTATCAGGCCGGGCAGTCCATGTCCGAGGCCATGCAGTTGCTGTCGGACCTGGGAGAACACTTGCTGGGACTCGGCGCGGCGGAACGACTGACCTTTGCCGAGGCCTTCCAGCGTCACGCTGGCGTGGATCCACATGCCGCGTCCTGCGACGACTTGATCGCCTCCGCGCGCGAGCATGGACTGCTTCACGAAAACCGGCCGCCGCACCGGCAACGCGACGTCTGGCTGGACCAGTTGCTCACCCAACTCGTCGAACCACAACTCGGCATCGCCGGCCCCACGATCCTGTACGACTACCCGGCGGACCAGGCGGCCTTGGCCACCGTTCGCCCGGGCCCGCCTGCCGTGGCGGAACGATTCGAGTTGTACGTGCGTGGAATTGAACTGGCCAACGGCTACCATGAACTGCGCGACGCGAGTGAACTGCGCGAACGCAATCGAGTCAACAATCTCCAACGACGCGACGCGGGTCGGCGGGTTCTGCCCGAGGATAGCCGCCTGCTGGACGCGATGGAACACGGGCTGCCGCAGTGTTGCGGTGTCGCGTTAGGTTTCGACCGCCTGGTCATGATCGCCGCGGGCGCCACGACACTCGACGAAGTCATGGCGTTTCCGTTCCCAATCGCTTGAACGGACCGCGCCGTCAGGCGTTCGCGCGGCGATGAAAGTGGACATGTATCCACTTTTCCCCCTGCTTTTGCCAGACTCGAGTTTCCTCGCATCGCGATGTCTCGAGTACGCCGCTGGCATCCAACGACTGCGTCAAACGCAGGTAACTGTCGGCCGCCACGATACTATCCACCAGTTGCTGCGTTAACGTCAGGAGTTCCTGATTTTCGGTTTCTTTCATAGACCTGAAAACTGTGTTCGTACTGGTTCTTGGCATCGGCAGCGTGTCGCGTTTTCTCGCGCAGCCGCCAATCGGTTAAGTCGAACTCCTTGAAGGTGGTGTCGCCGTCCACTTCCGCATGGACGCGTGTCAGGTACAGCCGGTCTATCCGGTCCCAAGCCTGCCGATAGATTTCCGCACCGCCAATCACGAAGACTTCCGCGTCATGTTCGGCGATCCGCAAGGCCTCGTCAAGGGAGTGGGCCACGGACAGCTGTTCACCGGCCAGGCCGCCGGCATCGTAGCCTTGCTGCCGCGTGATGACGATCGAAGTCCTGCCTGGCAGTACCCTGCCAATCGACTCGAACGTCTTCCGCCCCATGATCAGCGAGTGCCCCATGGTAATGCGCTTAAAGCGCTGCAAGTCGGCACTCAGCCGCCAGGGCAACGCGCCGCTGTTGCCGATCACGCCGTTCTCGGCGATCGCGATGATCATTGACAGCGTCATACGGCGACCGGCGCGGGGATATGCGGATGGGGATCGTAGCCCTGCAGGGTGAAATCATTGACATGAAAGCCGAAGATGGAATCGACGTTCGGGTTAATTCGCATCACCGGCAGCGGTCGCGGTTCGCGCTGCAGCTGCGTCCGCGCCTGCTCGAAGTGATTGGCATACAAATGCGCGTCGCCCAGCGTGTGGATGAATTCCCCGGGAGTCAGTCCGGTCACTTGCGCCATCATCATCGTCAGCAGCGCATACGACGCGATGTTAAAAGGCACTCCCAGGAACACATCGGCGCTGCGCTGATACAGCTGGCACGACAACCGGCCCTGGGCCACGTAGAACTGGAATAACAAATGGCAGGGCGGCAACGCCATCCGCGACAAGTCGCCGACATTCCAGGCGTTCACGATCAGACGGCGCGAATCGGGATTCGTACGAATCTGGTGGACCACGTCACTGATCTGGTCGATCGATCCGCCGTCGGCCGTCGTCCAGCAGCGCCATTGATGGCCGTAAACAGGACCAAGCTCGCCGTCTTCGTCGGCCCATTCATCCCAGATCGAAACCTTGTTCTGCTTCAAGTACGCCGTGTTGGTTTCGCCGCGCAGGAACCACAGCAATTCGTGAATGATCGAACGCAGGTGCACCTTCTTGGTCGTCAGCAACGGAAAACCCTCCGCCAGCTTGAACCGCATCTGATAGCCGAAGATGCTACGCGTTCCCGTGCCGGTACGGTCCGATTTTTCGACACCGTGGTCCAGAATATGACGCAACAAATTCAAGTAGGTTTGCATGCCGGAGTTGTAAACCGAACACGCGTCATTGACAAGCCGGGAGGGAAGGGAATGCGGAATGCGGAATGCGGAATGATGAATGCAGAATAAGGAATGATGACAATTAGACCATCTTCCTTCATCATTCCTCATTCAGCATTCTTCATTGTGTCACTCGATCAGCAGCATGCCGCTATGACCGTCGTCGCGGCGTTCCCATTCGCGGCGGATTTCACGCAGGCCGTAGGCGCACATTTCGAACTCATGGCTCAATCGCTCCAGCACTTCACTGGGGGCATCGGATTGATCGTCTTCCATGGTCGCCGCAATCAGGTATGCGCGCTTGCCGTGCGAACAATAGTCGATGAAGTGATCCTTCTTATCGGGGCCGGTCATGCGGCGCAGCGATTCGGGGTAGAGTCCCGTCCAAAACAGGGTAAAGTCGCCGATGTGCCGGTGAACGTCCCGTTTTGCCGACCCGACGCGTTGGTTCGCTTCCGATAACATTTCGGCCACTTCCGTCACAGGGCGGCCGTTTAGATGGCGGACTTTGTGGAGCGCGTCCCAACGGAAAAAACGCAGCAGCATTTCCGTGACATAATCGACAAGCGGGGGATCGGCCACGCCAAGCTCCGCCTGGAACACGTGTTCCGAGATGCCGGCAAAGAAACGTTTCAGTGTTGCACCAGGCTTCATCGCCACGACCTCCAATAGCAACAATAAACAAGAGCAGGTTGCGTGATAGGTACAGTCGAAGGACCTACTTCAACTGTACTTGCAGCCCAGTACAGAGGTCAAGTTCGAATGGCAGGAGACAGGAACTTAAACGGAGGTTTCGAGTCACGCTGAACCTCGGTTTCACAACCTGGACATTTAGCCGCGCGGTGTTCACGAAATGAAACACCAGCAAACGCGAACGCTCCATTCTCTTTACATGGCGGCGAGCAATTCGCTGGCGTAGGCACCGACATCGCCCAACACTTCTTCCCGCGAACGGCGGTCCACCTCGGCAATGCGCCGAACGATTGCCGACCCGACAATCAGGCCGTCGGCAACCGGGGCAAGCAGTTTCACGTGCGCGGGGGTGCTGATTCCAAAGCCGATGCAAATGGGCAGTTCCGTCTGTTCCCGCAGCCAGCCCACGTTGTCGATGAGTTCCGGGGGCAATTCCGTCCGCTCGCCCGTAATCCCGGTCACCGAGACGTAGTACAGGAAGCCGCTGGAGCTCTCCGCGATCCGCAGCGCCCGGTCCCGTGGCGTGGTTGGCGTGCACAGCTGGATCAAACTGAAGTCCTCTGCGCGGCAGATATCCGCCAGAGTGCCCGCCTCGTCGACCAGCAGATCGGGAACGATGGCGCCCGCGACTCCGGCAGCCTTGGCAGCGGCCACATACCGTTCCAAACCATAGCGAAAAATGATCGCGTAGCTGACCATGGTGACGAGCGGCATTTGAATTTCCGCCGTCAGTCCGCTCAAGGTATCGAGGATGCGAGGTACCTTGATTTTGTTTTGCAGCGCGCGTGTATAGGAAGCCTGAATGACCGGTCCGTCGGCGATGGGATCGCTGTATGGCACGCCCACTTCGCACAGATGGCAGCCGCGACCGTCCAATTCGCGAATGCAGGCCGCGGTGAATTCCAAGTCGGGATCTCCGGCCGTGACAAACGGCATGAAAGCCTTCTGGCCGGCGGCGCGGAGCTTCTGAAACAGTTGATCTATTTTCGACATGATGATGTGTCAGCCGCTTCCCTTTTTCAAGCGAGCGATTTCGTTGGCGTCTTTGTCACCGCGCCCGGACAGACAAATCAGCACGATCTCGTCCTTCTCCCGCTGGGCGGCGACTTCCATCCCTTTGGCAATCGCGTGCGAACTTTCCAGCGCGGGCAAAATGCCTTCGCAGGTGGCCAGGGCATCGAAACCGATCAGCGCTTCCTCGTCGCGGCAATTGATGTAGGAAACGCGCCGAGTGTCTTTCCAATAGCTATGCTCGGGCCCCACGCCGGGATAATCCAAACCGGCCGAGATGGAATGG
>CALBSZ010000325.1 GCA_937967665.1 uncultured Planctomycetaceae bacterium
GTTCACGTCGGACGCTCCGTGCTTGTTGTTTTTGTAACCGTTTGTATCTTCGATCCTGTCCCCTTTTTTCGCGTCTGTGCGACTCGCACTAATTCGGCGGTCGAAAGGGTCGCGGTTCGGGCCGATTCTCGGGAGCGGGGTCACGGTGCTCGCGTCTTTCATAATGGCGATGGTCGCCAGCGCCGATACCGTTCTTCCCGCGACCGCCATTGCCGTTGGGCGGGCGGTCCCAGCCGCCGCCCCCCCTGCCCGGAGAACCGTTGCCGGGTCCGCGCTGCGAGTGATAACGAAATTCCAGCTGCGTCAACATCTTGTCGCGCGGCAGGCTGTCAAAATACTCTTTTTGCTCGGGCGACAGCCGGTCGTAGACTTCCATGAGTTTGTCTTTGCTGACCGGAATCGCCTCTGGATCGCTGCCCGCACCAGGTTCAAGGCAATCCAAGTTTGCTTTTGAGGGTCGCTGGTCGATTCCAGCATCCGCCGCACTTCCGGAGTCACTTGGCGCAGCAAGTATTCAATCTCTTCCGGTGTCGCCGGCGGCAGCAATTCACGAGGAATCGATCTCATCATCAAGGACATGATCAGGCGTCTGCCGGAGGGCGTCTGCTCGAAACGCTGTCGTTCCTCGACGGGCATGGCGGCCACAATCTGCTGCTCGTGCATGCGAAAGTAGTTCGCCACCCACGGCATCAAGACCAGCATGTCACTGGAGCGGTGCGCTTGGTCATGCCGTGCGAAGAGGTGTTCGTCCTTTTGCTGCTGGGCCAAACGCTGCACTTCCAGTAGTCGATCTTCCGTGTCCAGCTGCAACAGTTCCATCTGCTGGCTGGAGGGAATGTCTTTGAGCCATTCGTTGTAGCGCACCAACGTTTCGAACAGCGGCTGGTTGTCGGGCCGCGACAATTCCTGATGCAACTGCCGTAAATGCGTCTGTTCGCGAGGCGGCAGTTTCGAAAACGTTTCCATCCGCTGCCGCAGCGATTCCTTTTCGGCGGTACTCATCCCCTTGACGCGTTGCCGCCCCGCGGCCGGATTGTCTATGGGTGCCAGGCGAGCCAGTTCCTGTTGGATCACGTCCTCGTCCGGTTGCTCGCCCAGCCAGTCCTGATTGTGAAGTTGCTTCACGAAGTCGACCGTGCCGGCATGACGATAGAGGTCAAAACGCTGGTACAAGGACAGGTCCGCCAACAAGTCGGCGTTGGGATCACCGAGGATCGTCGCCAGGGCCCCGTATCCCATCACAGCGGACAGAAGGCACGTCGCGGCCACCGCGATCCACCAGCGATGCTGTCGCTTCGTCATCTGCTGCTCGGCTTCCCGCACATCTTCGGCGGTCGAGACGGCAACCATTTCCACGGTGCTCCGCGTGAACGATTCATCCACGTCGGCACGCGGCAACGTGTCCATTAAATCCCAGGCGAGCTGCAGGCTATGAAGCTTCCGGCGGTATTCGGCGTTTTCGGACAATTCGCGTTCCACACGCGCCGTCGCCGTCGCGTCCAGTTCGCCGTCCAGGTAAGCGACCAGGTCGTTTTCGATTTCGTGCGTGTCGGTACTCGGGTTATTCTCACTCATGGCCGCGAGCCCTCCTGCATGTAGGGCTCCAAAATGATTTTCAGGTTTTCCCGCGCTCGCGAGAGCAGCGACTTGACTGCCTGCACGGAAAGATCCATTGTCTCCGCGATGTCCGCGTAGCTCATGTCCTCAAACTTGGAAAGCAGTAATGCCATGCGCTGGCGTTCGTTCAAAGACTCCATCGCCAGGCGGACTACCTCCGCCATCTCCAGCTTGTCCAATTGCCGCGCCGGCATCAAGGCACTGGCCGCCTGCGCCATCTCGTCCATCGGTTTGATCGACACTTCGCCACTCTGTTGAACAGCCACATTCACTTCTTTTCGCCGCGACAGGCTCCGCAAGGCGTTGTTGGCCACGTTATTGGCAATCGTGAACAGCCACGTCGAAAACTTGGCGCCCGGTTCGTAGCTCTTCCGCGCGCGATACACACGCAGGAATACGTCTTGAGCCAGATCTTCCGCGTGCTCGCGCCGCCCCACGACGTTGGTCAATACCGTGACCAGACGGCGTTGGTAGCGCGACACCAGTTCTTCAAAGGCCGCGGCATTGTCATCGCGCACCTCCAGCATCAACCGCACGTCGGGATCCAGGGCGGTATAGCGCTGAGCCGTGCTTTCCGTAATGGACAATGGCGAACCTGACTTCGTGAGATTCTTTTGGCTCGAGTCGCAACAAAACTTCCGGTTGTAGGGGCGGGCGCCGTACGACTTCTGCTTTTGCCGCTAAGTGTCTTTCAGTCTAATTTCTACGTCTTTCGTCGAACAGACCTGAACTCGCACCTGTCCAGCGAATGCGTTTCCGCATACATTCATGGAACCCCGTCCAGACCGAAAAGTTTCTATTGCCAAATGTCTTTGTGCCAGGAAAACCATGCCTCGGAATCCTGCCGATCAAATTGATCTGATTTACGGCGAAGTCACCCAGCATGCCGCCCGCGTCTATGCGCATACTCCTGTGCCGGACATCTCCATCCGGGGACACATCACCGGGCCGTTCTGTGCCTATAGTTCCACTTTGCCCACGACCAGCGAATTCCGACCCGTCGCCACCCGGAATGGTTCCGCGGCGGAGGTCGCCGTTCCCGATCCCTGTACTTGGACCCCCGATCTGCCGGCGACCTACAAGGTCCGCCTCGAATGCCGCCAGGCGGATGCCAGCCTGCACTGCGAACAAGAGATCGGACTTCGCACGCTGGGCGTTCGCGGACGCAACCTGTGGTTCGAATCCAAACGCTGGGTGCTACGCGGCGCGTTTTGTACAAGCGTCAACGGCACCGATCTATCCGCTTGGCGCGAAGCGGGCGCCGTGATGCTGGTGACGGATCCTGACAAGTCGTTACTGGAAGCGGCTTCGCGCGTCGGAGTGTTGTTATGCGTCCAACTGTCCCCCCAGCACAACACGCACGAGCGTCGACGGCAGATCGCCCAATATCCTGCCGCCGCTTGCCTGTTGATGAGCGCCGGAACAGTTCACGACTGGAGCAAGTCGCAAACTCCGAACCTGCTGGCTGGACAGCTCTTGTCCGCGGATGAAGAGCCGGCGGACTGGTCCGATTTCATTGTGCTTCCTGTCGACGAGCCCCGCCGCTTTGCCGAACAAGCGCGCGCCCTCGACCGTCCTGTCATCGCGTCCCGCCAGCTCGCGTCGCCTCAGGAAATCCACCGCGCCCGCGCCGCCTGCGACGACCTCCAACGCACCCTCGCCCCCCACATCGACCTCGCCGGCTACGTCGTCTAGTGATTGGTGGGCCAGCGCAAACGAATCGCGCTTGTTTTCACACGCTGTCTGCTCACGAGAGTTGTTCGCGAATGCAGAACCACCCGTTTTCGCTCGTTTGCTCGACACCCTACAACCATGAATAATCCGGGCTAGCCCCCCATTGCATTCCTCATTCCTCATTCCTCATTCATCATTCCTCATTCCTCACCTTCCCAGTCCCAGGCTGCGGCGATGCGCCGATCGCTGTCGCTCGACTCCCAATTCACGAGTAATCTCGTGCCACTCGTCCGCTGCCGCGCCCAGCGCCTGTTCCGCCGGCACTTCGCCCGACACCGCCCGGGCCACGGCCGCATCCAGCGCGGCCAGGTAGCGGATCGTTCCTGGCAAGCGGAGCGATTGAAACCGCGGGCATTCTTTTTGGGCGAAATGGGTGACCTCCGCATATTCCTTCGCCAGCTCGCCGTTGGTACTTTCCATCCATGAGGACGGTGTCCCGAACTGGCTCCTGCGAAACCAGGTCGTATGCAGGCTGCGACGGGAAAGGATGGGCGACATTTCTTTTCCCGCTAACCAGATCAGGAACAGTTCACTGGCCGCGGGCGAACTGGAATACTGGGTAACCGAAGCCAGGCGGCCGGAGAGTCCAGCGAGCGTGACATGCTGCGGCGCCGCGCGTGGCGACCACGCCGCTTCGCGGTACCGGTACACTTCTTCCGAACCGGGGGACGCGGCGATGGCGATGTCGAGCTGCTTGTCGGAATCTACGTTTGCCAGCGGAGTGGGCCAGGTGAGTGCCATGACGGTCTCCCCGCTGTAAATCGCTTCCAGGCACGACCGGGGAGTTGCTGTGAGGGCCGCTTCGCCGTTGACGGCCATGAGTTCTTCCAGCGCGCGGACGAAGGGTGGGCTGTCGAGCAGCGGTTCCATGGTGTCGAGGTCAAAGACGGTCGCCAGCTGATCGGATTGATAAACGTATCCGGCGGCCCGGTTCAGCAGCATCTGTCCGGCCCATCTCGGGGACAATGGTTCCAGGCTGATGATCGCGGGAGAGGACGCCTCTTCCTGCAGCCTGGCTACGGTCTCCTGCAGCTGTTTCCAGGTCGCCGGCACCGGGCAATCGGCTTGCGCTAGCAGGTCGCGTCGATAGTAGAGCACCGGCGCGGGGCTCCCCATCGAGACGGCATAGGTCTGGCCTCCAAAGACACAATCGTTGAGTCGCGGGAGTTCGAGGATGTCGCGGCGATGGAATTCGGGATCGTTCAGCGTTTCACGCGACACGGGCGCAACCAAATGCCGCTCGACCAGTTCTCCCAACAGGCTTGTCGGATAGACGATTACATCCGCGTTCAGGTGTTGCGTTGCCGGTTCGGCGAGTTTCGCCGCGGTGGTTTCGCGGACCACCAGCGAACCGCCTCGCGCCGTCCACTGGCGTTCCACTTCCGCAGCCAGTTCGGGATCGTCAACCACCAGAACGTGCAGCGTGACCTCCGCCTGAGTGTTCCTCGGCGGTGCCGCATCCGGGGAAGCGCTTTCGCGACAGCCGACGACAACGGACAAACAACTGCACAGCAAAAGTTTTCCGAGTAGCGGTTTCATGGGAGGAAGCTTTCAGCTGTCAAATAATCAGTTTACGTTGGCCACCGTCGAACAGTTCGCGATATGGTACACCATCCGGCCACCTTCGTCACAGCAGGGCGTCGTGGCCGCGTACAGAGGATGCTGATGGAATCAAAAACGCGTTTGACCTAATCAGCAGCAGGCAACTTGTAAAGCCTCGGCGGCGTAAAACGGTGAATAATTCCGAATCGTCGATCGCGACTACTGATCCTCGCGCTGTTTTCGGTTATAATCAAAATTGTGAGGCGCGAACTTCTGTCTCTGGTGCTGTTCCCTTTGTTTACCCTGTCCCTGGGTCACTCGGCCTGATGTCAAAACGCCAGAATATCGATGCTATCCTTCGTGATTGGGAATTTGACGCGCAAGCGTTGTCCGTGCGGCGTCAAAAAGGTTCCGACGGGCGGGATATTCTGCAGATGCGGATTGATATGGGGTTGCTGCAATTGGAAGTCACGGGCCGCCCCGACGGTCTCCGTCCGGAAGGGGAAGAGACGTACTACGACCATCTGGTCAGTCAAACGATCATGTTCGGCGATGACCTGGAAATGGACGAAGAACAGTGCATCGAGGCGGATCGCGAATTCGTGCAGTTTTATCATCGCCGCATCTGCTGGCTGTCATTGCGGGAATACGATCTCGCTGTCCGCGATGCCGACCACACGCTGGCACTGATGGACTTCTGCCGAGACCATTCGTCGGACGAACAGTGGACGGTTACGCACGAGCAATATCGTCCGTTCGTTTTGTTTCACCGCACGCAAGCCGCCGCGCTCGCCGAATTGGAAGACGGGGGACGCGGTCCTGAGGGAGCGATCCACGCCATCAATGACGGATTGTGGCGCATTCGCGAGTTGTTTGTCGCCCACGACGCCATGGAAGAATACGAGAGCGACGAACTGGTCGCGAAACTGCAAGAATTTCGCGAAATGCTAAGGGATCAGTTCGGCGTGGGACAGACACTCCAGGAAAAACTGGACAAGGCAATCGCAGCCGAACAGTATGAACTGGCCGCCCAGATCCGCGACGAATTGGCGCGCCGCAGCCAGGCTCGCTAAACCGGGTGGTGCGTACCTGTCGTTTCGCGAGTCTTTCTGCTGTGCTCGGCAATCTTTCCTCGTTTTTACAACATGTTGGGGTTGCGTTTGTAGATCCGACACTATGTGTCCGCGTCCCGCGCTACGACTGCCTCAGCACAAATGCCTTGCAGCTATTCACTTACGGCGTTTTCTCCCAGTGCCTCCGAACTCTGGCACATCAAGTGCGTAGAATACCCCACAGACAGCTCATCAAACCTCTCATCTCAAGTTCGCAAAGGAGTGTGACATGCTCGTACTTACTCGAAAACAACAGCAGGAAATTCAAGTCGGCGGCACTATCAAGATCACCGTCCTGAAAATCAAAGGCCAAACCGTTCGCCTGGGCATCGAAGCCCCCCAGTCGGTCCGCGTGATGCGCGGCGAACTGGCCGAAATCGTGACTTCGTTCGACGAAGAAGATGGTGACGAACTGGCTCTGGAAGCCGACTCTGAGGAGAACGCGGAAACCGAGTTCTGCTGTTCGCCCTGACTGAGTTGGGTTCGGCGACGCGCGGGAAAACTCGTCCGGAATTCCCCAGCGGGTCACGGAGAAAGGCTCGTGTCCCCGTACTCAACAGTCGAAGCGCTGGCATCCCGAGTCTCTCGGTTTTGCACTGGCTGAGGACCAACCTCGACGTTCCCGTCAACATCCACGACCGGCGGCAGGTGTTTCAGATACGCCGCTGGTTGCGCTTCGGCGGGCGGCTGCGTCGGAACCGGAACCGCCACGCCGGAAGGTAGCAGCGGAACCGGCTGGCGCTGTTCCAGCCTGGCGATTTGCATCCGCACGTCGCGCAAGTGCGCCAGCAGAATGCGCCGCACCTCGAGAATACTCTTGGGATGCTGATGAATCTTGACGTGATCCGACGGGACGATGATTTCAGATTCGACATCTTCCAGGTGAGCGCTGGCAAAGGCCACCACGCCGTCTCCCTTTTCCGAGATCTTGCCCAAGAACGTTTTTTCAGGGACCACGCCTACAATGTTATGGAAACGAACCCAGGGTGCTTTGGAAGAACGGAGCATCACGGGCAAGACGGGCGAATCGGGAGCGAGCGAGTCGACGCTGGTCGTGGTGGTGATCAGGTCGGTGTCCTTGAAGAACCCCGGATTGTCGCGTACCACGCTGTTCGTGGTCGCCATGATCATCTTGGGTAGTGTAATCAGTTTCCGGCCTATCCACCGCGTGTAGTCGTTGGCGAATTCACTGCCGCGGTGGGGCGTGCCAATGGTCACCACGCGACGCACCGACGGGTTGGGGCTAAAGAACAGCGCCTTGGCCAGCTTGGCATGAACTTCCGGGGTCGCATTCAGGTCTTCAAACGGTTTGTCGCTGATGATGCGCCAGTAGTCGTCTTTGCTGTCGATCGTCTGCAGCCGGGATACCAATCCTCCCATGCTGTGCCCGACCAGTACCATCTGGTTCATGAAGGGATTGTCGTAGCCCGGATCGAGTCGGCGGTGCAGGGTTTCCAATTCGTCTCGCAACTGCACGGCGCTGAACCAGAACGGCTGTCCCGTTGGGTAGAGATAGGTCCAGAACTGATAGTTGCGCCGAATCTCCGGGAGTCCCTGCAGGTCATTGAACATCTGCGTCCAGGTCGTAGGACTCGACCACAGTCCGTGGACCATCAGCACGGGGATCTTGCGTGGATCGTAGGGTTCGAGCATGTAGATGCCCTGAACCTGCTTTGTTGAATC
>CALBSZ010000326.1 GCA_937967665.1 uncultured Planctomycetaceae bacterium
ATTTCCTTCCTTCTTCGGCGGACAGCTGAAATACGAACGCCGACTGTTCTCGATAACAGCAGGCGCGCAAGAAAGCGTACTCGGGAACTTCCGGAAACTCCGCAACCAGCGCGTCTAAGATTACAATCGGATCCGTGAAATCCTTGAGTTCGCGGAGCGGCCCCGTCTCGCGCCGTCCAAAGCGTGGAAGCTTCCCCGGACCTGGCCGGCCGCGGTCCAAGTCGGGCGGCACGTGCGGAGGTCCCTCACCGGGAATCGCCTTGCCGGAGAACAGCGGATCGTGCGGCGGCGGACCGTCCCGCCGCGGCGGTCTGCCGGGCCGACCATCACGCGGGTCCGCATCAGGGTCGTTGCCACGAGGCGGACCGGCCGGCCGCCGTCCGCCGCGCGGAGGCCCATTCAGGAAGGGCGGCCCCTCGCCGTGTCCGGGAGGTTCCCGGCCGGGACCGCCCGGCCCCGGTGCGTTCTCCGGGACCTCCGGTTCATACAGTTCCAAGTACATGGTCCGCGCCAACTCATAGCGAAGCTCCGGGGGTGAACTGGAATCGACCGGCAGCGGCACGAGTGGTTCCAGAATCGCCCGGGCGTCCTGGTGCGCCGCCTCGGACTGTTCGTACTCGCCCGCCTCGCGATAAGCATTACCCAGCTGATTGTAGGTACTCGCCAACCGCAGGACACGGCGGTTTTGCCCAACGGAGTCGGGAAGGTCTTTGAACTGAGCGATGGCGGCATTGTAGGCAAGTTGAGCCTTATCATGCTGGCCCAGCTGCAGATGAATGTCGCCCATCTTTCGATTGGCTTCCGCGATCTTTTCGGCCAGCGCGTCATCGCCGGCCGACAGCATCGCCAGGTCGTCGTAGTACTCCAGCATCCGATGCAGCAGCGTGGCGGACTGTTCTGAAAGCACAGGCTGCGTGGGCAATTCGATCGCTTCCGCATCCGCCGTCTCCAACCGAATCTCGGCCGGCACGATGGTCCGTTCGGCGGCAAAATCTTCAAATATCTGGTCCAAGGCATCGGTGGCCAGGGTGGACGTCAGTTCGGCTTCGCGGAGCGCAGCGTTGACGCGGAAATAAGCGAATGTCGAGACGATGGCCACGGTGATCAACAGCAGCGCTGCCATCGTGGCCAAAGACGCCACGGTCCGGTTCCGCCGGCACCAGCGCCAGAGTCGTTCGGCCATGGTCGCGCGGCGCGCGGCAATCGGACGGTCTTCCAGATAATTCGACAGGTCGTCGGCCAGGTCGCGAGCGGTGGCGTAGCGCCGCTCCGGCTCGATCGCAATCGCCTTCAAAACAATCGTCTCCAGATCCTGCGGGATGGCAGGATTGACGGCGCGCGGTCGAGGCGGCTCGACGCGCATGGCTTCGCCGATCGTTTTGGAACGGCGGGAACCGTCGAACGCCGGTTGCAAGGCGAGCAATTCGTAAAGGGTCAGGCCCAGGCTGTAGAGGTCGCTGCGCGCGTCCGCGCGACCCAGGAATTGCTCCGGCGCCATGTAGCGGACGGTTCCCACGACTTCGCCCGTCCGGCTGACATCGTCATGCTCGACTGCGTTCGCCAGGCCGCAACCGGTTCCCCAGACGATACCGTCCTCGTCGACCAGCAGGTTCGCAGGTTTGATATCGCGATGCAAAACCTGCCGCTGATGCGCGTAATCCAACGCGTCGGCGACTTGCTGGCCGATATTGGCAACGCGGCGGTAGTAATCGATTCCCAGTTGCGGCAGCGGTTTCGCAGGAGCCGTACGGGGCGGCTCGCCAGAATCATCGTCGTCCCGGTTCGTATCGTCGTCGTACGCCTGTGTGGGCGCGTCGTGCCGGGGAACGTGCGCCGTGGTGACTTGCGGGTTCGTGGCAGCGACAAACTTATCGAGCCCGTCGCCGTCGATGAATTGCATCACATAGAAGTGATAGCCATCGTGTTCGCCGACGCCCAGAATCGGCACGATATTCGTATGGTGCAGTTGTGCCGCCGTGCGTGCCTCGCGCTCGAAACGCTGCAAGTGTTTTTCGTCCAGCAGCAGTTGCCGAGGCAGTACTTTTACGGCAACTCGGCGGCCGAGGGATTGCTGAATCGCTTCGTATACGATCCCCATGCCGCCGCGACCGACCTCGCGGACGACTTGAAAGTCGCCCAGTTGCACCAGCTGGTCGGGCCCTTTGGCGGACTGCTGACAGACCTGTTGTTCATGGCGCTGCTTAACCGATTCGATCTGATGGATGGTGGGAAACAGCGTTTTTATTTGCGCGCCGCACTGCGGATATTTCTCGACGTACGACTGGATTGACGGCCGCTCGCCGGCGCGCAGCCGTTGCGTGAACTCGTCGGCGAGCATGTCGATCAGGTCGCGTTGTTCCGTCGGCTCGCTCATGCCGCCGAATCCCCCTTCAAGCCCATCGTGACGCAGGTCTATTCTGCCACAATTCCCAGTCCCACCAGTATCTTCTGCAGTCGCGCCAGGGCACGCACGTAGCGGATGCTGGCAGCTTTCTGTTCAATCTGCAAGACTTCCGCCACTTCCTTGTTACTCAACTCCTCAAAATGCCGCAGCGCGAGAATTTCTTGATCCACACTGGACATCTCCCCGATCGCCTGCTCCAACTGGTTCCGAAGTTCGTCATTCATCACGGCCCGGCTGGGGGTGGTCAGGTCGCCGGCCAGTTGGGCTGCCAGCGAGGTGGACGTGGCGGTCGGAAAACCGCCTGCTTGCAGCGAAAACTCGCGGCCCGCATCACGAACCTGAGCTCCCAGGTGCCGCCGGTGGACCTCGATCAGGGTTTGGCAGACGATCAACCGCAACCAGATGAAGAACGAGGCCTCCGATTCGTCGAAAAAATGCGCGATCCGCTGCGACGCGTTCAAAAAGGCCTCCTGCAAAATATCATCCGCATCAACCCGGCCATACATGCGCCGATCCAGCCGGAACGTCACCAACCGCCGCAGCCGGTCCCGATAGCGTGAAAACGCTTCCGCTAGCGCATCCTCGTCCCCCTCCCTCATGCGGGCCAGCAAAGGGTCCTCGTGATGTTCCGCGTCAGTCATCCGCCTCTCCAGAAGTAGAAACGGTACGAGGTGCCATGCATCTACACATCCCACTTCCTTCCGCTGTTTTCCAGGTTTCCTTGTCGCGGCCACACTTTCCAGACCGATATGCTGACGGGAATCGCTTTCGGTCGGGACTCAGATGCCGAATTGGCGGAGCACCAGGTCGCAGACGTCGGTATCGGCGATGACTTGGTGATCGAGCACCCCGGGTTGCGACGACAGGATCACGCCGCACTGCGATTCGTCGCGAGCGGGCGCGCCGTGGGAACCTTTGATCAGCGTGGCATCCAGCGGCGTGGAACGCGTGGCCATGTCCACATGCAGTTCAACCGGATCGTAACCCGGTTTGCGGTGAATATCCACCGTCCGGGCAAAACTGGGAGCGCGACCGTCTTCCAGCCACCAGTAATACGCTTGCCAGCTGTTTGGCGTCGAAATCAATACAATCTCGCCGGACCGTTCGTGATCCAATTCGTACTTGGCGCGCTCGTCGCCCACCAGCACTTCGGCGATTCCGGCGACATCGCGAAAGGTCGCAGCCACGCGGCTCACGTCCTGAGCGTTACGGACGTAGACATGAGAAAACTGATGGTCTACCAGCGCCCAGGCCGGCGTGTGGGAGAAATCGATCAGTTCGCCGCCGCCGTCCTTTTCCACCACCGTCAGCAAGCCGGCTTCGCGCAGCATGCGGTTGGGATACGTCACGTGGTTCACGTCCACGATCGTGTACTCGCTGGCGGCCAGCCACAACAAGTTGTCCCCCTGCAGGGAGTCTTCCAAGCCGGCGAACAGCTTGCCGAGTACCTGGTCCAGTTCGCCGACGGCGGCCACTGCCTGCTCGCTGGACGGGCCCATTTTCTGCGCGGCGTAGTCGAGGTGCGGAAGATACAGGTAGAAAAAATTCGGCCGGAATCGTGCGGCGGCCAGGATCGCGGATTCCACAATCCAGGCGGTCGATTGAATGTTCGACAGCGGGCCCCAAAAGTGCTTCAGTGGAAAATGACCACAGGCGTCCCGCAATTCGCCGTAAAGCTCGACCGGCTTGGTATAGCACCAAAGCGACTCGGAACCGTCCGGATTGTGAATGGGCGCCGGCATGCAGATGTAATCGGCGCCGCAACCCTTGCTCAACATCGGGAACCAGACGGCCGACGTGATTTCCGGATTGTGACGATGCAGCAGGTCCCAGATCTGCGGCGCCTGGATCTTCTCGTTCCACGCCGTCCACATCTCGACTTGGGCCTTGTCCCGCCAGAAAAAACCGTTCGCGGTGACTCCGTGTTCGCGCGGCAACTTGCCCGTCAGCATGTTGGCCTGGACCGGCCAGGTGACACAGGGAAAGCTGGGGCTTAATTGAGCTGCCCCGCCAGCCGCCATCTGCCGCTGCAAATGGGGCATGCGCTGGACGTCCTCTTCGCGAAGTCCCGGTAATGAAAGTAGCACAACGTGGTCTGACATCATCGTCCTCAATATCAAGGCAGGTAAAACTGAGCAGGTCCAAAAACTGGTGAATTCACCGGTCGATCCGAATGGGATCTCCTACTGAGGCAAAAGCCCCTCCCACAAAAACCGGCCATGCTCGTCAATGTATCCTTTTTCTTGTCCTTTGTTCACTCCGGCGAGTCCGTTTCTGAAGTTCTCGACATGGTCGAATACTGATCAGTTGTATTCCAATTCTCGGTTTTCCTGTTGCATCGGGCTTACCTCACGGACAGCGGTACACTAGTCGCCACTAACAATCACTAATCCAACAATGCGGAAATGATTAGTGCAGATCAGTGTTCCTTTCCGCTTTCGAATGCGTGCCGGTGCTTGGGCGGCGGTTGATTCAACCCCGCGATCGGCGACAAAACCGTACGTTTTTCTTTTGACCAGGGACGGCTAATGCGACTATAGTAAGCCGGTTCAAGCACGGCGTAGCTAGTACATTAGACCTGTCACGTTTTGGCCCGGTAATGAAAATGACATTATCTCAGCCCCGCATTACCTTTGTTCTCGGAATCGCTCTGCTGGCTCTTGCAGCAGGATGCGCGGTTTACTCACTATGGTGCTTTTATGGGTATTGGTCAGCGAGATTTTCTGTTGCCGCACACTACGGGAGTTCGACAGATTTCGTGAGCGTCGGTCGCGAGGAATGGGGCACGTTCTTCAATGTCATGGGAGGGGGCCAGCGTTCCGTGCTCGCATTTCAATTGCAAGTGGCAGAGAAGTACGCCTGGAAATACTGCTCACTTACGCTGACCTGTGCTATCCCCGGCGTTTACTTGCTTCGCCAATCGAAAAGAATCAGCCTTCCGCCTACCTCCATGAAAGAAAAACCCGCAGACATGTAACGCCGAGTTCATTCGATTGCGGGGTCGCGAAAGAGGGGCAGCAGAACACTAATCACCTCTAGTAACCACTAATCGAACAGAGCGGATATCATTAGTGTCGATTAGTGAAGATCAGTGTTCCTTTCCTGGCGGCTCCTGGCGGGCTGCTTTAAACCGGTGTTCGGCGAAAAAATTGCGAGTTTTCCCTTTTGACCCGCGACGGCTCATTCGATTAGAATAAGAAGAGAACTTGCTTACGGCTTCAGGGGCTCTGGCACGCCGTATCGGAACTGAGGAGTTTCATCATGCGTCACGTTTTGCCCCTGCCCGTTGGTATTCTTGCCTTGCTGGTTTCTGTATCCTCGCTAACCGCGGCCAAACGGGATACGCCGGAAAAACCAACGCCCGTTCCGCTGTTCGAAGCGGTCGCCGCAAAACAGGTGGAAGTCGGTGTCATTCCCCGCGATTCCACGCGGATGACGGTGCAAATCAAG
Organism: uncultured Planctomycetaceae bacterium; assembly: GCA_937967665.1. Taxonomy (GTDB): domain Bacteria; phylum Planctomycetota; class Planctomycetia; order Pirellulales; family Pirellulaceae; genus CALBSZ01. Next base: position 5,855 of record CALBSZ010000326.1, read on the forward strand.
AATATCGGCAACCAGCCGCTGACCATTCAGCTGCCCCCCGCGTTTGCCGCCGTTCCCGTGCTGGCGCAACAGCCGGGCCCGTTTAACTTCCCACCGCTGGCAAATCAACCGCAGAACAACCTGCCGCAGGCTGTCGGCGCCGGCAACAACCAGCAACGTCAATTTCCCTTCTTCAACGTCCCACCGGGAAAAACAGTAAAGGTGCGAGTCCCGTGCGTCTGCCTCGAACATGGCAAACCCGACCCGCGGCCGCTGCACCCCTATGAGTTGAAACCATTGGATTCGGTCACGACGAAACCTGAGGTGGCGGGACTGCTTTCGCTGTTGGCCCGCGAAGCCTACAGCCAAAAGCTGATCCAGCTGGCGATTTGGCACGTGGAAAACGACATGTCCTGGGAGGAGTTGGCGGGACAGCTTTACACGCGTGCCAATGGAACTACGAGACCGCTTTATACGCCGGCCGAATTGGCGCACGCCAAGGCGATTTACGCGCACGTCGAGTCTCCTTCGAGTCCCGCTCAGCCGCGCGCCAGTCTCAGTCAACGGTAGCGGAGCACGGATTCCCTGCGCGCGCAGCGCGAGCGGTCGCCTCCTTTCCCCTCAGCCG
>CALBSZ010000327.1 GCA_937967665.1 uncultured Planctomycetaceae bacterium
AGTAGATGCTTTCGGGGTCGACCACTTGAGACACCAGACTCGCCAACCCGGCCGCCGCCATGATGGGGAGGATGATCTGGTAATTATCGGTCATTTCGTAAACGATCAGGATCGCGCTGAGCACCCCGTGGGTCGTGCCGGCAACGACGGCCCCCATTCCGACGATGGCGTAGACCCCCGGCTGCGCGCTAAGGGAAGGCGCTACGAGATTCACCACCAGGCCGACCACGCCGCCCAGGCAAGCCCCCAGGAACAGCGAAGGCGCGAACACGCCGCCGGAACCACCGCCACCCAAAGTGATGCTTGTCAGGATCGGCTTCAGCAGGGCCAGTCCCAACAGCCACCAGATCACAGACTTCATTTCCTCGCTCGTCAAGACAATGCTGGCAGCTTCGTCGGTCGGGTAACCGTTGCCTTCGAATTTCAAGTGCAATGCCGTGCGAACGGTAGCGTATCCCACGCCGAACAGAGCCGGCGACCGAAGTTCCGCCGGTTCCTGCACGGCCGATTCAATTCGAGCGAACGGAGAAGCCGGATAGAGCGTTCCGACAGCGCCGACGCATAGCCCGCAAAGGAGCGCGCGTTGCCACCACGACTTCAGCCTGATTCTTCCGAAATCTTCAAACCAATACAGGAATTTGATGAATAGTGCCGCGGCGATTCCGCAGATCAGGCCAAGCACGATGTACGAAGGCAGTTCGTGCCACTCACCCGAGTAGCGATGAACGATATCGGGAAAGGCGGCTCCGTGACCGTGTTCGCCGATCTTCACTTGAATGATGTCGGCGAGCACGCTTGCCACGACGATCGGTGTCAGCGACTCGACCGCGAAGCTGCCGAGTATGATCTCGCTGGCGAAGACGACACCCGCGAGCGGGGCATTAAAGGTGGCACTGATGCCGGCCGCGGCACCCGCGGCGACCAGGACTTTGACGTGTCGCGGCGCAAGTCCGAACCACTGCCCGATCGTGCTGCCCAGGGCCGAGCCGATTTGCACGATCGGACCTTCGCGGCCGACCGAGCCACCCGTGCCGATACAGATTCCGCTGGCGATGATCTTGACGAGCGCCACGCGGGAACGAATCCGGCCGTCATGCCGGGCAATCGCAACAATCACTTCCGGAACGCCATGCCCCTCGGCCTCCGGGGCGAACTTGCGCGTCAGCCAGGCGACAGCCAGTATTCCCGCGGCGGGGCAAGCGACCAGTCCCACGAGGTATGGTCCGCTCAGCAAGCTCTGTGCATAGAAATAGTCGACCGTGAAGCGGGTCACCGTACCGATCCAAATCGTGAACGCCACGGCGCCGTAACCGGCCAGAACTCCCAGGATGCCGGCCAGCACAATCAGCTTCGGCGCAACCGGGATCGCTCGAAACGTCATTTTCCCGGTGAGCCTGCGTAAGAACGACCGCATTGGTCAGTGGTATCGGTTGGTGAGGGGTATCGGTTGGTGAGGGGTGTGTGGTGAGCCCATCCAATTTGATCGTCGCGAATGAATGGCTCTCGTCAGCGAAGTGTCAACGATGTAGAATAACCAGCTTGCCCTTGGATTGTCAAACGATCGCGACAACCGGTAGTGCCCCCAATCTAGTGGTGCTCCCTCAGCAGCCCGAGGCGGCAGCGAGGGAAACTGCATGAGTTCCCTTGCTGGCGCTGCGGGCCAGTGTGCCCAATCATCCAGCAAGACAAGATGAGGACACTTCCCGACAACTTCCGCTGGCAGGACTGCCCCGACACTTAAGCACCCGCCCCGCGAGACCCTCATGGATTCCCAACTGACCGTTCTGAATGACAGGCCGGAAAACACGACTCCGAAAGGCTCCTACGCCTTTGTCAGCCTCGGCTGCCCGAAGAATCTCGTCGACAGCGAACGGATGCTGGGCCTGCTGCAAATCGACGGCTACCAGCTCGTCGCGGATCCGGACGGCGCGGACTTCGTGGTGGTGAATACCTGCGGTTTTATCGAACAAGCGCGGGAAGAGTCGTTTGCGGCGGTGGACGAAATGCTGAAACTGAAACGCGATGGCCGCACGCGCGGCGTGATTGTTTCTGGATGCCTGGCCGAACGGCAAAAAGAAGAATTGCTGCAGCAGCGACCGGATATCGACTGCCTGGTCGGCGTCTTCGGCCGTGAGGCGATTACCAAGATGGCGGATCGTCTGGTGGGGGACTTGGACGAGCAGCGCACGGTGTTTCGACCAGCGCCGATCCGCGCGCTCGACGACAGGAATCGCCTCCGCATTACACCTCGCCACTTCGCCTACTTGAAGATTTCAGAAGGCTGCGACCGGCTCTGTACCTTCTGCGCGATCCCGAAAATGCGCGGCAAGCATGCCACCAAACCGATCGAGGACGTTGTCGCCGAAGCGCGGCAACTGGCCGAAGATGGCGTCCGCGAACTGATCCTCGTGGCGCAGGACACGACGTACTACGGGCTCGATTTGTACGGGGAAACGCGGCTGGTGGAACTGCTCGAACAGCTGAACCAGGTGGACGGGATCGAGTGGATTCGGCTGATGTACCTGTATCCGATGTACATTGACGATCGCTTGCTGCAAACCATCGCTTCCTGCGACAAGATCATTCCCTACGCGGACTTGCCCCTGCAGCATATCAACGACACGATGCTGCGGCGGATGTCGCGGCGCGTCACGCGCGCGGCGACCGAGGACCTGTTAAGCCAAATGCGCGAGGCGATCCCCGGGCTGACGATGCGCACGACGTTCATCACCGGCTTCCCGGGCGAAACGGAGGAGCAGTTTGCGGAGCTGGTCGACTTTGTTGCGGAGCAGAAGTTTGAACGGATGGGCGTGTTCACCTACTCGCTGGAACCGGATACCCCGGCCGCTTTGCTCGACGGCCACGTGCCGGAAGACGTCAAGTTGGCGCGGCAGAATCGGTTGATGGAAGTGCAGCAACAGAATGCGTTCGCGTGGTCGGAGCGGCAAATCGGGTTGCGCCAGGACGTCATGATCGATCGCCCTGTAGCGGATCAGCCCGACGTCTGGATGGGTCGCTCGCACGCCGACGCGCCGGATGTGGACGCGCTGGTGTATGTGACTGCGAATCAGCGGAAACTCAAAACAGGAAGTATCGTTGCTTGTGAAATTGTCGCGGCGCGGGAGTACGATCTGGTCGGTGTCGCCGTCGGCAAAGTTCGTTAATGCCGTTGCGTCGTTGAGTTCCTGCACGGCCGCCCGTCACGCGGGCGGGATTCCTTGCCCCCAGGTTCTCAGCGGCGGCCGGGACTGCTTTCTCAGGAAAGAATTAGCAATTCATGACGGAATTCAGCCGTAAACCTTCGATCTTCAACGTCCCCAACATCTTCACGACGGCCCGCTTGATCCTGGCCATCGCCACGTTCGCACTCATCGATGGGGCATTTTATTCTCCCGCGCTCGTCGTGTTCGTGATTGCGGCGTCGACCGATTGGATCGATGGCTATTGGGCGCGGAAGTACGACCAGGTAACGCAAGTTGGCAGGATATTTGACCCCTTTGTCGATAAAGTCATTATCTGCGGCGCGTTTATCTTCTTGGCGGCAGTCCCGGATTCCGGGGTTCGGGCCTGGATGGCGACCCTGGTGGTCGGACGCGAAATCCTGGTGACCGCGCTGCGCAGCTTCATCGAAAACGCCGGCGGCGACTTTTCGGCCAACATGGCCGGTAAATTGAAAATGGTCTTCCAGTGCGTCGCCGTCGGGGCCAGCCTGTTCGCGCTCTGGTGGCCCACCAACCCGGCACGCGGCCAGGTTCCACCGTGGCTGGACTGGACCTTGTTCGTCAGCGTCTGGGTGGCCGTGCTCTCGACCGTTCAGTCCGGGCTCGGTTACGTCGTGGCTGCCATTCGGTTCATGCAAGAGTAGCAGCCACATTCATTTCACGGGCAAGTCAGACCGGATACTTTTTTCATGCAGTTCGCGCTCGCCTGGACCTACGCCGTTCTGATGGGATCGTGCATTTGGCAATGGACGAAAGCCGTGGTTCGGATGCGCCGCGGCGAACCGCTGCTGGCCTACCAACCACGCCAGCGGTCTCGCTGGGACCTCGTCGACCTGCTGATCACGATCGTCTTCTACTTCACGGCACTGGGCACCGCGCAGCTGGTCCTGCGACAATTCATCGACGCCACGGAACTGGAGTCGTTTGACGACCTGCCGCTGCGCGAGCGCGCCAAAGTATTCTTTGCGACGGCCTGTGGCAGCGTGGCCTGGTGCCTGCTGTCCATCGGC
>CALBSZ010000328.1 GCA_937967665.1 uncultured Planctomycetaceae bacterium
AAGACAACGGCGGAACGCAGCGGTTTACCACCGCCGCACTAGCGAACGGGGCAGCATCAACCACGGAAACTCGAGATCTCGAACCTGTACAGCATACCTGGCAACTGGTTCGCACGGGCACGGGCAGCCTGGTTTCCGAGAACGCTTTGTATGCACGCCCAGACGACGTTCGACGAGTTTCTTGGAACTGCGATATCCGAAGCATCCTGCCGACCGGGGCTGTGTTGGCGACTATGAGCACGCCTACAGCGGACTCTGGCATCACTGTCACCAAGCTCGGCATTGATAACGACGAGGCCAAGGTCGAGGTCACAGTGGATTCAGGTACGGCGGCAGGCACATACAACGTGTCGTGCACCGTGACGAACAACCTGGGTGGCGGGCCTGTCACGATCTACGGCCAGGTCGTGGTGCAGGCGGCGCCGTAGCACAAGGTTATACATGGCAAGGAATCTGATATTACAAGACGGCGTTGTGAGCGATTTGTTTGAGTCGCTTGGGGTCTCACGTAACGCTACTGGCGTCCTTATCGAATTCACGATGGGCAAGGCGATCACAATCCACGAGTCCAGGCTGATGACGGCAGAGGAGGTAGAGCGGCTACGCGACGCGTTCAGGACGCTTGACCCCACCCCCCTTGGGTCCTCCCCCGGAATATAGCGACACACGCGTTCCCCCGCCCCGCGTCTTTTGGCCGGATAATAATTCCTGAAACCAATGTCACCACCAGAAACCTATCGCGACCGGATAATCGGCCTGGAGCGGCACCGTGCGGGCGACCTGCGGGCCAACCCGAAGAATTGGCGAGTTCATTCCCAGGCCCAGAAGGACGCGCTGCAGGCGATCCTGGGGGAAGTCGGGTGGACCGGCGCCGCGGTAGCCAGGCGGACCAAGGCCGGCCTCGAGCTGATCGACGGCCACCTGCGGAAGGATATCGACGAGGCCGCGGAAATCCCGGTTCTGGTTGTCGACCTGAACGATGCCGAGGCCGACAAGATCTTGGCTACGTTCGATCCGGTATCGGCCATGGCGACTACGGACGCCGCGAAACTGGACGAGCTGCTTGCCGGCATCGACGCCGACACGACGGGCCTGGCTGAGTTCCTGGATGGACTGGCTTCGGACACGCCTTCGGATTCGGCCAACGAGGATGATGTTCCACTTCCGCCAAAGAAGGCTGTAACAAAGCCAGGCGACTTGTGGATCCTTGGCAAGCACCGCCTGCTTTGCGGCGACTGCCGCGAGGAAGCTCTATTACTGCGATTACTGAATGGGCAGCGGGCAACATGCGTTTTTACAGATCCGCCTTATGGCGTATCGATTGGCGCAAAGAACCGTTTTCTAAACAGCGTCCAGAAGTCGGGAAGATGTTTAGAAAACTTAGCCTCTGATGACCTGGCGCCCGAGCAGCTTAAAACAGAACTTCGGCCAGCGTTCGCCGCAATTCGGCAGCATGTAATGGCTGATGATTGCACGCTGTTTGTTTGCGCTCCGCAACGAGGCGAACTCGGCATGATGATGATGATGATGATGAACGAGGCAAAGCTGAGGCCGCGCCATGTTCTTGTGTGGAAAAAGAATCAGCCAACGTTCTCAATGGGGAGACTGGATTACGATTACGCACACGAGCCAATCCTCTTGACGTGGGGGAAGAAACACAAGCGGCCGATGGCCGGCTGGCATAAGACAAGCGTTTGGGAAGTAGATCGCGAGCGAGCTTGCGCCGACCATCCGACAATGAAGCCGGTTGAATTATACGCCAACGCCTATCTCAACAATTCCGACGCAGGCGATTGCGTCTTTGATGGATTTGCGGGCTCTGGCACTGCTGTCGTTGCTGCCGAGCAAACGGGACGCGTTGCGTTGTTAGTCGAACTCAATCCCCTTTATTGCGATGTGATAGTCCAGCGATGGGAAAATCTGACAGGCAAAAAAGCCAAAAGACAGGCGGCAAAACAACCGGCAAAGCGACCGGCAAAGCGACCGGCAAAGAGAAAGAAGAAGCCAGCGCCGTCGAACGGATCGAAAAGCTCAACGAAGCCGCGATCATCCGCCAAGCGCAAGAAAAAATCAAAGACGGCAAGCCGCTGACCAAGCGGGAATTGGAGACGATCCGACAGGCGGATCCGAAATACAAGAAGCGATACACTTCGCCGTCGGAGATTTCCAAGGCGCATGACGTCAACGAGCGGACCGTTTTCCGGTGGTTGAAGCTCGATGGATTCCCAGTGAAGCAGGACGGCGGCTGGGACATGCAATCCGTCGACCAGTTTGTTGCCGACAGCAAATTGGGCCAGGGGCCGACGGAACACAAAGTCGATGGGATGTCGCTGACCGAAGCGAACATCATTAAGACGCGAGAGCAGGCCGAGATTGCTCGCCTAGACAAGGAGCGAGCCATTATCGATTTGAAGAAGGAAGCAGGTGAATTGGTATATCGAGACGTCGTGGCAGGCATTTTTGACCAGGTCGTCGCACAAGTATTTGCTGTGGTGGAAGCTCTGCCAGATGCACTGGATGCCGCGATCCCGGAAAAGCGTCCTACCAGCAAGGCTGGCTATGACGCGGCCCGCAAGCGAACCATGGCAGCAGCCGCCAAAGTTAGAGACGACGTCGCCATGGCACTGCAAGACCTGAAATAGTGTGCAACTCAAGATTGACGAAACGCTGCGGGATGAAGCCAGGCAATGGCTGCTGGGCCACATTGATCGCGCGGCAGAGCGCGTTGAAGTTCCTAATATTTGCGAATGGATTGAATCACACCTGCGATTCGGCGTTGGCGACGGCAACGTACAACTGGAGAGCCGGCGCGGCGGGTTTACTTTTTCTGATTCCCCTTGGTGGCGGTTTCCACTTGAGTGCGCTGCTGCCAAGCATTGCAATTCCATAGCCGTTCCAGCGGCAACCCAAGTGCATAAGACAGCTAACCTCCTGTTCGCCGTGCCACTGTTTCTGGCGGAATTCTTCCCTGCGCCGGGCATGGTGGTTGTGCCCGACGAGCTGGAGGCGAAGAAGTTCCGCGATCGCATTTATACCGTGGTCGAAGAGTCGCAAAAGTACGTTAGCTTTCGTCGCCTTCGTGTTCCGCCGCGGCACAAATGGAATCTCCAAGAGATTGACCTGGGATCGATGGTCATCCACCTGGCGTGGGCCGGCAGTCGACAGCGGACTCGCGGAAAACCGTGCCATTACGTTTGGTTCACCGAAGTCGATGTTTATCGGAACGCAGACACGAAGGCGGGTGATCCGGTTGAAGCAGGCAAGCAGCGAACGAAAGACGTCTTCCGATACAAGCATATTTTTGAATCGTCGCCATCTGAGTCGCCATCGACCATCAGCGAAGAGGAGGCAATGGCGGACGATCGCTGGCGATGGCACATCACGTGCCCTGAGTGCAGCCGCAAGCAGGAGGCGAGGTTTTTCCAGTTCCGAAAGGGCGAATACGCTGGCCGGGGCGGCATAGAGTTGACCGTCAAGGCAAAGGGCGGGACCGGCAATGCTCTTATGACGCCTCGCCAGGCCCGCGAGTCTGCCTACTACGTGTGCCTGAACGGCTGCAAAATCAAGAGCGAACGTAAGCAGGAGGTGACGGAGGCGGGCCAATGGCTCCCCAAAGGATGGAAAGACGGCGACCCGGAGCCGCAGCTGTGCCTCGACCGCGTCTACTCCACCGACTTCAA